>DASZMJ010000111.1:0-61067 GCA_035551935.1 Isosphaeraceae bacterium
CCGGACAACTTTCCGAAGTTGTCCGGGTCGCGATAGCGACGAGAGGCTCCGAGTTGGCCCGACCGCGACCCGAGGCGGGATGTTGTCAACGGCCTCTTGCGGCTTCGTCGCCCGGACAACTTCGGAAAGTTGTCCGGGCCACCCGCGAATGCGACATACGTTTATGACTCGGGCGGGGAATTGACCGACACGACCGACCGCGACGGTCGCCGCGTCACCTATTCCTACGACTCCGGCGGCCGGCAGGCCGGGCAGACGTGGTACGACAACGCCGGCCACGTGCTGAACACCGTCACCAACTCGTATGACGTCGACGGCCAGTTGACGGGCGCCGCGGACAGTTACGCGGGTGGCCCGGACGCCCGCGGGCGTCCGGGTCGCGCAGCGACGAGAGGTCGTCGTGGGGCCCGGGCGCGCCCTGCGGCTGCGGCGCCACGATGGGCGAGACACCGGGGCGACCCGCGGAACTGCCCGGGAGATGAGTCGCGGCCCTCATGGGACCCGGTCGGACGTCGACAGGGAGATCCGGGCGAAATGGAGCCGGGAGAGCTCGCGAGGGGGCTTCACGAGCGGATCTCGCCAGTAGATCGGCC
This sequence comes from Isosphaeraceae bacterium, assembly GCA_035551935.1. GTDB lineage: Bacteria > Planctomycetota > Planctomycetia > Isosphaerales > Isosphaeraceae > DASZMJ01. The sequence continues at coordinate 594 of DASZMJ010000111.1, forward strand.
GGACGAAAGAGGTCCCCCGGCGCGCCAACGCGAACCGCCACTCCCGCCGGACGTGCCGCGAGCGGCTCGCGGCGATCGACCAGAGGAGCTGGAAACTCTCGGCGGACAGGATCTCCTCGAAGATGCGCCCGGACCAGTCTTCGCCCGCCCGCAGGCACTTGAGGTCCCACCAGACGTCGAACAGCCCCGTCCCCGTCGCCACGGAGTCGAAGATCCGGACGATCTCCAGGTCCTCCCGCGCGTAGGAGACGAAGATCTTGGCGAATGCCGGCGCGGACGCGGTTCGCGGCTCGGCCCCCCCCATCGAAGCCGTCCCGACGGATCGGGTGGCCTCGGCGACGACCAGGACCCCCGACCAGACGCGGGCGATCAGCCGGAGCCCCCCGGCCCATGAAGGAGGCGGACGGACGTAGAAGGACGCGGCGAAGGACCCGTCCGCGAGCCGGGTCATCGGCGCGAAGGCCGTGGGACCGGGTCGGACGCCCGGGCCGGCCAGACAATACGGGTCGACGATCGCCCCGTCGCAGGAGACCGAGCATCGAAGCCCCCGGCCGCCCGCCCCGCCGTCGCAACGCGGGGGGCTGTATGGCGCCTGGATCGAGAGCCCCCACTGCGTCTGGACGTGCGGGAAGAGCCGGATGACCGAGTCGCTCGCCCGGTCGCCCCCGTGGAGGACGACGTGGACGACGTTCGTCGTGCCCCGCCAGCCCGGCGTCCGGCACAGCCGGTCGGGCGCCACGAGAGTTATCCTGGAATCCATACGGGTATGTTCTTCAAAAAAGATTAATCGATGGCGGCCTTCTTTTCCGTGATCTTGGGGAGCAGCGGCGCCTGCTCGGCGTTCAGCACGATGAATCCCTCCCACAATTTAGGGACGTGCTCGTCTTCATAAATTGCATCAACCGGACATTCCGGCGGGCATGCCTCGCAGTCGATGCATTCCTCGGGGTGGATGAAGAGCATCTCCGCCCCCTCGTAGAAGCAGTCCACCGGGCAGACGACGACGCAGTCGGTGTACTTGCACGAGAAGCACGGCTGGGTCACGACGTGGGGCATGGCACGAGGCTCCCGGGTACGGGCCCTTGCCCGACTCGCCTCGGGCTCGCGTCGCGGCGAGGGTCGGCCGCCCGAGTGGGTCCGGTCGGGCTATTCTCCCCGGCGATCCCGCCTCTTTCAACGGCCAAGGGCCTCCGGATCGAGAAATGACATTCATTAACGGAGATAATTGTCTATCGAGTGCGCGGATGGCGAGCGACCGGGGCCACCCGCGGATGCGTCGGCGGTCCGACTCGATCCTCCCCGACGTGGAGCTATCGGCGCGGGGCGGCGTTGCCGTACCTTAAAGGCGGGGCCGACGGGGATGGTGGGACGCCGGGGCGACGGCCCACGAGGACGCGGGACGATGCGAACGACCGCTCGCGACGACCTCCGCCCGATCGAGGACCACCGCGATTACCTCCTGCTGCTCGTCCGGCTCCAGTTGGGCGGCCGCCTCCGCGCGAAGCTCGACGCCTCGGACGTCGTCCAGCAGGCGATCCTCCAGGCCCACGAGCGGCGGGACCAATTCCGGGGTCGGACCGAAGGCGAGTGGCTCGCGTGGCTCCGCGCCATCCTGGCGAACGCGCTGGCGGCCTCGGCCCGACGATTCGACGCCCAGGCGCGTGACGCCGACCGGGAACGATCGCTGGCGGCCGAGCTCGAGCGATCGTCGGCCCGGCTGGAGGGCCTGCTCGCGGCACCCCCGGAATCCCGCCGGAGCGTCCCGCTTGGGCGCCCCCCGAAACGTGCGATTCCGGGAAAACGCGCGACGGGCGCGCGACATCCGGCCGCGGGTCGCATCTGTTCCTCAGAGGGGCGTCGTCGGCAGCCCGATGGTGCCGCCGCCCGAGAGAAGACGGCCCCTCGTGCGCCCCCCGGTCATCGCCTCGTGAGGTCACCCGATGCGTCGACGAGCCCTCGCCCTGGCCACGGCCCTGATCTGCTCCGCGATCCTCCTCGTCGGCGCGGTCGCGACGCGGTCGGGGGCCCCGGATGACGGGGACGCCAAGGGGAAGGCAGACGACCGGGGCTTCTTCGGCCTGACCAGGGTCGTGCGCCTCCACATCGAGGTCCCCGCGGACGAGTATCGGGCGATGCAGCCCCCGGCCCCGGCCGGGGTTCCGGGAGGCCCACCGCCCACCCCTCGGCCGAAGAAGCCCGGCGAGCGGGCAAGCGACCGGAACCGCTTCGGCGTCGAGTTCCCGTGGGCGCGCGGGGCGGTCGCCGCGGAGGGCAAGACCTTCCAGGGCATCGGCCTCCGCTACGCGGGGAATGCCTCGTACATGGCGTCGGCCGGGGGCCTGAAGCGTTCCTTCCTCGTCGACCTGGGCCGCGCCGATGACGCCGGGTTCCACGGCCTGCACGCGTTGCAGCTCCAGGGCGGGGCGCTCGACCCCTCGAAGTCGCGGGAGGCCCTCGCCTTCGCCCTCTTCCGCGAGGCCGGTGTGCCCGCGCCCCGCACGGCCCTGGCCGAGGTGACGCTGAGCGTCCCCGGCGAGCACGAGAAGGCGTACCTCGGCCTGTACACCCTCGTCGAGCCCGTCGACCGGGCCTTCTTGAAGGATCGCTTCGGCACCGACACGGGCCTGCTCCTGAGGCCGCAAGGGCTCCGCGGGCTCGACTTCCTCGGCGACGACTGGGAGCGATACCGCGGCCCCTACCGGCCCCTGGCCGAGCCGACGCCCGACGAGGCGCGGCGCCTGATCGAATTCGTCCGCCTCGTCCAGCAGGGGGACGACGAGCGGTTCCGCAAGGAGATCGCCTCGTTCCTCGACGTCGACGAATTCCTGCGGTTCATGGCCGTCCAGGCGCTGATCGCGAACGCCGACGGCTTCTTCACGCTCGGGTACAACTACGCGCTGTTCCTGGACCCGAAGTCTCGTCGATTCGTCTTCATCCCGGGCGACCAGGAGCTCTCCTTCGCGAACTTCCCGATGATGGGCTCGGCCGATCAGCTCATCGACATGAGCCTCGCCCGCCCGTATGGGGGCCAGAACCGGCTGGCCGACCGACTGCTCGCCATCCCGGACGTGCGCGAAGCCCATCGGAAGGTCGTCAAGGAGCTGGCCACGACCGTCTTCCGCAAGGGACGCCTCCTGGCCGACGTGGCGGACCTCGAAGGGGCGACGAAGGCGATCCTCGGGCGCGAGGCCGCGGCGCGGGCCGAGCGTGCGGAGCCGCCCGTCGGGTTCGGCCCGCCGGGGGCCCCGACGGCCCCCGACCTGCGGACGTTCGTCGAGAGGCGGTCCCTCTCGGTCGCCGATCAGGTCGCCGGGAAGAAGGACGGCTACCGGCCGCAGTTCAACTTCGGCCCCCCGGGCGGAGGCGCCCCGCCGAAGCCGGTCGACGACAAGACGATCGGCGAGGTCGTCGAGGCGCCTCCGGGGTTCCATGTCAGCCTGTTCGCGGCGCCTCCGAGGGTCGGCTATCCGGTGGCCGTCTCGGTCGCATCCGACGGCGCCGTCTTCGTGGCCGTGGACGAGCAGGGGTCGCTCGGCCGGACGCCGGGGGGCGGGCGGGTCGTGCGCTGCGTCGACGAGGACGGCGACGGCAAGGCCGACCGCGTGAACGTGTTCGCCGAGATGGAGCATCCGCGGGGGGTGATCGCCACGGACGGGAAGGTCTGGGTCCTGCACCCGCCGTTGCTGAGCGTCTTCCGCGACGAGGACGGCGACGGCGCGTCCGACCGGCAGGACGTGCTCGTCTCCGGCCTGACGACCGGCATGATCGACGAGCGGGGCGGCGACCACACGACCAACGGCATCCGCATGGGCCTGGACGGCTGGATCTACATCGCCGTCGGCGACTACGGGTTCCACCGCGCGAAGGGGAAGGATGGCACGACCCTGTCGCAACGGGGCGGCGGCATCCTCCGCGTCCGGCCCGACGGCAACGAGCTGGAGGTCTTCGCCATCGGCCTGCGCAACCCGTTCGCCATCGCGATCGACCCCTTCATGAACCTCTTCACGCGCGACAACACCAACGACGGCGCGGGGTGGGACGTGCGCGTGAGCCACCTGATCCAGACCGCCGACTACGGCTACACGCAGCGGTTCGCGAACTTCCCCGACGAGATCATGCCGCCCCTGGGCGCCTTCGGCCAGGGGGGCGGGACGGGCGCCCTGTCCCTCCAGGACGAGCGCTGGCCCGAGTCGTATCGCGGCGTGCTCCTCACCGGCGACTGGGGCCGGAGCGAGGTCTACCGGCACGACCTGAAGCCCGCCGGGGCCAGCTTCCGCGCGAGCCATTCCGTCTTCCTCACCATCCCCCGGCCCACGGGCATGGACGTCGGCGGCGACGGCCGGCTCTTCGTGGCGAGCTGGCGCGGGGGCGAGGCGAGCGTCTACGTCGGCCCGCAGGTCGGGTTCCTCGCCTGCGTGACGCCCCCCGGCTGGAGGCCGACCCCGCCCGTCGATCCGAAGGGATCCACGACCGGCGAGCTGATCGACGGGTTGTGCGGCCCGAACGCCGCCTCGCGCTTCCATTGCCAACGCGAGGTCCTGCGTCGCGGCCCGTCGCCGGAGTCGTCGCGGCTCCTGATCGGCCTCGCGGCCGACGCGTCCAAGCCGTTGCCCGGGCGGGTCGCGGCCCTCTTCGCGCTGAAGCAGCTCGACGGCGTCGGGTCGCACCACCCCTTGCGCAAGCTCGCGGCGGATGACTCCCTCCGCGAGTTCGCGCTGAGGGCCCTGGCCGATCGGAAGTCGCAGCTCGACGGCGTCGACGCCGGGACGTTCCTCGCCGCGCTGGCCGACCCCTCGCCCCGCGTCCGGGCGCAGGCCGTGATCGCGCTCGGGCGATTGGGTGACGTCGCGGCGGCCCCCAGGATCATCCCGCTGACCTCGCGCCCCGAGGGCTCGGCGATGCCGACGGCGAGGCCGGTGCATGCCCAGCCCGACCCGGACCGTGCCGTGCCGCACCTGGCCGTGCGGGCTTTGGTCTCGCTGCGGGCCGTCGATGCCTGCCTCGACGCGATCGACGGCCCGCATCGCGAGGGGGCCCTCCGCGCCTTGCGGTCGTTGCACGAGCCGAAGGCCGTCGAGGGGCTGATCAAGAAGCTGGCCACCGCTCGCTCCTTCGAGGCGCGTCGCGAGATCCTGGCCACGCTGGTGCGTCTCTATCACCGCGAGGTCGAGTACGACGGGAGCTGGTGGGGCATCCGGCCCGACACGACCGGCCCGTATTTCGACCCCCGAGGGTGGGAATGCAGCGCGCGGATCGCCTCGGTCCTCAAGGCCGCCGTCCTCGACGGCGACGCCGAGACCGTGACATTCCTCCGCAGCGAGCTCGCCCGGCGTCGGGTCCGCCTCGAAGGGCTGCCCGCCGACTCGGTGACCGATCGGCCGAAGGCCGAGGAGGAGATCCGCGTGATCCTCGCGAAGGCCGACCCGAACAACCCGGATCAGATCGGCAACATGACCTATGAAGTCGCGGCGCGGCGGGCGCTCCAGGCCGGCGGGGATGCGGGGCGCGGCAAGGCCCTCTTCGCCGCGCAGTCGTGCCGTGCCTGCCACTCCGTCGCCGACGGCCAGTCGCCGAAGGGGCCGCACCTCGTGGATATCGGCAAGCGCTCCAGCTCCGCCGAGCTCGTGGAGTCGATCCTGAAGCCGAGCGCCAAGATCGCGCAGGGGTACGAGGCCTACACCTTCGCGATGGCCGACGGCCGGGTCGTCACCGGCTTCGTCGTCGGCGAGGCGGCCACGACCGTGCAGGTCCGCGAGCCCTCCGGCGCCCCGCGCGTGCTGAAGCGGCCGGACATCGAGGAACGCAAACGGCAGGAGACGTCGGCCATGCCGGAGGGGATCGTCGCGAACCTGACGCCCGAGCAGCTTGCCGACCTCGTCGCCTATCTGCGGTCCCTGGCCCCCTGAATCGACGCTGATTCGAAGAGGAGCGGGGCCGCGAGCCCGCGCATTCCGCTCGCGGGTCGTGTATGTTCCATGTTCGCTCGCGTTCTCCTCTAGCTCCCGGGGCACCTCCCATGCCAAGGCTCATCCTCGCCGCGCTGCTGACCGCACTCGCCGTCCCGGCCTTCGCGCAGGATTCGAAGCCGGCCGAGCCGGCTCCCCTGCAATTGACGGCCCAGCAAGACCACAAGCTGATGATGGAGGCGCTGGGGATCAAGTCACTCCGCGAGGGCGCCAACGGCATGAACCGCAACGCGCCGAACGCCGCCAACTACGACGAGTCGAAGGTCAAGGCGTTCATCCTCCCCGACCCGCTCGTCTGCAAGGACGGGACGAAGGTCACGACGCCCGAGTCGTGGTGGAACAAGCGCCGGCCGGAGATCGTCGAGGACTTCGACCGCGAGGTCTACGGCCGCGTCCCCGGGGACACGCCGAAGGTGACGTGGGAGGTCGCCGAGACGAAGCGGGAGAAAGTCGGCGACATCCCGGCCGTCACCAAGCGGCTCGTCGGGCACGTCGACAACTCGAAATGCCCGCAGATCACGGTCGACATCCAGCTCACCCTGACGACCCCCGCCGACGCCAGGGGGCCGGTGCCCGTGATGATGGAGTTCGGCTTCGGGGGCTTCGGCCCGATGCGACCCCGACCGGCCGCCGCCGGCGCGACGCCCAAGGCCGCGCCCCCGCGGCCGCCCGGCCCGACCTGGCAGCAACAGGTCCTGGCCAGGGGATGGGGCTACGCCATCATCGTCCCCAACAGCATCCAGGCCGACAACGGCGCGGGCCTGACCAAGGGGATCATCGGCCTCTGCAACAGAGGGCAGCCCCGCAAGCCGGAGGACTGGGGCTCGCTCCGCGCCTGGGCCTGGGGCGCCAGCCGCGCGCTCGACTACTTCGAGACCGACAAGGCCGTCGACGCCAAGCAGGTCGGCATCGAGGGGCTGTCGCGCTACGGCAAGGCGGCCTTGGTGACGATGGCCTATGACCAGCGGTTCGCCATCGGTTTCATCGGCTCCTCGGGCGAGGGCGGGGCCAAGCTGCACCGCCGCAACTTCGGCGAGCTGGTGGAGAACCTCACCGGCTCCGGCGAGTACCACTGGATGGCCGGCAACTTCCTCAAGTACGGCGGCCCCTTGACGCCGAACGACCTGCCGGTCGACGCCCACGAGCTGATCGCCCTGTGCGCGCCGCGGCCCACGTTCATCAGCTACGGCGCCTCGACCGGCCTCGGGGCCGAGGGCCAATGGGTCGACCAGCGGGGCAGCTTCATGGCGGCCGTCGCCGCGGGGCCGGTCTTCAAGCTGCTGGGCAAGAAGGACCTGGGGACGTCGGAGTTCCCCGAGATCGAGACGGGTCTGGTCGACGGCGAGCTCGCCTTCCGGCAGCACAAGGGGGGCCACACCACCGGCCCGAACTGGCCGACGTTCCTGGCATTCGCCGACCGCTACATCAAGCTCAAGGACGCCCCGGCGACGGGCGCAGCGAGCAACGAGTGAGTTCCGGAGTTCGCCGATGAGGAACCGCATCCGTCGCCCCCGCCCGGTGGGCATCCTGGCGCTGGCGTTCGTCTTCCTGACCGGGGCCGGTGCGCGGGGCGGCGAGGGCCGCTGGGTGGGGACGTGGGCCGCCTCGCCCCAGCGGACCGAGCCGGCCAACATGCCCCCCGCGCCGGGCCTGGCCGACGCCACACTCCGCCAGGTCGTCCATGTGTCGCTGGGCGGGAGCCGCCTGAGGGTCCGGTTCTCCAACGCGTTCGGGGCGAAACCCCTGACGATCCTCTCCGCGTCCGTGGCCACGCCTACCGGCGGGGCCGCGATCCGAGCCGAGAGCCGCAAGCCCCTCACGTTCGGCGGACGGCCTTCGGTGACGATCCCTCGGGGGGCGCCGATGGTGTCGGACCCGGTCGACTTCGACCTGGCCCCGCTCGCCGACCTCGCGGTGACGGTCCGCGTCAAGGACCCGACGGCCGCCGTCACCGGCCACCCGGGGGCCCGTTGCACGTCGTATCTGCAAGGCGGCGACGCGGCGACGGAACCCGACCTGCCGACGTCGGCCCGCGTCCCGCACTGGTATTACCTCTGCGGCGTCGACGTCGATGCCCCCGACCCCGGCGCCGCCGCCGTGGCGGTACTGGGCGACTCGATCACCGACGGCCGGGGCTCGCCGACCGACGGCAACGGCCGCTGGACCGACCACCTCGCCCGCCGCCTGCACGACGACGAGCGGACCGCCCGCGTCGGCGTCCTGAACCAGGGACTCGGCGGCAACCGCCTCCTGAACGACGGCCTGGGCCCGAATGCCCTGGCGCGCCTCGACCGCGACGTCCTGGCGCAGCCCGTCGTGCGCTGGTTGATCGTGCTGGAGGGGATCAACGACCTGGGGACGCGCTCGGCGACCGCCCGCGACGTCATCGGTTCTTATGAACAGATCGTGTTGCGTGCGCATGCCCGCGGGATCAAGGTCTATGGGGCGACGATCCTGCCTTGCGAGGGCTCGTTCTACTTCGGCGCCGGGCTCGAGGCCGCACGCCAGGAGGTCAACGCCTGGGTCCGCGCGCCGGGTCACTTCGACGCGGTCATCGACTTCGACGCGGCGACCCGCGACCCCCGGAAGCCTTCGCGGCTCGCCGCCGCGGCGGACGGCGGCGACCACCTCCACCCGGGCCCCGAAGGGTACAAGACGATGGCCGGCGTCGTCGACCTGGATCTGTTCGGAAAGTGATCGTCGCACCCTCAAGATCGGCAAGGTGCGACTCCGCGGCGACGGGACCTTCGGGACAGCCAGCCGACCCGCGCCAACTCCCACCGCCGGCAGACCTTGCCCACCCCCTCCATGGCCCCGTTCGGTTCGTTCCGCGCCGAGGTCCGCCAACCCCCATCCCCCCTCGCCCATCCCCCATCTCCCCCGAAGGCCCGCCGACCCTCGCCGCGATCGGGTCCGTTTTGGGCGCGGCACGCCCGTCCTTCGGTTCGTTCCGCGCCGACTCGATCCCCCGGTAAACCTTGCCCACCTCCCCCAACGCCCCGTTCGGTTCGTTCCGCGCCGCGATGCCTGGCCCCCTCCTTCGGTTCGTTCCGCGCCGCGGCCGGCCAGCATCCAGCGTCCCCCGTCCAACCCCGATCTCCCTTGCCGATCCCCCAGACCTCCCAATGTTGGGTTCGTTTTTCCGCGACGACCCCCCGAAGTGGCTTTGATTCGCGCCGGGAGGGCGCCGATCGGCGCCGCCTTGCCGTGAAACTCGGCCCATCCCCCCCAATGTTGGGTTCGTTCGGCGCAACGTCCTCTCCCCGTGGGTTCGTTGGCTCTGAAAATGGATCGCGAGTCGCTCCTGGGTGGAGTGGAGTGGAGTGGAGTGAGTGGGTGGCACGCCCTGCAAGGGCGTGGTCTGCGCGCCCGACCACGCCCTGGCAGGGCGTGCCACCCGTTTTCATTTCGATTCGTCCCTCGATCCCGAAGCCCTTGCATCCTGTCCCGGAGCCCCACCCTGCCCGATCGGCAGACTCGCCCTCTCTTGCTCATTTTTGGGTTCGTTTGCTCGGAAGATGGCCTTCGGGTCGATCCTGGGTTGTGGGTGGGTGGCACGCCCTGGCAGGGCGTGGTCCCCGGGTCCAGCCACGCCCTGGCTGGGCGTGCCACCCCATTCTCATGGGGTCGGGTGCCGAACAACGGCATGCGGTGTTCGCGCCGCGCCGCTCCCCCTTTCGGTTCGTTCCGCGCCGGCCCGCGGACGAGCCCGGGGCTGTCCTCGTCGGGATGTCGATCGTTTCGGGGAGCCACGGGGCCGGTCACGTCCATCCTCTGCCCTCACCGCGCGGACGCTGCCCCTCCCGCGAGGAGCCGCTACCCCCATAGTTGGAATCCCGGTCGAAAACCGGCAGCAATTCCGGGAAAAAGGCTTGGTCGCCGCGGGCCGGCTCGTGCGGCTCCGCCGCGCGGACGCCGGCCGGCGTCCGCGTCATCCGCGCAGTCCCGGCGCCAGGAAACGAGCCGGTTCCGAGGAGGAACGGGTCAAGGCCGTCGAACTCAGGCGGTCGCCGCACCGGACTCACCGCCGGCCGCGGCACGGGCGATGGCGAACTTGCGGATCGCGTTCAGGACGCCCCGGGCGGCGTCGAGGGTCGCCTCGTCCTGGTCGGGCCAGGTGCTCACGGGCTTGCCGTCCTTGGGCACGGCCTGGAGCCCACCGAGCGGGGATTCTCGCCAATCGCAGGGACGAAGGATCACCGGGACGACGCGGGCCTCGCCCGCCTCGTGCCGCCTCAAGGCCGCCTGCGTCTCGTTCCAGTAGGCATACTTCGACGCGAGGAAGTCGGGGCTGACGAACAGCACGATCACGCCGGCGGTCGCCAGCCTCCGGTCGATCTCGGGCTCCCATTTGTCGCCGGGGACGAGCTTCCGGTCGTACCAGTCGTCGACCCAGCCGTTGTTCTCGTAGACGGCGAGCTGTCTCCGCACCACGTCCACCAACGCCTCGTCGCCGTGGGCGTACGACAGGAAGACCGACACGGGCCCGACGCCCGTCGGCGGCGGCCCGTCGGCGACATCGGGTCGGGGCGCGGGGAACCAACGGGCCGGCAACCGCGGGATGGCGGGCGCGAGCAGCCACAAGGCCGCGAGCTGCGGCAGCAGGACGATCGGGGCGAGGCGGAACAGGGCGATGGGCAGCGGGCTGTTGACCAGCAGCGCCTGCGCCGCGAGATAGCAGAGGGCCATCGCGACGCCCGAGGCCGCGGCCAGCCCCCACGCCAGCCGGGACCGGCCCCGTCCGACCGACCCCGCGCCCGGGCCGATCAGGCGGAGACTCGCCAGGACGGGCGTCGCCAACACGAGCGGCGGCAGGGCGAGGTTTACGGCGATCCAGAGGGCGACCCAGGCGGACTCGCCCTCGAGCCGGTCGGTCAGGCCGAGCTGGAGCAGGAAGATCAGGATCACGGCGGCCGCGGGCGCCCCCAGGCAGAGCAGCGCCACGCGGCGGGCGCGGGCCGGTTCGACGGTCGGGGTCGCCACGCGGGCGGGATCGGGGGCGAGGGCTTCGGCCGGGGCCATGTCGGGTCCTCTCGCGTTGTCAACGTCCCCTGGGCGGGGCCGACGCCGGCCGGGCCAGCCCGCCGCCGTCGAGCAGGGCGCCCAGGCCCCCCGCGCGCAGCGACCGGGCCAGGCCGTCGTCCGGATACTGGACCGGCTTGAGGGCGCCACCCTGGAGGCGCTGGATGTCATAGACGACGACCCAGACCTTGCCCGGGCGGAACCGTCGGCGGCGCATCGCCGCGGGCAGCACCTGGGAGATCGCGTCGGGGCGGCTGATCTCGTACCACCAGAATTGGGCGATCGCCTGGTCCCCGGCGATGCCCATCGGTTGGGGGGCGTCGAAGAAGTCGGGGGCCTCGTCGCCGGCCAGCAAGACAAACAGGAACATGCGGTAGCGTGCCGACGGCTTGCCGGTCAGCCGCGCGCAGAGTTCCGCGAACGACCCGGGCCAGAGCAGGCCGAGTTCACCCCGGTCGCGCCGCGACTCAAGGCGGTCACCCGTCTCACGGACCTGCTCCAGTCTCGTCAGCAGGGCGATGCCGGCGGGTTCTGTCGGGGCACCCGCCCCGGGCGGGCCTACGAGATGTGGGCCGGGTATCGGGTAGTAGCGTACGGAGTACTCGGCCTTCGTCAGCGCCCCGACGAGCCAGCCGAGCACGTCGCTCCAACTCGGGTCGGGGGCTCCCAGGGCATCGAGGGGAAGCGGGCCCTTGGTGTAACCGAAGGGCGGCGGCCAGAGCGGGCGGCGAGGCGTCGGGGCCTGCGGGGCCGGGGCGATGAGAGAAGGCAATTGAGGCGGGCTCACCCAGTTTCGAACGGCCCGGAAGATGAGCCTCCGCACCTCGGCGTCAGGGTCGCCCAGTGCCGCGAGCAACCGGCGGACTCGGGCCTCATCGAGCAGGGCCCCGAGCCGCGACAGCGCCAGCGCCGCCGACCGCCGCCGACCCACGTCGGGTGAGCCCACCTCGTTCAAGTACTCGTCGGCCAGCGATCGCGCCTCGTCGTAAGGGAGCGCCGGACTTGGCCCGATCGGCGGGGGCGCAAGCCATTCCTCGAGCAAGACCTTGTCGCCCGGCCGGTCGGGGGTCGTCAGGGCGCGGCGCCAGGCGTCGTGCCCGACGGGGCGGCCCGGCAGGACGCGTCGGAGCTCGGCGGCGAATGCGCCGAGCACGGTGGCGTCGGAATCGGCATCGCCCGCGGCCCGCCAGGCGGCCAGCAGCCGATCGGGGTCGCGGGGGCGGCCCTGCTCCGCGGCCAGGACCGCCTCGACCGCGGCCCGGCGGACGGCCGCGTCGGGGTCGTCGAGCCGGGACGCGATCAGGTCGACGAGTTGGCGATCCCGAGGCCCGAGGGGCTCTAGGACCGGCCCGCCCGCATTCCTCCGGATCAGGGGCGTCCCGAGGAAGGGCGGCGGCACGTCGGCGAGTCTCGCCAGGGTGTGGACCGCCTCGCGACGGGTCGATGGGTCGTCGTCGCGGACGAGCTGCCCCAGGCTCGCGAGCAGATCACGCCAGGCCGGCTCAGAGATGGGCAACGGCGCCGCCGTTAAGGTGGGCGGCCCCGCCGGGTCGCGCAGCAGGAACCGGCCGAACACCAGTCGGTCCGCCGCGCCGCGGCGGACCTTGGGGCGATCGTCGAGCAACCCGGCGAGACTATCGAAGTAGCGTGTCCGCCGATCACCTTCGAGTTTGATCAGTCCGTCGATCCGGAACGACAGCGCCGCCAGGCGGACGTCCGGGTCCGGGTCCGACAGGTGTTCGATGACCGCGTCGGCGACCGCGAGCTTCGTCGCGTCCGGGAGGGAGGCGGGCCCCGGCTGCGACGGGTCGTCACCAGGGTCGAGATCAAGCACGACGAACGGGGGGAATTCCAGCAGGCGGCTGAGGCCGCGGATCGCCCCGGCGCGGACGGCCGCGTCGGGGTCGCCGAACCGCCTCAGCAGCGGGCCGACGAACTCGCGCTGCCGCGGCCCGGGCAGCAAGGGGAGCAGCGCGGCGGCGTCGTCGATCGCCGGCGGGAACGTCTCCGCGGTGGCGTCGGCCAGCCGCGATGCGACCCACGCCGCGGCCCGCTCCGCCGCGGGCCCGACGAGGCGGCGACGCAGGTGGGGCGCCACCTGCACCGCCAATCCTCTGCGCCACGAGTCGTCCGTGGCGAGCGCCTCGGCCACGCGGGCCGACAGGTAGGGCGCGAGCCGGGCCGGGGCCGGCCCGGCCATGCCCCAAGGGTTCATGATCTGATAGGCCAGCCCGTCGAGCAGGAAGCCGAGGGCGGTCCCGCGCGCGTCAGGATCGGGCCTGTCCGCGGCCTCCCAGAGCACCCTTGTGGCCTTCTCGCCGTCGGGGGCGACGCGGAGCAGGGCCGCGGCCAGGGCCAGGCGCTCGAGCGGGTCGCGCGCGGCGTCCAGTTGCCGGTCGAGGGTCGGCACCGCGGCGCGGGCGGCTGCCCCGAGGCGCCGGAGGGCGTCGATGACCGCGGCGCGCTCCTCGGGGTCGGTCCGCCGGTCGTCCAGGCGGGCCGCCAGTGCGGCCACCAACGCCCGCGGGTCGACGGGGCGAGGGGGGGCGGCGACCTCAGGACGGCCCAGGGGTGGCCGATCCTCGAAAACGGGCGGGGAGAAGACGCTGAGCCCGTCGTCGCCCCACTGCGCGGCGGCCGTCAAGGCGCGGCGACGCGCCGGGGCCGGGCCGCTCGCGACCGCCCAGGCGAGCCCGGGGGCGATGTCGAAGCCCTCGCGGGTGAGGGCGAGGACCGCCTGCACGGCGGCCGGGTCGCTGGCGCGGTCGGGGGGGCGCACGAGCAGCCAGGCGGCCGGGTCGGGGCGGCGCGGGTCGATCGCCAGGTTCGCCAGGGCGAGCCGGGCGAGCCAGGCGTGGTCGTTCGGGTCGGGTGGCGGGCCGTCGATGAGCGGGAGTGCGTCGCGGGCCGCGGCGGGGCCGTAGCGCCCGAGCGTCGTGAGGGCGCGGCCGCGGACCTCCGGGTCCGGGTCGCTCAGCAGGGCGGCGAGCCGGGGGAGCGTCTCCGGCACGGTCGCCGGTGCCGCGTCGGCCAGGGCGCGGGCGGCCTCGGCGCGGGCGAACGGGGGCGAGGCGGCGGTCAGCCAGGCGGTCAGGTTCAGGGCATACAGGCCATTGATGCGGCGGTGATACCAGAGCCAGTGGACGGCAGCCGTCCAGACGCGCGGGTCGGTGTCGCCCATCGCCGCCAGCAGCATCTTTCGCTCGTGCCCCGGCGGGCCGAACGTCTCGATGGCGAGCAGCCGGACGCCCGGGTCGGGGTCGCGCGCGAGCGGTCGCAGCCGGTCGATCACCGGCGCCTTCCGCCGGTCCAACCACGGGTCGGCGCCCGCGGCCTGGGGACCCGGTCGGATCGGCTGGGGGACGACGGGCGCCGGCGGTTGTCCGCCGGCCTCGCAGTGCGCGACGAGGAATATACCCGCGAGGAAGAGGCCCTTGCGGGCGAGGCCTGCGCCTGGATGCCGGGGGGGCCGCCGCATCGTCCGCCGGCCCCGACCCCCATACCTTTTTAATAGAATTTTCATCATGTGTTCGCACGTTTCGCCGATCGGCGATCCTGGTCCGACATGAACTGGGCGTTCCTCTCGATCGTTCGCGCTTCCGCGGCCCGGCGTCGCCCTCGCCGGTCGACGTTCGGGGGCCGGTCACGTCATCGGCCGCCTTCGGGCCGGCCCTCCTCGGGGGGGGAGAGCTCGTAGGTGCTCTCGAACAGGGGCTGCTGGACGAGCCAGACGTCGTCGGGCGCGGCGCCGTACGGGTCGCTCGCGTCGGGACGGACGACGTAGCCGCCGGCCGGCGAATCGAGCGGGCGACTCGGGTCGTAGCCGGGGCGGATGGAGAAGCCCGCGATGCCGGGGCCCCGCACCTGGGCGGCCCAGTTGCGTGCCGACTTCTTCGGCGTGTAGATCCGGTAGCGGCGGGTTTGATCGTCGAAGTCGAACCTCTTGTCCTCGACGTTGGCCGGCTCGTACTTCTCCTCGATCTTCTTCTTGGCCTGGAACCACGGCTCGCCGGCGACTCCCACGCAGAGCCAGGCGCCCTCGCGGGCGACCTCCTTGACGTGGTCGGCCGTCTGGAACTCCTGGCCCACCTCCCCCGGCTCGACCGGCCGGGCCCAGATCGGCTTGACCTTCCGCGCCGGCCGCCAGGCACGGTGGTCCGCGATCCAGCGCAGCGTCTCCTCGTGCGAGAGCCGTCGCGGCGCCGTCTTGACCTCGGCCCGCGACGGCGGCGTCGGCGGGCCACCGCAGCCGGAGGCCACCGCGATCCAGGCCACCACCGGGGCCAGCGTCGCGGCGACCCTCGACACGCACCCCGACCGGTCCACGGCCATGGCACCTCCCCACTCTCTCTCCGGGCCCGGGCCGCGCGATCACCCCCTGGAGGAGATGCCCGGGGCCCGACCCGGCCCCTTGCGAAGCGCCCCGCGCCGGACTATCGTACGCGGGGCCGCACATCGTGGCGAGAGGTCGTGCCCGGGGTGGTTGAGGGGGACGGGGCCGTCCTCTCAAGGCATCGGGCGCCGCGGGAGGTGTCGCATGATCGTTGCCCTGGTCGGTCGTCGCGTCGACCCGGTCGAGGCGGAGACGCCGCGCTTCCCCCTGGCCAATGCGGAGCCGGTCAAGGGCCGGATCCTGCGGCTCTTCCGCGATGTCGGGGCGACCGCCCTGGTCGGCTCGGGCGCCTGCGGCGCGGACCTGCTGGGCATGGAGGCCGCCGGCGAGCTGGGGATGCGCCGTCGCATGGTCCTGCCGTTCGACACCGGCCGTTTTCGCGAGAGCTCCGTCGCCGATCGGCCGGGAGACTGGGCGGGACGGTTCGAGGAGATCACCAGGGAACTCGCCGAGGCCGGCGACCTCGTCGTCCTCGACCACGGGGGCGAGCCCGACGCGGCCTACGCCGCGGTGAACGACGCCATCCTCGACGAGGCCGGGCGCCTGGCCCGGGAGGGCGCGGCCGACGACCCGCTCGCGGTCGTCGTCTGGGAGGGCCGCTCCCGCGGGCCCGGCGACCTGACGGCGGCCTTCGCCCACGAGGCCGCCGCCCGCGGGCTGGACGTCGTCTCCATCCCGACGCTCGACGACCGGGCCGATCCCCATCCCGGAGCCTGATCGTGCCGCCACCGCCGGACTCCGGGCTCCCGGCCGAGGACTTGCGCGGGCTCATCGACGCCCTGGAGCTGGACGACGACGCGCGGCGCTACCTCCGCGGCCGCTGGCTCGACCAGCTGCGCTGGATGGAGGGCCGCGCCGCCGGGGCGCGGCGGTGGTACTACGGGCTGCGGCTGACGGCGATCCTCGGCGGCGTCGCGATCCCGGCCCTGCTCGGCTGGCGAGGCGCGTCGGCGGCGGCCGGCGCCGCGCACGCCGCCGCGGCGGTGCTCGGGGTGGTCGTGGCCGCCGCCTCTTCCGTCGAGGGCCTCTACCGGTTCGGCGAGCGTTGGGAGCGCTACCGCCGCGGCTCCGAGGCGCTGAAGGCCGAGTTCTGGTCGCTGAACCCGCTCGCCGGCCCCTACCGCGAGTTCCCCGACCACCGCGCCGCCTTCCCGACCTTCGTCGTGCGGGTCGAGCAGGTCCTGCGCGACGACCTCGAGGCCTACTTCACCGTGCCCCGCGCCGTCGCGGCCGCGACGGCCGGCGCGAAGGTCGAGCCGAAGTCCTCATGATCCTCCGAGGTGCCGCGACGGCCCCCGAGCAACGCCCCACGAGGCCCTTATGGTGGTACAGACGAAGGTCGATTCGTTCGAGAGTCGCCTCGATCCCGCAGGCAAGAAGAAGCTCCTCGCCCTCGACGGCGGCGGCATCCTCGGCGTCCTCAGCCTCGAGTTCCTCGCCCGCATCGAGGACACCCTGCGCCGCGAGCTGGGCAAGGGGCCGGGCTTCGTCCTGGCCGACTACTTCGACTACATCGCCGGCACCAGCACCGGCGCCATCATCGCGACCTGCCTGGCGCTGGGCATGTCCGTCGATCAGGTGAGCAAGTTCTATCGCGACCAGGGCCGGGCGATGTTCGAGAAGGGCTGGTTCTTCGAGCGATACTACTCCCGCTATCGCCGCGAGAAGCTCGAGCAGATGCTCAAGGAACGGATCCGCGAGGCGACCGGGGAGGACGAATCGACGCTCGGGACCGAGAAGCTGCGGACGCTGCTGATGGTCGTCCTCCGCAACGCCACCACCGACTCCCCCTGGCCGCTGTCGAACAACCCCGGGGCCATGTTCAACGACCCCGCCCTCCCGGACTGCAACCTGAAGCTGCCCCTCTGGCAGCTCGTCCGCGCCAGCACGGCCGCGCCGACCTACTTCCCGCCCGAGGAGGTCCAGGTCGGCCCGCGCCGGTTCATCTTCGTCGACGGCGGGGTGACGGTCTTCAACAACCCGGCCCTCCAGCTCTTCGTCATGGCGACGGTCGACGCCTATCGGCTCAACTGGCACGCCGGCGAGGACCGCATGCTCGTGGTCTCGATCGGCACCGGCGCCGCGCCGAACGCCAACGCGAACCTCAAGCCCGGCGACCTGAACCTGCTCTACAACGCCACGAGCATCCCGTCGGCATTGATGGCGGCGGCCAATGCCCAGCAGGACATGCTCTGCCGGATCTTCGGCACCTGCCGGCACGGTGCGGCGATCGACATGGAGGTCGAGGGGCTGATGTCCGGGGAGCCCGGCCATCCGCTCGGGCAGATCAACCTGACGATCGCGGGCAACGGTGCCCCGAGTCCGGCGAGCCGGCTCTTCTCCTACGTCCGCTACAACGTCGACCTGACGCAGGACGGCCTGGACGAGCTCGGCCTGCGCCACATCCGGGCCCAGGACGTCCAGCAGATGGACTCGGTGTCGCACATCGAAGATCTGGCGGAAATCGGCTGCGCCGCCGCCGCCCGCGACGTGAGCCGCGACCACTTCCGGGGATTCCTGGGCTGAAGTCCCGGGCCGCGACCCGGGTCCTACCGATCGACGGGGGTGCTCCATGGCCGACGGCAAGAGGCGTTGCTTCGTCGTGATGGGCTTCGGCACGAAGACCGACCTGGCGACGGGCCGCAAGATCGACCTGGACAAGTCGTACAGCTACCTGATCAAGCCGGTCGTCGAGCGGCAGGGGCTCGTCTGCGTCCGCGCCGACGAGATCACGCACTCGGGGACCATCGACGTGCCGATGTACGAGGAGCTGCTGACCGCCGACCTGGTGATCGCCGACATCTCGACGGCCAACGCCAACGCGATCTACGAGCTGGGCATCCGGCACGCCTTGCGGCCCGCCACGACGATCGTGATCTCCGAGAACCAACTCAAGTACCCCTTCGACCTGAACCACGTCCTGATCACCAGCTACAGCTACCTCGAGGGGGGCGGGATCGACTACGGCGAGGTCCTCCGGTTCCAGGAGGTCCTGGGCAAGATGATCAAGGAACTCCTGGAGAAGCCGAAGACCGACAGCCCGGTCTACACGTTCCTGAAGGACCTGAACCCGCCCGCGCTCGCCGTTGCTGTCGAGGCCGCCGCCGGCAAGTCAGGGGTTGCCGCGGCTCCCAGGGCCGCGGCGGATCCCGACGACGCGGCGCGGGGCGCCACGCTCGCCCAGCTCGTCGAGCTGGGCGAGCAGGCCATCAAGTACAGCGACTTCGCGGCGGCGAAGAACTTCTTCGCCAGCGCCCTGGCCGTCAGCCAGTCGATCCAGGTCAAGAACGAGGTCGCCCCTCGCGAGGACCCCTACCTGCTCCAGCGCCTGGCGCTGGCCACCTACAAGGCCAAGCAGCCGGACGGCGCCTCGGCCCTGGAGGCGGCGCTGAAGGTCCTCGAGCCGCTCCGCCCGAATGTCTCCAACGATCCGGAGACCGTCGGCCTGGCCGGGGCCATCGAGAAGCGGCTCTTCGACCTGGGGAGGGATGAAAGGGAGAAGCACCTCGCCCGCGCCATCCGGTACTACGCCCGGGGGTACTACCTCCGCGACGACTACTACAACGGCATCAACCTGGCCTATCTCCTGAACGTGCGCTCGGACACCGCGCTCGACGAGACGGACGCCGAGCGGGTCGCCGACCTCGTGCTCGCCAACCGGACCCGCCGCGAGGTCCTCGGCCTCTGCGACCGCGAGCTCGAGGCGATCGAGGGGCGCCGCCAGGAGGCGGGCCGGGCCGCCGCGGGCGCCCGACCCGCGATCGCCGAGCTCGCCGAGGCCCAGAAAAAGACAGACTGGGAGCGGGAGTTCTGGTGCCTCGCCACCAAGGCCGAGGCCTACTTCGGCCTGGGCCAGTTGCCGGACTACGAGAAGACTCGCGACTCGGCCCTGGCGATCGACCCGAAGCCCGCCGGCTGGATGGTCGAGACGTTCGACGCCCAGATCAAGCGGCTGAAGCAACTGCTCGAGGCGCACGGCCACCTGCTGGAACCGCCCTGGCCCGCCGTGCCCCTGGCGGATGACCGGGAGGGTTGAGTCGAAGGGCCGCGGCCGGAGCGCCCCGTAGGCTTATTATACTACTGGATTTAATTTGACCGCTTGCCCCTCTCTTCTGTTATGATCCCATGTCGGTGACGCCGACGCCGGATGGGTCGGCGCGCGGAACCGCGACATGGCCGAAGCTCGACCCCGACCCGGAAGGTGGGCGATGGGATTCGTGCACCCCGATAAATCGGATTTGTTTATTAGTTATGCACACGAGAACAACGAGCCGCTGTTCGACGGGGCGGACCGCTGGGTCTCGCGGCTGCACCAGACGCTGAGGAACAGCCTGGCCGGCAAGATCGGCCGGTCCGAGGACTTCGAGATCTGGAAGGACGAGCGGCTCCGGGGCAACGTCCCGCTGACGGAGCAGCTCGAGGGCCGGGTCCGGGAGACGGCCGCGATCCTGATCGTGCTCTCGCCGTCGTACATGACCTCGGTGTGGTGCCGGCGCGAGCTGGGCCGGTTCCTCGAGGCCGAGGTCGGCCGGCGCAAGGGGCCGTCCACGTCGATCTTCGTCGTCGAGTTCGACCAGGCGGAGCGGCCGCCCGATCTGGCCGACCTGCTCGGCTACCGCTTCTGGGCCGAGCGCGAGAACGGCAAGACGCGCACGCTGGGCAAGCCGAGGCTCGACGCCTCCGAGTCGCTCTACTTCGAGCGCCTCGACGACCTGACCGTCGACCTGGTCAAGGAGCTGCGCCGGCAGCGGGGGGCGGCCGCCGCGACCGACGGGCCCGCGCCGATGCCGGTGGCCGCGCCGCCGAGGCCGCCGGGCGGCGGGGCGACGGTCTACCTCGCCGAGGCCACCGACGACGTGGACGAGGAGCGGGACGAGGTCCGGCGCTTCCTCGTGCAGTTCGGCTACGAGGTGCTCCCCCAGTCGCTCTACCCCCGCGACAACGCCGAGGTCTACCGCGCCGCGGCGGCCGCCGACGTCGCGCGTTGCGACCTGTTCGTCCAGATCCTCGGCGAGTTCCCGGGCAAGCGGTTGCCGGGGTCGGAGGGGAGCCTGGTCGGCCTCCAGCACGAGTGCGGCATCCAGCTCGGCAAGCCGGTCCTCCAGTGGCGCCACCCCGACGTCGACCTGGGAGCGGTCCGCAGGAAGGCGCCGGCCTACGAGCCGCTGCTCAACGGGCCGACGGTGATCGTCGAGGACATGCAGAAGTTCAAGGAGATCATCCACGGCACGCTCGTGGGGCTCAAGGCCCCGAAGCCGACCCCGAAGAAGCAGCAGCTCGGCCGCGACCGCCTCGTGTTCGTCAACGCGGACCCGGCCGACCGGGGGCTGGCCGAGGCCCTGGGCGAGGAGTTGCTCCGCCGCGAGATCGGCTATGTCCTGCCCCTGCTCTGCGACCAGCCGGCCGACCTGCGCCAGGACCTCGAGCAGAACATCCGCGAGTGCGACGCCTTGATGCTCGTCTTCGGCAAGTCGGAGCCGCTGTGGGTCCGGTCGCAGTTGATGCTCGCCCGGAAGATGGCCGCGCGCCGCGAGGACCCGCTGTCGGTCATCGGGATCTACGAGGGCCCCCCGGCGCCGAAGTCGGAGGACATGGTGGGCGTCCGGCTGCCGAACATCAAGATGGTGTACCTGGACTGCACCGACCGCCCCGACGGCGCGCAGATCGACCGGTTCCTCGAGGCCTTCGAGTCGAGGGCGGAGGCATGAGCACCGAGGTCGCCGTCGCCGTCGCCACCTGCCCCTACCCCGGCCTGCGTCCCTTCCTCCGCGAGGAGTCGGACGTCTTCTTCGGCATGGAGGAGCAGGTCGATCGGATCCTGGAGAAGCTGGGGGAGCACCGCTTCCTCGCGATCGTCGGCACGTCGGGCTGCGGCAAGTCGTCGCTGGCCCGGGCCGGGCTGATCGCGGCGCTGGAGGCCGGGCTGCTGACCGTCGCCGGCCCGCGGTGGCGGGTCGCGACGATGCGGCCGATGGACCGGCCGCTGTACAACCTGGCGCGGTACCTGCTGGAGCCCGAGGCCCTCGGTCGCGGGGACGAGGGGGCCGCGGCGAGCCTCCCCTACCTGCTGGCGACCCTGCGACGCGGGCCCCTCGGCCTGGTCGAAGCATTGCGAGAGGGGGCCGTCTCGGGGCGGGGGCCGCGCCTGGAGGCGAAGGAGAACCTCCTGCTGCTGGTCGACCAGTTCGAGGAGGTCTTCCGCTTCCGCCGCGGCGCGGCCCCGCCGCGCCCGGCGGAAGCGGGCGCGACCGCGACCGCGACCGGAGCCCCCGAGGACGCCGGGCCCGGGGCGGACGGGGACCAGCCGCGCCGCCGCGCCCGCGACGAGGCCGACGCCTTCATCGCCCTGCTCCTGGCGACGGCCAGCCAGGAGTGGCTCGAGCCGGAGGACCGGCTGCCGATCTACGTCATCCTCACGATGCGGTCGGACTACCTCGGCGAGTGCGCCGTCTTCACCGGATTGTCCGAGGCCATCAGCGACAGCCAGTTCCTCACCCCCCACCTGAGCCGCGACCAGCGGCGGGCGTCCATCGAGGGCCCGGCCCGCGTCTGCGGCGGCGAGGTCGAGCCGGCGCTGGTCAACCGCCTGCTCAACGACATGGGCTCGGCGCCCGACCAGCTCCCGCTGATGCAGCACGCCCTGATGCGCCTCTGGCGCCGCGCGGCCCTGCACACCTCGGGCGGGAATGTCGCGCTCCGGCTGGGCGACTACGACGCCGTCGGCGGCCTGAACGGGGCGCTGGACCTCCACGCCGACGAGGCGTTCTCCCGCCTCGAGACCGACCGGCAGCGGGCGATCGCCGAGGCCCTGTTCCGGAGCCTCGCGGAGGTCGACTCGGACAAGTCCGATACCCGCCGCCCGACCCCGCTCGGCGAGGTCGCCCGCGTCGCCGCCGCGACCCCCGAGGAGGTGATCGCGGTCGTCGACGTCTTCCGCGCCCCCGGGCTGAACTTCCTGACGCCCCCCGCCGGCGTCCCGCTCGACGCCGAGACCCGGCTCGACATCAGCCACGAGAGCCTCATCCGCCAGTGGAATCGGATGCGGCGCTGGGTCCGCGACGAGGCCCGCTCGGCCGAGGACTACCGCCAGCTCGAGCGCAGCGCCCGCCGCTGGAAGGCGAACGAGCGCGGGACCCTCGACACGCTCGAGCTGGAGAACGCCCTCGCCTGGTGGCGCAAGGACAACCCCACCGCCGCCTGGGCCCGGCGCTACGGCGGCGACTTCGAGCTGGCCAGGCACTACCTCGAGGTGAGCGACCGGGTCGTGCGCCGCGGTCAGCTCCTCAGGAATCTCGCGCTCGCGGCGGCGGTCTTGCTGATGTTCATCATGGGCCTGGCACTTGTGTTGATCCGTAAAAATGCCAATTTGAACACTTTGAACACGACTTTAAGCGGCCTCAATAAGACATTGGCCGCGAATGAAACGCAGCTCAAGACGCAGAAAGATCGGATCGAAGTGCAGAACGCCGAACTCTCCCGGAAGGCGACCGAGAGCCAGTCCCTCCTCCTGGCGCGGCAGTCGAAGGCCCTCCTCCAGGCCGCGCCGCAGCGGTCGCTCTTCCTGGCCGTCGGCGCCATCAAGGTCGGCCAGGAGGGGAAGATCCCGATCGTCCCGGCCGGCGAGGAGGCGCTGCGGCTGGCGCTGGCCAACCTCGGCGGCCGCGGCTACGTCGGCCCCGGGGGCGCGTTGAACGCGGTCGCCGCCCGGCCCGACGGCCGCCAGATGGCGGCGGCGGGCGCCGACGGGACCGTCCTGCTCTGGGACCTCGACACGGGCGACGCCCCGGCCCGCCCCCCGGCGGCGCTCAAGAAGCACAAGGCGCAGGTCTCGGCGCTCGTCTACCTCGACGACCGCCGCCTGCTCAGCGTGGGCTACGACGGGGCGTTCTTCTGGGACGTGACCAAGCCCGGCGGGTCGCCGACCCCCGCCCTCGACGACGACCCGGCGCCGGCCCCCCGCAAGGTGAGCCTGGGCCCGGCGACCCGCCGCCTGGCCGCCGCCCGACGGGCGACCCTCGCCCCGGCGGCGACCGCGCAGTTGAGCCCGGGCCGGCGGTGGCTGGTGGTCCCCGGCCGGGACAAGTTCCTGGTCTTCGACCTTCGGTCCCGGGACCGCTCCCGTCCCCGTGTGCTCGCCGCGCCCGGGCCGTCCTATCCGTTGCCGATCCCGCCGGGGGATCGCTGGTTCGCCGCGAAGCATGAGGGTGATCTGTCGGTCTGGGACCTGACCGACGACGGATCGGAGCCGCGCGTGTTCAAGGGCGCCGAAGAGATCTTCAACGCAGCCTTCACCCTCACCAAGGACGGC
Source organism: Isosphaeraceae bacterium (assembly GCA_035551935.1). Taxonomy (GTDB): domain Bacteria; phylum Planctomycetota; class Planctomycetia; order Isosphaerales; family Isosphaeraceae; genus DASZMJ01. The sequence goes on from DASZMJ010000111.1 coordinate 24,283, forward strand.
CGGCGCCTCGTCGCGAACTTTTCCTACGGCTCATCCGGCCCGCGGCTCTGGGATCGGGCCCGGGGCGGGGACGACGCCAGGCCCATCCGCTGGGATGAGAAGTCGCCGAAGCTCGACTACCACGGGTGCGTCTTCTCGCCCGACGGCCGCTGGATGATCGGGTCGGCGACCGACCAGGGCCTCGTCTTCTGGGACCTGGAAGCCGCCGAGCCGATGACGTCATGGCGGCACCCACCGGGCGTCAAGAATGTCTATGCCATGATATCCAGCGTCGACGGTCGCTGGCTTGGCGTCCTCGACAGCCAGGGTTACCTCCGGGTCTGGGACCTCGAGGGCCTCGAATCCGGCAAGCTCGAAGCCCGGTACGCGGCCATGAATCCGTACTACCCGCTCGCCTACAGCCCGGGCGCGAGCATTGACGTCAGTCGCGACGGCCGCTGGCTCGTCCTGCGGGGAAGCCAGTCGTCCGTCCAGCTCTGGGACCTCAGGAACGTCGCCGGGAACTCCGGGCCGATCACGCTCCGGGGGCACGACGAGCCCGCCAACGCCGCCCCCTACACCTTCACTCAGGTCCGCGCCGAGTTCGCGGGGGATGGGCAGGCGCTCGTGACCGCCGGGACCGACGGCACGGCGCGGCGCTGGCCCCTGGAGGTGCCGCCGGGCGGCGGCGCGAGCTACCGGAGCCCGGAGGGCACCGACCCGGTCTGCTTGCTCGGCACCCGCGAGTCGCCGACACCCGGGCGCCGCTTCCTCGTCCTCTGGCCGTCCTCGACGTTCAGCGACGACCGGCGCTGGTTCGTCCTCCGCCGCGACGACGCCATCCGCGCCTGGGACCTGTCGCGGCACGACCCGGCATCGGACCGCCCGACCCTCCTGCTCCACGGCGACACGGGCCTGGGATTCGCCCTGTCGTCCGACGGCCGGTGGCTCCTCGCCCGCAAGCCGGACGGGGCCGGCAAGCTGTGGCGCCTGGACGGCGCGAAGCCCGAGGCATCGGAGGTCGTGGTGGCGGGCCTCGGCGGGCTCGGTTCGTCGTTCACCGTCGCCGACGACGGCCGATGGCTGATCTTGCCGGGCTCGGCCGACAGCCCGCTCACCCTGCTGCCGATCCGCGAGGGGGCGGCCCGCGACCCGATCCGGCCGCGCGGCGCGAGCCCGGCGCCGCTCTTCGCGGTCGTCCCCCCGGGGGGCAAGCGGCTCGTGTTCGTCGGCCCGAAGGACACGATCCGGACCTGGGACCTGAGCCCCGAGGGGCTGGGGCGTGAGCCCGTCGAGGCCAGGGTCGGCGACCTGACCTCGTACCAGTACCAGGGCACCAGCCTGGCCAGCCCGGACGGCCGCTGGCTCTGCGTCCCCGACGGCGCGGCCGCGGACATCTTCGACCTGAGTGGCCCGGACCCGACGCACCCCCGCGCGAAGCTCACCTCGCCGACGGATACGGCGGGAGCGGGCTTCCCGTCGTTCGTCGCCGGCGGCCGGCTCGTCCTGAGCGACAGCGGCGGCGGGGTGACGCTCTGGGAGCTGGACCGCGAGACGCCCCGTCGGGTCCCGTTGCGGCGCCCGTCGCCGCCTCCACCCGCGCCGCCGCTCAAGACCCAACCCCAGGCGACCGGCCCGAGGCCCTCGGATGCCGCCCCGGCGTCGAGGATCGCGCCGGCGAAGTACCGGGCCATGCCGGCTCGGGAGCCTCGGCCGGTCCAGGCCCCCTTTGTCCAGGGCCCGACTTATGTGATGCAGCCGGTGCCGCCCTCGTTCAATCCGACCGTGTTGCAGTACGACAACCGCCGCCGCCGGGTCGTCCTGAACGATGCCGACGGCTCGGCGCAGCTCTACGACCTCGCGGCGCCCAACCCCGACGTGACGGCGCTCCGGGTCGCCGAGCCGATCCCTCCCGCCCCGGCGAACCCCGAGCAGCCCCCCATGCCGGCCGCCCCACTGCCGTCCTTCGAATTCAGCCGCGACGACCGCTGGCTGGTCGGGCGGTTCCCCGACGGCTCGGCGCGGCTCTGGGACCTCGGCGGCAAGGCCGGCGCGCGGGCGAAGCCGCGCACCCTGGCCGAGGCCGCGACGACGAGCCAAGGGGCCGTCGCGAGGCAACCGGTGATGATGCCCACGACCTTCTTCACCGCGGACGGCGGGCACCTCGTCGTCCTCGGGTCCGGCAAGTCGTTCGCGCTCTGGAGCCTCGCGACCGGGGACGAGCCCCGGCCCATCTCCTTGAAGCGGGCCGAGGTCGGGCTGTTCGAGGCCGTCGTGGTCCCCAGGCCCGATCGCCCGACCCCGAAGGGGGCGATCCCCGAGCACGATCGCCTGATCGCGCGGGGGACCGACGGCAGCATCCGGAGCTGGGACCTGGAGCGACACGACGCCGACCCGGTCAACTTCTCCGGCCCGTCCTCGGCCCTCGGGCTCGCCGTCGGCCCCGGGGCCCACCGGCTCGTCACGACCTCGCCCGACGGCACGGCCCGGGTCTGGGCCCTGTCGCTCAACCTCCTGCTGGCCCGCGCCGCCCCCGCCGTCGGCCGCAATCCGAGCCGAGCCGAATGGGAGCTGGACTTCGGGAAGACCGATTACTTCCGGCTCTTCCCCGAATTGGAGGATCCGAAGACCGACGAGACATCCCAGGTCACGCCCTTGCTGGCCGCGCCGCCGCCTCTCCGGTACCTGCGCGAAACGCAGGGGGATGCCGTCATCGATCTCCGCCAGTTCCTCGAGGCCCCGCCCCCGGCGCCCCCGTTGGTCCCCGTCCAACCCTGATCCGGTGGCGTCGCGGGCTTTGCCGAGCGGCTCGCGTCAACGATCCGGCCCGGAGGGATCTCGATCGGTCCGCAGTGGGCCTCGTCTGGAGGCCCTCGGCCTGGGCTTCGTGGCGACGCCGACCCAGGGGGCGCGGACGGCCTCGAGGGCGACGAAGCCGGCCATCGAGACGAGGATCGAGGCGGCGCCGTGCCGGGCGCCCACCGGCCGGGTGTCGCGATCGCTCGCGAGTCGGGCCCGAGGGCTGGCGGCCGCCTGTGCTCGGGGCGCCGCATCCCTCGGGCCGGCCCGCCGGGCGCCGGGCGCCGGGATCGTCGCCGGCGGCGGCCCCGGGTGGCGCGCGACGACGGTCGAGCCCGGGAGCCGCGGCACGGCCGCCCGCGCGAGCTTCCCGGCGAGCCCGGGGGCCGGCGGGACGGCCGGCCGGGCGACCGTCGGCCCCGGTTTCGGGCCCGACTTCGGGAACAGCCAGCTCGACGACCGGATCAGGAGATTCCTCAAGACGTTGATGATCGGATTCTTCGGATTCTTGAGGATTTCTCTGAGTTTTTGGACGGCGCCCTCGATGGCCGCCCCGAGGGCTGTCTCGGGCTCCGACTCCTGCTCGGAGGAGGGGGCCGGCGCCGAGGCCGAGGCGTCGCCGGTGGCGGGCTGGTTCGGGAGGGCGCCGCCGCCCGAGGCCGCGGCCGGCGGGTCGGCGACCGCGGCGCCGGGGGAGCGGGCCGCGGCCGCGGGGGAGGACTGGGCCAGGAGGGGGACGGCCGCCAGGGTGGAGAGCGCCGCCGACGGGGCGTCGGGGGTCGAGGAGGAGGCCGGGTCGCCGGTCACCTCCGAGCCCGAGTTCGCGCCCGAGCCCTCGCCGGGGACCGGGGGACCCTCCGGGCGGAAGTCGAGCATCACGACCGTGTCGATGCTCAGTCCGAGGCGGACGGGGAGTTCGCCGCCCGCCTCGGACTGGGGGGCGAAGACCTGGCCGTCGCGGCTGATGTAGCGCGCCCCGAAGAGGACGGGGTCCAGGCCGAGGCCGCTGAGCTGGAGCCGGAAGATCCCGGAGTTCGACTCGGGCGCCAGCAGCAGCTTCAGCGCGCCGGCGCCGGAGTTGTACGCGCCGGGGACCTCGCTGACCGACCCGATCGCCGAGGAGTAGCCGACGCGACGGCTGAGCGGGTCGGTGACGAGCGGGTCGACCGGGTCGGACCAGACCAGGAGATAGTCGGTCGTGAGCGGCTGTCCGTCCAGGCTGGCGAGGAATTGCCGGACCAAGTCCGCGCTGATCGCGTCGGCGACGGTCTGCGACTTGTCGGGATCGAGGCCGCCTTGCGTGACCATGCCGACGACGCTTTGCCGGAGCTGGTCGAGCGTCTGCTTGGCCGCCGTGGCGGGGGTCGGGGGCGCGGGCGCGGCGGCCGCCTCGCCGATCGCGAGCCGGTAGCTCCCCGAGGTCCCGCCGGCGGGCGTCACGAGGAGGAAATCGACCTGGCTGGCCGTGGCGTCGAAGCCCAAGATCCCCGGCGTCGCGAGGTCGCTGGCGATCTGCGTGAGGGCGCCGTTGATGGTCGCGAACGCGGCGAGCTGGCCGACGAGGGCGCCACCCGGGCCGGGGGTCAACCGGACGGTGATCCGGCCGGTGGCGGGGGCCTTGAACTGGAAGACGTTCTGGTCGGCGGCCGTCGCGATGGTCCCCGACACGACCGCCGTCCCGGTCGCGGGCAGGATCAGCGGCGACGCCGAGCCGAAGTCGGGGCCGATCGGGCCGGACTGGCCCGAAGGCTGGACCGTGAGCTGATAACTCCCCGTGCTCGACCCGAGGCCGGCGACCTGGATGAAGTCGAGCTGGCCCTGGAGCGCGTCGATCTGGACCGCGCCGTCGAGGCCCCGGGCGATCTCGGTATGGTTCTGGTCGTAGACGATCACCAGCGGGATCAAGGGGCCGTCGGCCTTGGCCTTGATCGTCAGTCGGCCGTCGGCGACGGCACGGAACTGGTAGAAGTCGGTATCCCCGGGGGCATGGATCTGGCTCGCCTGCGGGGTGCCGTCCGGGAGGACGGTCCGCGCGTCGGCGAAGGTATTGCCGAAGGCGTTCGACAGCGGGCCGATGGAGAGGCGATACGCGCCGGTCGACTTCCGATCGGGCCCGAGCCGGTTGGAGGAGGAGGCGGTTCGCAGGAAGTACGTCTGGCCCGCGACGACGTTGGCGATCACCAGGCTGTCCGGCGAGTTGCCCAGGCCGTTGTCGTCGTCGCTGGCGATCAGCCGCTGCGAGTCGTCGAAGAAGAAGAGGTAGCTGTCGAGGAGGCTCCCCTCGGTCCACTCCTGGCGGATCGCCAGGGGGCCGGTGTACGGGGCGACGAACCGGTAGATGTCGGCGGACGTGGGCGTGGCGAGGACGCCGAAGACGTTGGCCGTGAGGAGCTTGGAGTTGATCGAGATGTCTTGCTTGACGGTCCCGAGGGAGGTGACCGCCGACCCCGTCGCGGGACCGCCGGTCGCGTCGAACGCGGCGGTGAGATGGTACGCGCCGATGCTCGTCCCGAACCCGGCGGCGCGGAGGAAGTAGGTCTGGCCGGCCTGGACGGCGAACCGCGAGAGGCTATTCAGGCCGCCCCCGCCGTCGTCGTCGCTGGCGACCTCGTTGCCCGAGGCGTCGTAGACGAACAGGAAGCCGTCGAGGACGGGGTCGGCGGCGCCGTTGGGTGCCGCGTCCAGCCGGGCCGTGATCGTCCCCGATTGCGATGCCGTGAACCGGTAGAAGTCCGAGTCGCCGGGCGCCTGGAGCCGCCCCGACTGATCCAGGGGCAGGCCGACGGGCGTGGCCGAGACGAGCGAATGGCCGACCCCGTTGTCGCCGCCCCCGAGCGCGATGGTGAGCTTATAGCCCCCCGTGCTCGCGCCGAAGCCGGCGGCGGCGAGGTAGTAGACCTGGCCCTGTTCGACGTTGAACTGGATCAGGCTGTCCCGCGTCCCGTTGCTGTCGTCGTTGCTGGCGATGAGGACCTGGTTGCCGTCGTAAGCGGTGAGGAAGCTGTCGAGGCCGCTGCCGTCCTGGGCCTGGCTGACGGCGACCCGGCCGGTGATCGTGGCGACGAACTTGAACATGTCCACGTCGCCGGAGAAGTTGATCGCCCCCGACTTGCTCGCCAGGACGCCGAGGGGGTCGGGCGCCGCCAGCGTGATCGTCCGGTTGGCGTCGGCGACGGGGTCCGTCGTGGTGAACGTGTCGATGTAGTCGTCGGTCGGCGGGCTGATCGAGAGGAGGAACCCGCCGGTGCTCGGGCCGAAGCCGGTGGCCTTGACGAAGTAGGTCTTCCCGGCGACGACCGGCAGGGTGAACCGGCTGTCGCGCGTGCCGTTGCCGGCGTCGTCGTTGAACGCCAGCAGTGACCCCGAGTCGTCGAACGCGAAGAGGGCGCTGTCGAGCCGGCTGCCCGGGGCGGCCGACTCGCCGAGGATGAGCGTGCCGGTGGTCGTCGCGACGAACCGGAAGACGTTCACGTCGCCCGGGAACCCGAGGAAACCCGGCTGGGTGGCGGAGCCGCTGGCGTCGAGGATGAGGTTCGGGGCGGCCGGGAACGTGGCGGGGAAGCCGTCGCGAAGGTCGGAGACGGGGGTGGCGGACGTCGAGAGCGTCAGGTCGTAGCTGTTGTCCTGGCCGGCCCTGGGGTCCCGGAAGCGGAACGCGGCGACGCGCACGAAGTAGACGCCGCCGCGTCGCACGTCGAATTGGACGGCGTCGTTCTGCCGGCCGTACAGGAGGCTGGCGTCGTCATCCGTCGCGAGCTGATGCCCCTGGTCGTCGAAGACGTAGAGGTAGCCCTGGAGGATGCTGCCCGGGCCGCCGGGGTCGAGTTGGACCAGGATCGAGCCGTCCCGCGGCGCCTCGACGCGATAGAGCGCGGCGAAGGTCGCCGTCGGGATCGCGGCCGAGACCCGCGCCCAGCCGGTCTGGAGGTCGATCGGCGCGGCGGCCGCCGTCGGCGTCGCGACCTCATCGGGGCCGAACACCGGGCCGGTCGAGATGTCGAGGGCGTAGGGCCCGAACGCGCTGATCCCGGAGCTGTTCGGGAAGGCGGCGGCGCGGACGTAGTACGTCCGTCCGGCCACGGCGTTGAACCGCACCCGGCTGTCCTTCGGGTCCGCCGTGACCCCGACGCCGGCGTCGTCGTTGAAGTCGACGACGTTGCCGGCCTGGTCGTAGACCGTGAGGAAGCTGTCCAGGAAGTTCAACTTCGAGGCGTCGGGCCCGGTCTCGCGCTGGACGATCGTCACGCCGCCGGTGGTCGGCGCGGTGAACTTGTAGAAGTCGGCCTGCCCCGGGGCGTCGATCGAGCCGGGGGTGGTCAGGGTCCCGGCGTCGGGGACGGTCAGCGGTCGGGCCGTGGCGAGGTCGTAGCCGCCGCCGGTGTAGGAGAGAGTCAGCGTGTAGAGCCCGGTGGCCGCCTGGAAGCCGGCGGCCTCCACGAAGTAGGTGCGGCCACGGACGACCGGCACCAGCAACGTGCTGTCGCGGTTCGGCCCGCTGGTCGTGCCGCCACTGTCGTCGTTCCGGGCGATCTGCGCCTGCGAGTCGTCGAAGACGGTCAGCAGGCTATCCAGGCGACTCCCCGGGGCCGCCTGCTGCTGGATGACGATCGCGCCCGTCGCGGGGGCGACGAAGCGATAGAAGTCCGCCTGCGACGCCGTGTCGATGCTCGACGTCTCGGTCGCGGGCCCGGCCGCCGCGACCGAGACGACCTGGGCCGAGGCGAAGTCGTGGCCCTTCTGGGCGAGCGGCGTCAGCGTCATGCCCAGGGTGTAACCGCCCGGGGACAGGGTCTCGGAGCTAACTTTGAAGACATAAGTCGATCCTCCGGCGATCGTCAGCCCCAGCCGGACGGCGCCGCTGCCCGAGGGGGCCTGGCCCGTGAGGATCGGATTGCCCTGGCCGTCGTCGACCTCCAGTTGCGGCTGGAGGGCGGCGCCCGGGTCGGCGGCGAGCGTGACCTGGAGCGTCCCGGTCGCCGGGGCGACGACCTGGAAGGCGTCGACGTCCTCGCCCAGCTCGATCGTCCCCGGCTGGGAGAGCGTGAACGGCCCGGGACCGGCGAAGGTGTCGGGGAAGGCCGACGTGCCGGGCGTGTCGGCGTCGCCGCCGAAGTCGTCGATCGCCAGGTGGTAATCGCCGGTCGCGCCGGTGCTGTCGGTAGGGCTCTGGGCGACGCCCGAGGCGCGGATGTAATAGACCTGACCGACGGTCAGGTCGACGGTGACCACGCTGTTGAGCGTCCCCGCCACCAGGGGGTCGTTGTCGTTCGAAGCGATGACCCGGCCCTGGGCGTCGTAGACGGTCAGGAAGCTATCGAGCAGGCTCCCGAGGTCCGCGTCCATGCGGATGGTCCTCGGGCCCGAGAGCGTGGCGACGATCTTGTAGACATCGAGCTCGCCGGTGGTGTCGAGGCAGCCGGCCTGGACGCCGGAGTCGCGCGGGTCGAGCGCGATCGGCTGCGCGTCGGCGAGGGAGTGGCCGGCGTTGTCCGCGCAGAAGAGGAGCCGTTCCTCCAGCGCCTCCACGAACCGGCCGCGCGCGGGGGATCGCCGACGACGCCCCGGCCGCGGCGGGGGGGTCGGCTCGGCGGTCGTCGTTCTGGGGGGGAACTTCATGGACCGGGGTGCTCCACCCTGGAGCGGGGGTTCGTCGGATCGGACCCATACGATCATCTCATGCCCGAAACGCCCGCGTTCGGCCGCACGACGAGGGCGGCGGGCTATTCGAGGGCGGCGAAGCGGGAGCGGAGCGCGGCGAACTCGGGGCGACGTCGGATCGGCTCGAGGGCCGGGTCGGCGAGCACGTTGCGCCAGACCACGGGCCGCTCGACGACTGGCGCGACGTCGACCGCGGCGCGGATCAGCCGGAGGGCCTGCTCGCGGTAGGTGTTCGCCAGGTCCGGGGCGTCGCCGACGGCCCGTTCCATCGCCTGGGCGTAGATGCACGCGACGTTGAACGGGGTCGACCAGGCGTCCGGCCGACCGTGGCGGAGGGCCTTCTCGGCGTCCTCGACGGCCGGGCGGTAGTCGCCCCGCAGGGCGCGGAAGAACCCGCGGCCGCTGTACGCGTCGCCGATGAAGACGCCGTTCCGCTCGTTGATCGCCACGGCCCGCTCGAACTCGTGCAGGGCCAGCTTGTCGGGCGCATTGTAGTAGGCCCAGCCCCGCGCCACGAGGATGTTGGGCGCGTCGGGGTCGAGCTCCAGCGACCGGTTATAGTCGTCCAGCGCCCCCGGGTAGTCGCCGAGCCGGGCCTTGGCCAGTCCGCGCGCCCGGAAGACGTCGGCCACCGGCTCGCCGAACGCCAGGAAACGGTCGAACTCGCGGATGGCCTCCGCGGGCTTGCCCTGTTCCAGGTACTCCTCGGCGCGGAAGCGGTGGGCCAGGGGCGTGCCGGCCGGGGTGAGGCGGACCGCCAGGCGCAGGTCGCGCAACCCCGCCGCCTGGTTGCCGCGCTCGAGGTTCAGGTGGCCCCGCTGGATGTACAGGGCGGGCAGGCTCGGCACCCGCCGGACCGCCTCGTCGAGCTCGACGGCGGCCTGGCCGAACCGCTTCTGTCGGGCCAGCGCCGTCGCCAGGTTCATGCGGGCCTGGTACTGGTCCGGTCGGAGCTGGATGGCGCGGCGCAGGTCGGCGACGGCGGCGTCGAGCCGGCCGCGGTGGATCTCCATCGCCCCGCGGTTGACGAAGATGCCGGCCTCCTTCGCGTCGATCGCCTCGGCGGCGCGGAAGTCGGCCTCGGCCGCGTCGTAGTCCTTCAGCTCATCGTGGGCGACGCCGCGGAGCAGGTGGCCCCAGAGGAAGCCGGGGCGACGGCCGAGGGCGGCGGTCAGGTGGGCCTTGGCCTCGGCCGGCAGGTGCATCCGGAGCTTGCACGAGGCCAGGTAGAACTGGGCCCAGAAGTGCCCCGGGTCGGCGCGGAGGGCGCGCTCGAGCTGGTCGGCGGCCCCGGCCAGCTCGCCGCGGCGGAGCAGCTCGATGCCGGCGAGGAAGAAGTCCGAGGCCCGCGTCGGCTCGAACGCCCGCGCGAGGGCCCGCTCCCGCTCGGCGGCCGCCGTATCGCCGCATTGCTCGAGGCAGCCGGCGCAGCGGAGGTGGTGCGACCGCGTGCGGATACCCAGCCGACGCGCCCGATCGAGGATGCGCAACGCCCGCCGCGACCCGGCCATCGCCGCGGCCGCGTGGTCCTCGTCGGTCTGGTCGGGCTCGCGCGGGACGTCGGCCTCGGCGTCGGCCAGGATCACGAGCAGCTCGTACAACCCGTCGCGGACCTCGGCCCCGCGCCCGCGCCCCAGGATCTTCACGGGGATGGCCGGCGCCGCGTCCTGGTCCTCGCGGACCCCGAACAGGGCCAGCGCCGCGCGGGCGGCGGCGCGGGCGCGGTCGAGCTCGGCGCGCGGGTTGATGCCCTCGGAGAGCATCCGGTGATAGGTCGCGTCGTCGGCGAGCGTGCGGAAGTCGCGGTAGGCGGCCTCGACGCGGTCGACCTCGGCGCGCTCGGCCTGCCGGGACCGGATCGCCGCGATCAGCGCCCGGCCCTGGGCCACGAGCTCGGGCGACATGGTGTCGGCGGCCAGGAGGGTCCCCAGGGCCGAGGCGACCTCGCGGGCCCGATCCACGTCGTTCGCCGCGATCGCCGCCCGGCCCCGTAAGATCTCTTCCAGCGCCCGCGCCTGGTCCGCCTCGCGGCGGATCCGGAGCCGTTCTTCCTTCTCCTCCTTCTGGCGGTACGCCTCGGCCTCGCGGTGGCGTGCGCCGTTGACGACGACGGCGGCGACGACCGAGACGGCGCTGATGGCCAGCAGCGACGCGGCGGCGGCGCGGGTCCAGGCCCGGTGGCGTCGCGACCACCGCGCCAGCCGCTCGCCCCAGCGCTCGCGGTGGGCGGCGACCGGCTCGTCGGCCAGCCAGTGCTCGATGTCGTCGGCCAGGTCCCGGGCCGAGGCGTAGCGGCCCGACGGCGACCGGGCCATCGCCTTCAGGCAGATCGCCTCCAGGGGCCGGGGGACCTCGCGCCGGACCTGGCGGGGCGCGGGCCAGTCGCCCGAGAGGATCTTGCGGCGGACCTCGCCCAGGTCGCGACCCGAGAACGGCCCCCGGCCCGTCAGGAGGGCGTAGAGCGTGGCGCCGAGGCTGAAGATGTCGCTGGTCGGGCCGAGCCGGTCGAGCTCGCCGGCGGCCTGCTCGGGGCTCATGAAGCCGGGCGTCCCCACCGGCGTGCCGGCCATCGTCTGGTAGACGCTGCCGCCCGACGACGGCCGGATCGGCCGCTCCTCGGACGTCGGGTCGAGCTCGGGGCGGTCCATCGGCTTGGCCAGGCCCCAATCGACGACCAGGGTCTCGCCGAACGGCCCGAGCATCACGTTGGCCGGCTTGATGTCGCGGTGCAGCACCCCCCGGCTGTGCGCGTAGGCGACGGTGTTGCAGAGCGCGACGAAGCGGCCCAGCAGCTTGCGGAACTCCAGGTCGCGCGGCGGCGGCGGGTCGGGGCCGGACGGCCCGTGGAAGCGGTCGATGGCGTCCTTGAAGCTGTCGCCGCGGATGAACCGCATCGCGTAGAACGGGCGGCCGTCGAGGTGGCGGCCCAGGCTGTAGACCGGCACGATCCCCGGGTGCTCCAGGGCGCCGGTGACCTCGGCCTCGAGCAAGAAGCGGGTGCGGCTCTCCTCGTCGTCGGCGTGCCGGTCCTGGATCTCCTTCAGCGCGACCTCGCGGTTCAGCTCGTCGTCGCGGGCGACGAAGACCTGGCCCAGCCCCCCCTTGGCGTGGAACCGGAGGATCTGGAACCGCTCGCCGTCGGCCGTCGGCGCGCCCACCGAGGCCATGCGGGTCGTGAGCCCGCTGGGGGCCGGCGTCGCGGTCGGGTCTCTCCCGAGGTGGGAGAGGGTCGCCTCGACCTCGGCGTCGGCGACGCCACGGAGCGCCTCGCGGACCGCCGCGGCCGCGGCGGGGGCGGCGGCGGCCAGGCTCCGCTCGGGGTCGTCGCCGTGGCGGCGGAGGTGCTTGGCGACCAGCGGCTCCAGCAGCGCGAACTCGTCCTCGGCCAGCGACCCCCGCGCCACGAGGATCCGGCCCAGCGGGGTCTGCTTCTCCAGGACCCAGGCCTGCATGGCGCCGACGAGGTCGTCGCGCGTGATGAAGTCCATCTGCAGCGCGAGGATGCCGAACAGCAGGTTCCGGTCGGCGGGTTGCTGGGACACGGTGTCGGCTCCCGGCGCGAGACGTTGGGCCGTTCGCCGCGGCCGCCCGTCGTCGGGCGGCGGGTGCCCGGGGACCTCGATCCGAGCCCATCCGGCCACGCGTGACATCAGGTTATGAGTCGCACCCGCCCCGGTCAATGCCCCGCCCGCCCCCGGGCGCCATCGGTCGCGAATTGACGACATTCTACCTCCCGTTGGTGGCGGCCGTCACGGATTCGTCCCATTTTCTTCTTTTTTGCGCTTTTTCGCTTGATCCGCGTGGCGACGCGTGATCTGTTAGACCGCTTTGGGCATAAGCCATCCGAGTCTGGCGCGGCGAGGGGCTGCCGACCGCCGAGGGCGACGCGGCCCCCGAGATCGCCGCGCGCGGCGATTCCCCCCCCAAGAACGCGAGGATGCGAGACCACCATGAGAAGCCACAACCGAGGGACACGGCCGGCCAGCAGACGGGGCGCCGGGCCGGTCGTCGAGGCGTTGGAGGGCCGGCAACTCTTGAGCTTCGGCCTCGACCCGAGCTTCAACAAGGTCGGGTGGAGGACGACGGGCTTCGTCTACAACAACAACGGCAACACGGACTCGACCAACTCCGCGGCGGACGCCGTCGCCCTCCAGACCGTCGGCGGCCAGGTCCGCCCCGTCGCCGTCGGCACGGCCACGACGACCAACGGCGACGGCACGGGCGTCGCCCTGACGCGGTTCACGACGTCCGGCGGCATCGACACCTCGTTCGGGGGGAATGGCCAGACCCCCGGCCAGGCCCTCAATTTCTTCGGGACGCCGCAGAACCTCCCCGATTCGGTCGACCAGGCCAACGCGGTCCTCGTCCGGCCGGTGACGCAATCGATCATCGTCGCGGGCTCGACCGTCAGCGGGGCCGGCTCCTCCCAGCTCCTGAACTTCATGAACCTGATCCAGTACTCCAGCTCCGGCAGCGTCCAGAGCCTGGATTCGTTCTATAATGCGTACACCGACCAATTCGGCAACGTGACCTTCGGCGACGCCTTCGCCAACGCCGTGGCCCTCCAGCCCGACGGCAAGATCCTCGTCGTCGGCACCGCCAACACCCCGACGGACCAGATCGGCCCGAACTCCATCATCGTCGCGCGGCTGAAATCCGACCTCAGCCAGGACACGAGTTTCGGCAGCAACACGGGCCTGGCCTCGACGGTCGACGGCCAGAACGGCGGGCTCGGCTTCGAGCGGCTCGCCATCGACGGCATCGCCGACGCCGCCGTCGTCCAGCCGGCCACCGGCAAGATCCTCGTGGCGGGCACCGATTTCGACAACGCCGGCGACGCCCTGGTGCAGCTCAACCCGAACGGCTCGGTCGACACGAGCTTCGGCGGCAAGGGGACCGGGTTCGCCGCGCCCGGCCTCGGCTTCGGCGGCAGCGTCACGAGCGTCGCCCTCGAGCCGATCGCCGGCGACTCCAAGATCCTGGTCACGGGTTACATCTCGGGCTCCGGGAAATACTTCGTGGCCCGGTACAACTCCAACGGCACGCCCGACCAGAGCTTCGGCTCCAACGGCCAGGTCTTCTCCAAGTTCCTCGTCGGCGCGTCGGCCGGGCCGAGCAGCATCGCCGCCATGAAGATCGAGGCCGACGGCAAGATCGTGGTCGCGGGGGAGGTCATCAGCAGCTTCAAGGCCGCCGCCGTCGTGGCCCGGTTCAACACGAACGGCTCCCTCGACACCTCCTTCGGCCCCAGCGGCCAGGCCACCACCGACTTCGGCGGCAAGGGCGGCCGGGCCACCGGCCTGGCCATCCAGGGCGACGGCAAGATCGTCGTCGACGGCACGTCCAACGGCCAGTTCGCCATCGCCCGCTTCAGCAATTCGACGACCACTCCCCCGGGGGACTACAACGGCGACAAGCGGACGGACATCGCCGTCTTCCAGCCGTCGACCTCGACCTTCTTCATCCAGAACTCCGGCGCCTTCCCGTTCGGCCAGGGGACGGCCTACGGCGGCGACCCGATCCCCGTCGCCGCCGACTTCACCGGCGCCGGCAAGGACCAGCTCGCCGTCTTCCAGCCGAGCACCGCGACGTTCTACATCCAGGGCGTCGGCGCCGTGCCGTTCGGCCAGGGGACGCTCTACGGCGGCGACCCGATCCCCGTCGTCGCCGACTACGCCGGCACCGGCAAGGCGCAACTGGCGGTCTTCCAGCCGAGCACCTCGACGTTCTACATCCAGGGCGTCGGCGCCGTGCCGTTCGGGCAGGGCACGCTCTACGGCGGCGACCCGATCCCCGTCGTCGCCGACTACGCCGGCACCGGCAAGGCGCAACTGGCGGTCTTCCAGCCGAGCACCGCGACGTTCTACATCCAGGGCGTCGGCGCCGTGCCGTTCGGCCAGGGCACCCTCTACGGCGGCGACCCCATCCCGGTGGTCAACGACTACACCGGCTCCGGCAAGGCGCAGCTCGCGGTCTTCCAGCCGTCGACCGCGACGTTCTACATCGCGGGCGTCGGCGCCGTGCCGTTCGGCCAGGGCACGCTCTACGGCGGCAATCCGATCCCCGTCGCCGCCGACTACGCCGTCGCCGGCAAGGCGCAGGTCGCCGTCTTCCAGCCGAGCACGTCGACGTTCTACATCCAGGGCGTCGGCGCCGTGCCGTTCGGCCAGGGGACGCTCTACGGCGGCGACCCGTACCCGATCCCCTTGCCGACGGCCTCCCGGGTCGGCGGCGTCCTGGTCGAGCGATCGGTCGGCGGTGGCACGGCGACCGGTAGCCTGACGACGCGGTCGGCGGCGGGGTTCGAGCCGATGGTGACGGCGGACGCCCCGGGGTCCATTCCGCCGGTGGTGATCCTGCTGCCGGGCCCGGGCGACGCGACCTCGGGGCCGGCGACAAAGCCCCGGGCCACTTCGGTTCCTTCGTTTTCGCATTTTATTGATTGACGAATGCCAGGGCGCGTGATCTGTTAGGCATTCCGGACACGGCAGGTCCATAGGTTCGCGCGGCGCAGACCCACCGGTCTCCGAGTGCGACGTCACTCGAAGTCGGGATGCGCGGCGATCCCCCAAACGGCGAGGTCGCGAATCCATCATGAGAAGCCACAACCGAGGGAATCGGCCGGCCAGGGGTCGGGGCGTCCGTCCGGCCGTCGAGGTGATGGAGGGCCGGCCACTGTTGAGCTTCGCCCTCGACCCGAGCTTCAACGGGGTCGGCTGGGAGACGTCGAGCTTCGCCTCCCCGCCGACGAGTTTCGTCTTCTCATCGGCGAACGCAGTCGTCCTCCAGACGATCGGCGGCGAGACCCGGGCCGTCGCCATTGGCTTCGCCGGGACGTTCAGAGGCGGGGGGGTCGTCACGGTCCGCTACCGGTCGTCCGGCGCCCTGGACACCTCCTTCGGCGACGGCCAGACCCCCGGCCTGTCGGTCGAATACCCTAACGGCCTGAACGGCGCGAGTAGTGGATCCGCCGGGGCCAACGCCGCGATCTTGCAGACGGGGAACTCCATCCTCGTCGCGGGCTCGTTCACCAAGGGAATTACCGGTTTCCAGAGTGAGCAAGAAGCTTTTATTTTTCAATACACTTCTAATGGTTTATATCAGAATGAAATTTATATAAATAATTTATATACACATGGAACTACTGGAAGCTCCGACCTACAGGCCTTCGCTCCCCAATCCGACAACAAGATCGTCGCCGTCGGCACCGGCACGGACCCGTCCGGGTCGACGTCGGCGATCCTCGTCGCGCGACTAAACCCCAACCTCACGGCAGACGCGAGCTTCGGCAGTAGTACGGCCCCGGCCCAGTTCGTCTCGGGCCAGGGCGGCGGGATCGGCTTCGAGCGGATCGGCGTCGACGGCACGGCCGACGCCGTCGTCGTCCAACCGGCCACCGGCAAGATCGTCGTGGCGGGCACCCAATCCTCCGGTGGCGGCGCGCTGCTGATGCAGCTCAACCAGAACGGCTCGCTCGACAGGAGCTTCGGCGGCCAGGGCACCGGCCTCGCCGCGACCGGCCTCCCCGCGAGCAACACGACGATCACGAGCATCGCCCTCGAGCCGGTCGCCGGCGACTCCAAGGTCGTGGTCGCGGGCCAGATCGGCGGGACCGGGCAATACTTCGTGGCCCGGTACAACTCCAACGGCACTCCCGACACGAGCTTCGGCTCCCACGGCCGGGTCGTCTCCAAGTTCCTCTCGAACGGGCTTCCTGGGTCGAGCGGCATCGCCGCGCTGAAGATCCAGACCGACGGCAAGATCGTTGTCGCGGGGTCGGTCACCAGCGGCAACTCCGTCCCCTCCGCCGTCGTGGCCCGATTCAACACGGACGGCTCCCTCGATACCTCCTTCGCCCCCAACGGCCAGGTTACCACCGACTTCGGCGGCAAGGGCGGCCAGGCCAACGGCCTCGCCATCCAGGGCGACGGCAAGATCGTCATCGACGGCACGTCCAGCAACCAGGTTGGCGAAGCGGGCGATTTCGCCATCGCCCGCTTCGCCAACACGACGCCCGCGGCCAAACCCCCGGTCGACTTCGACGGCGACGGCAAGGCGGACGTCGCCGTGTTCCAGCCGTCGACCTCGACGTTCTACGTGATCCCGTCGGGGAACATCGCGGTCCCCTCCTACGCGGTCACCTTCGGCCAGGGCACCCTCTACGGGGGCAACCCGGTCCCCGTCCCCGCCGCCTACGGCGGCGGCGTGGCGGACATCGCGGTGTTCCAGCCGTCGACCTCGACCTTCTCCATCATCCCGGCCGCGAACCCCGGCCACCCCTTCGCCATCCCGTTCGGCCAGGGGACGCTCTACGGCGGCGACCCCATCCCCGTCGTCGCCGACTACGACGGCGACGGCGTGGCGGACATCGCGGTGTTCCAGCCGTCGACCTCGACCTTCTACGTGATGCCGTCGTCGAACCCCTCGCATCCCTACGCGGTCACCTTCGGCCAGGGCACCCTCTACGGCGGCAGCCCGGTCCCGGTCGCCGCCGACTACGCCGGCGCGGGTAAGGCGCAGGTCGCCGTCTTCCAGCCGAGCACGTCGACGTTCTACATCCAGGGCGTCGGCGCCGTGCCGTTCGGCCAGGGGACGCTCTACGGCGGCGACCCGTACCCGATCCCCTTGCCGACGGCCTACCGGGTCGGCGGCGTCCTGGTCGAGCGATCGGTCGGCGGGGGCACGGCGACCGGTAGCCTGACGACGCGGTCGGCGGCGGGGTTCGAGCCGATGGTGACGGCGGACGCCCCGGGGTCCATTCCGCCGGTGGTGATCCTGCTGCCGGGCCCGGGCGACGCGACCTCGGGGCCGGCGACGAAATCCTCGGCCACGCCGACGGCCCGGATCCACGTCGTGGCGATCGACGGGTCGGTGTCGTAGGCCCGGGGGGCGGGCTCGTCAGCGGTCTCCTCGGGCGACCCGCAGGACCTTGGCCCCGCGGACGACCCCCGCCTTCAGCTCGACCAGGGCCCGGTTCGCGTCCTCGAGGGGATACTCTTGCACCTCGGGCCGCAGCGGGACCTCGGCCGCCAGGCGGAGGAACTCGCGGACGTCGGCGCGGGCGACGTTGGCGACGCTCTTGATCTCCTTCTCGAGCCAGAGGTCCCGCGGGTAGTCGAGCCCCAGCAAGGCCGACTTGTCGGCGTCCTCCTTGCGGATCGCGTTGACGACCAGCCGACCGCCCGGCTCCAGGTTCGTCAACGCCCGGACGACCGGCGTCCAGGCCGGGGTCGTGTCGATGATCGCGCGGAGCCGCTCGGGGGCGGGCTCGGCGGTGTCGCCGGCCCACGCGGCGCCGAGTTCCCGGGCGAAGGCACGCTCGGCCTCGGACCGGGCGAAGACGAACACGCGGCTGCGCGGGAAGCGATGCCGGGCCAGTTTCAGGACCAGGTGCGCCGAGGCGCCGAAGCCGGTCAGGCCCAGCCTCTGGCCGTCCTCGATGCCTGCCAGCCGGAGCGATCGGTAGCCGATCGCGCCGGCGCAGAGCAAGGGGGCGGCCTCCGCGTCGTCGAAGGCGTTTGGGATGGCGTGGACGAACGCCGAGGGGGCGGTCATCATCTCCGCATAACCGCCGTGGGCGTCGCGGCCGGTGGCCCGGAACCGATCGCAGAGGTTCTCCTCCCCGCGCCGGCAACGGTCGCAGTGCCCGCAGGCGCTGAAGATCCAGGCCACCCCGACCCGGTCGCCGACCCGGACGTCCTCGACACCCTCGCCGAGCCGCTCGACCCGCCCGACGACCTGATGGCCCGGGATGATCGGCAGGCGCGGCGGCGGCGTCCGGCCCTCGATCTCGTCGAGCTCGGTATGGCAGACGCCGCAGGTGTTCACGCGGATCAGGACCTCGCCCGGCCCCGGCGTCGGCTCGGGCCAGTCGACCGTCGCCAGCGGCGTCGCGTCGCCCCGCACGGGGCCGATCGTCTCGAGGAGCATGGCGCGCATCGTGGGATCACCTCCCGCCCGTGAAACGAGCCGTTTCGGGCCAGTCTACCCTCGTCGGGCCCGCCGCCGTTACCGTGTCGTGGCCGCTGGGGTGCGGAGCCCTTCGCGACGGTAGAAGAACCCCTTCGCCGCCTCCGCCGCGGCGACGTACAACAGCACGATCAACCCCAGGGCGCCGAGCACGCGCGGCGGCAAGGGCACGAGGCCGAGAACCGGGGCCAGCCGCGAGTAGGGCAGCGCCACGGTGAGCCCGACGACCAGCAGCGTCGCCAGGGACAGCGGGCGGCCCGGCCGGCTCCGGAAGGAGGGGCGCCGGGTCCGCACCACCAACACGATCGAGGCCGCCGAGACGACCGACTCGACGAACCAGCCCGTGCGGAACGACGCCGGCGCGGCCCCGAACAACCAGAGCAGGGCCCCGAAGGTCAGGTAATCGAACACCGAGCTGAGGACGCCGAAGACGACCATGAACCGGCGGATGAAGCCGACGTCCCATCGCCGGGGACGATCGACCATCTCCGGGTCCACCCGGTCGGCGGCGATGGTCATCTCGGGCAGGTCGGTCAGCAGGTTCATCAGCAGGACCTGCTTGGGCAGCAGCGGCAGGAACGGCAGGAACAGCGAGGCGCCGGCCATGCTGAACATGTTGCCGAAGTTGGCGCTGGTGGCCATGAAGACATACTTCAACGTATTGGCGAAGGTCCGCCGGCCCTCGCGCACCCCGGCCCCGAGCACGGCGAGGTCCTTCTCCAGCAGGACGACCTGCGCCGCCTCGCGGGCGACGTCCACGGCGTCGGCGACCGAGATGCCGACGTCGGCGGCGTGCAACGCCGGCGCGTCGTTGATCCCGTCGCCGAGGAAGCCGACGGCGTGCCCGGCCTTCTTCAGCGCCAGGATGACCCGCTCCTTCTGGTTCGGCTCGACCTCGGCGAAGACCGCGACCCGCCCCGCCCGACGCACGAGCGCCTCGTCGCTCATCGCGCGGAGGTCCGCCCCGGTCAAGATGTCCGTCTCCGGCAGCCCGGCCCGGCGGGCGACGTGGGCGGCGACGCGGCGGTTGTCGCCGGTGAGCAGCTTCAGCTCGATGCCGAGGTCGCGGAGGCCCCCGGGCGTCTCGACGATGCCGGGGCGGAGCGGGTCGTCGAACGCCAGCAGGCCCAGGAACGTCAGGCCCGACTCGTCCCCCCGGGCGATGTTGGACCTGGCCCCGACGTCGCCGTAGGCGACCCCCAGCACCCGGTAACCCCGGTCGCTGTACGCGGCGAACTGCCCCTCGATCCGCGGCCGAACGGCGGCCAGTTCGACCCGCTCGCCCGAGGCCGTCTCGGCGGCCGGGCAGACCTCCAGGACGCTGGCCAGGGCCCCCTTGGTGATGATCGTGCGGGAGCCGTCGTCGGCGGCGACGAGGACGCTGAGCCGCTTGCGGACGAAGTCGTAGGGCTCCTCGTCGAGCTTCGAGTAGCCGTCGGCGTCGAGGCATTCGGCGGCGATCGCCCGGTCGATCGGGTTGGCGTAGCCGGACTGGAACGTGGCGTTGAGGTAGGCGAAGAGCCGGACCTTCGCGCCGGGGCGGCCGTCGAAGTCGACGGCCTCGGCGAGCCGGACCCGGCCCTCGGTCAGGGTGCCGGTCTTGTCGGCGCAGAGCACGTCCATGCCGCCGAGGTCCTCGATCGCGGCCAGCCGCCGGACGATCACCCGCCCCCGCGCCATCCGACGCGCCCCGCGGGCCAGGTTGACGCTGATGATGGCCGGCAGCAGTTGCGGGGTCAGGCCGACGGCGATCGCCAGGGCGAACAGGAACGACTCGAGGGCCGGCCGTCGCAGCGCGACGTTGATGGCGAAGACGGCCAGGACCAGCAGCAGCGTCACCTCGACCAGCAGCGCGCCGAAGCGGCGGATGCCGCGCTCGAACTCCGTCGCGGGCGGCCGGTGTCGCAACGCCTCGGAGACGCGGCCGAACTCCGTGTCGCGGCCCGTGCCGGCCACGAGCAGCCGGGCCGTGCCGCTGACGACGCTGGTCCCCAGGAACAGGCAGTTGGCCCGCGCCGCGACCGGGGCGTCCGGCGGCGATGACCCCGCCGCCTTCTCGACCGGGAAGGTCTCGCCGGTCAGCGCGGCCTCGCCGACGAACAGGTCGCGCGCCTCCAGGATGCGACCGTCGCCGGGGATCACGTCGCCGGCGGCCAGCGCCACGACGTCCCCCGGCACGACCTCCTCGATCGGGACCTCGACGGGCCCGCCGTCGCGCAAGACCGTCGCCTTCACCGCACCAGCGCGAGCAAGTCCGCCACGGCCTCATCCGCCCGCCACTCCTGCGCGAAGCCGAGCAGGCCGCTGACCAGGACGATGACCAGGATGATCAGGGCGTCCGTGACGTCCCCCAGGGCGATCGAGAGGATGGCCGCGGCGATCAGGGTCGCGACGATCGGGCTGCCGAACTGCGCCAGCAGCAGCCGCAACGCCCGCGCCACCCGGGCCGACCCGGCATGCGACGCGGCCGAACCGGGGCGACGTCGCAGCGCCTCCTCCGTCGCCAGGCCCCGGGCCGTGGTCCGGAGTCGGGCGATCAGGTCGTCGGCCGGGACGCTCCAGAACGGCCGGGGATCTCGCCCCTCCCGCGCCCCGGCCCTCGCCGTCGCTGACTCCTCGGCCTCGGCGCTCAAGGGCGATCCTCCGCGATCCTCCCCAGCAACTCGGCCCCCCGGAGGGCCTCCAGCGCCCGGGCGAACGCGGCCGATTCGCCGTCGTCGGTGGAGATCGCCCGGGTCGCCCGGGTCGTGGCCTCGTCCGACGCCTCCCAGCGTTCGGCGGCCTGGAGGTAGGTGGACCAGTCGGCGTCGGAGGCGTCGCCCGTCCGGCGATCGAGCCGCCCGCGGACCGCCGCCGGGTCGGCCTGGCAGAGCAGGAACAGGGCGGGGACGCCCCAGCGGGTGCCCAGCTCCAGGAGCATACGGCGGCTCGACGCCGCGCGGAAGCTCGCGTCGACCAGGACGCGACGGCCGTCGAACAGGAGGCCCTCCGCGCGTCGCGCGCATTCGGCGTAGGTCCGCTCGGTCCACTCGGGCGAATAGATCCCCGCGCCGAAGGAGGCCGCCGCGACGCGGTCCGGGCCGAGGCCGGCGAGCTCCTTGCGCACGAGGTCCGAGCGGATCACGTCGAAGCCCGCCCGCGCGGCCAGGCCGCGGGCCAGGGTGGATTTGCCGGTGCCGGGCAGGCCGCCGACCAGCACCAGGCACGGCCGCCGCGACGGCTCCTCCAGCTCGCCGAGGCCCAGCAGCCAGCGGGCGCGGGCGCGGGCCAGCGCCGCGGCCCGGTCGGCCTCGGCGAGCTCCGGCTCGAAGTGAGCGATCCCCTCCACCTTGCCCCGCACGGCCGCTCGATAGGCGTTGTAGAAGGGGAGCAACGCCCGGCCCTCCGGGTCGCCCGCGGCGCGGAGGTAGGCGTCGGCGAAGGCCCGCGCCAGGTCGCGACGGCCGTGGGCGACGAGGTCCATGACGAGGAAGGCGACGTCGGCCACCGGGTCGGCGCAGCGGAACCGCTCGTGGAACTCGATGCAATCGATGACGACGAGGTCGGCCGGCGGCTCGCGATCGGGGAAGAGGTAGACGTGGTCGAGCCGCAGGTCGCCGTGGCCGTCGCGCGGCATGCCCCGGTCGGCGCGGGCCTCGATCGTCGGCCGGAGCCGGGTCAGGGCCGATTCCGTGAGCCCCCGGAGCCGGTCGAAGACGGCACGGCTGAGCGTCGCGCCGACGTGCGCGGCGGCCTGGTCGAAGTTGTCGAGGGCGTTGCCGGCCACCACGTCGAACCGGCCGAAGGCCGCGACGGCCGGCCCCCCCTCGGCCCCCGCGTGGAAGTCGGCGAGCCGGCGGGCCAGGGCCTCCAGGTGGCTCGCGTCGAGCTCGCCGCAGCCGAGCCGCGCGCGCAGCGTGGCCTCGTCGGGCAACCGCGCCATCTTCACGGCCCAGTCGACGACCTCGCCCGCGTCCTCCACCCGGACGCCCGTCGCGTCCTCGGTGATCGGGACGACGCCGAGGTAGACCGTCGGGGCGAGGCGGCGGTTGAGGCGGACCTCCTCGTCGCAGGCGTGGCGGCGGCGGTCGAGGGTGGTGTGGTCGAGGAAGCCCAGGTCGAGCGGCTTCTTGACCTTGTACGCGAACGGGCCGGCCAGGAAGACCGCCGAGATGTGCGTCTGGCGCACCTCGACCGCCCCGGCCCCGATCGGGTCGGGATACGCCGACGGGTCGGCCAGGGCCGCGATCAGCCGCGCCAGCTCCATGCGGTCGACCTCCTCCGGACCCAGACTATCCGCGACGGCGCGCGTTGTCACCTGCGGGCGGGGGCGGCCGGCGCGGGCGTCCCCGGCGGCGCTGGCGGACAGGGGCGACGGGGGTCGGGGGAGAGGGCCGGCGGCCGGCCCACGGCGTGGACGAGGCGGAACTGCGCGCGGTTGTAGGCGAGCACGGCGTCGAGGTAGTCGGCCCGCGCCTGGGCCAGCGCCTGGATCGGCTGGAGTACCTCGATGGGGCGGGTCGCGCCGGGCAACTGGGCCCCGCGGCGGATGTTGGTGAGGTTCAGCCCGAGCGACTCGAGCGCCTCGGCCACCGACTGGCGCGCCTCGTCCATCCAGCCGGTCGCCGCGGCGCGGGCCTTGTAGGCCGCCACCACGTCGCTGGCGACCCGCGCCTGGACGCGGATCAGGTCGATGTCGGCCGTCCGCCGCTGGGCCTCGGCGACTCGGCAGTTGCCGCGGTCGCTGAGGCCGAGCCCGCGGAGCTCCCAGAACAGGCTCGCCGCGACGTCGCCCCGGGTGTTGAAGCTGCCGAAGAAGCCGTTCTGGCCGCCCCCGAAGCCGCCCCCCGAGTAGGAGAGGGCGACGCTCGGCACGAACGGCCGGAGCCTGGCCTGCTTGAGCCGGAGGATCGACGCCTCGACCAGCTCCTTCGCCCGGGCCAGCTCGGGGCGGTCCCGCCAGCCCTGGCAGATCAGGTCGTCGAGCGGGACGTCGTCGGGGACGAGCCGGATGACGGCCTCGGCCGGCTCGACCGGTGCGACCACGATGTGGGGGTCGAGCAGGAGCGGACGGACGAGGTTGGCCGAGGCGACCTCCAGGTCGCCGACGGCGACCCGGACCGCCCCGCGTCGCCGCCGGAGCTCGGCCAGGGTGCGGCGGTAGTCGGCCTCGAGGCCCGCCCGCGACCGCGCGAAGGTCCCCGTGATGCCCGCGAGCACCTCCGCGTTGCCGGCGGCCTCGCGGGCGATCGCGAGTCGCCCGGCCGCGAGTTGGAGGTCGAAATACGCCTCGGCGACCGACCGCAGAGCGTCGTTGAGCGCGACCCGGACCCCCGCCTCGTTCGCGGCGATGACCCGTCGCGCGGCGCGGGACCCGTAGATCGCGTCCGAGAGCCGGAGCACGCCGCTCAGGGTGTTCAACGGGGGGAAGCCGCTCCCCGGCGGCGCGGCGGGGAAGCTGTTGGCGAGGCTGGCCGTCGTGCCGAGGAACAGCGACCCGCGATCGACGGTGATGACCTGGCCGTTGATCGTCTGGACCTGGCCGTCGAGGCGGTAGTACGTCGGCCCGGTGAAGAGGCTGGGCAGCCAGAGCCCGCGGGCCTCGTCGAGGTCGCCCAGGGCCCGCAACACCTGCTGCCGGGCGGCGGCGATGTCGAGGTCGCGCGCCCCGGCCAGCCGCAGGGCGCTCGCCAGGTCGATCGGCTGGATCACCTGCCCGGGCACGAGCGGCCCCGTCGTGGCCGGCTTCGGGACGGCCGGCAACGGGGCGTCGGCCAAGGGCAAGGCCAACGCGGGCGACCGTGCCTCGCGATCCGGCGCCTGCGACCGCGCCGGGCCCGCGGCGATCAGCGCCGCGATCGAGAGCATGGCCGCCGGCCCCAGCCGCCGCGCCGCGGTCGTCCGCCGCCCCTCACGGCCCATCGGCTGACCCTCCTGGCCCTGGTCGCGCCCTTCGCGGCGACCGCCCCGGGACCGGCTCCGCCGGCCGCCGACCTCATGCGTCGATATCTTCGTCCGATATCAATGGCCCGCTTGAGCCCCCCGGCCGGGCCGGGGCGGGGCATCCCGGACGACGGTCAACACCGTCAGGGCTTCGCGCCCGAGGCTGCGGGTTTCGCCGATGGCAGCGGTTCGACGGCCTGCCCGTCGGCGAGCGCGGCGACGTTCGCCTTGGCCACGACCTCGTCCCCCTTGAGCCCCGAACGGACCTCGAACCGGGCCCCGTCGCCCAGGCCCAGTTCGATCGGCAATCGCGCGGCGTGGCCGTCGCGCACGGCCACGCAGAACGTCTTGTCGCCGTCGCGGCCGACGGCCGTCGCCGGCAGGGTCAGGGCGTACGGGCTCTCCTCGACGGTGATCGTGGCGTAGGCGTAGAGGCCCGGGTGGAGCTTGCCCTCGGGGTTGGGCAGGTCGATCTCCGCGCGGAGCGTGCGGGACTTGGTGTCGAGGGCGTAGGCGGTCCGCGTCACCCGGCCCTCGACGACCTTGCCGGGGAGGGCCTGGAGCCGGACCCTGGCGCGGTCGCCGGGGTCGACCGCGGGGGCATCCATCTCGGGCACGGCCACGACGACGGTCACGAGGTCGGACCGCGCCACGACGAACAGCGGCTCGCCCTGGGCACCGGGCATGGTCAGGTGGCCGGTGTCGACGTTGCGACGGGTCACGACGCCGTCGTAAGGGGCGACGATCTTCGTGTAACCGAGCAGGGCCTCGACCCGTCGGGCGTCGGCGCGGGCGACGGCGATGCCGGACTTCGCGGCGGCGAGGTCGGAGCGGGCCTTGTCGAGCGCGGCCCGGGCCTGGGCCAGCGCCGCCCGGGCCGTCTCGACCTGGGCCAGCTCTTCTTCCTCGGCCGCCTCGGCGGCGGAGAGCTTGTTGCGGGTCTCGTCGAGGAGGCTGCCGGTCTGCGCCCGCTCGCGGAAGAGCTGCTCGACTCGGTTGTACTCCGATCGCCAGCGCGCGAGGTCCGAGCTCGCGCGCTTGATGCCGGCCTGCGCCTCCGCGACCTTGGCCCGGGCGGTGGCGACATCGGCCCCGGCGACCTCGACCGCGGCCTCGGCCTGGTCGCGACGGGCCTCGGCCTGCTCGACCATCGCCCGCTTCTGCTCGGCCTCGGCCGTCAGCTCGGGCACGTCGAGCTCGGCCATCATCTGCCCCTTCGTAATCTTCGATCCTATGTTCACTCCCCAGGACTTCACATAACCCACGACGTTGGCATGAATCGCCGTGACCTCGAACGCCTCGACCTGCCCCGGCTCCTCGACCTCGCGTCGGATCGCCCTCCGCTCCGGCCGGACCACCTCGACCCGCGTCACGGGCCGCGCGGCCTTCGTAGCGGCCTGGCTCGCGGTCGCCGCGGAGGGCCGGTCGCAGCCGGCGAGGCCCGCCGTCAGGACTGCGAGGGAAGCCAGGAGGACATAGGAACGCGCGGGCGAACCGGGCATGATTCGACCCTCCTCACGAGGACTCATGACGCCCAACCTCCTCGCCCACGATCGCCGGGCCGACCGGGACCTGGGCCGACCCGTTGGTCGCCGATCCCCCGTCGGGAGGGGAATCCGCCGCGACCCCTTCGGGGTGGTAATGCGGGCTGGCGGGATCGAACGGGTCGAGCGAGGCCGACCGACGGCCGGCGCCGCTTTGAACGATCGCGAAGACGGTCGGGAGCACGACCAACGTGGCCACGGTCGCGGCGGCGAGGCCGCCGATGACCGCGCGGCCGAGCGGGGCGACCTGCTCGCCCCCTTCGCTCAGGCCCAATGCCAGCGGCGTCATGCCGGCGATCATCGCGCAACTGGTCATCAGGATCGCCCGGAGCCGACCCTTCGCGCCCTCTACCGCGGCCGACTCGGCCCCCGACGCATCGTCCCGGCGATGCCGCTCGGCGAACGTCACCAGCAGGATCGCGTTGGCGACCGCGACCCCGATCGCCATGATCGAACCCATGAACGACTGAATGTTGATGGTGGTCCCGGTCGCCCACAAGGCGAGCACCACGCCGGCCAGGACCGCGGGGGTGGTCGAGACGACGACCAGGGCCAATCGGACCGACTGGAAGTTGGCCGTGAGCAGCAGCAGGATGACGACGATCGCCATCCCCAGGCCGATCGCCAGGCCGCGGAGCATCTCGTTCATCGGCGCGATCTGCCCGCGCACGTCCACCGTCGCCCCCTTCGGCGGCTCCCCGGCCCGCTTCAGTGCCCGGTCGATCTGGCGCGCGACCCGTCCCAGGTCCTCGCCCGCGACGTTGGCCGTGAGGCTGACGGTCCGCTTCATGTTGTAGCGGTCGTATTCGCCCGGCATCGTGCCGGGGCCGACCTTCGCCACGTCGCGGAGCAAGAGCGGCTCGCCGCCGCTGCGCTGGATCGGGATCGTCTCGACCTGGCGGATCGAGTCCATGATCTGGTACGGGACCTCGACCTGCACCTGATAGCCGATGCCGGTCTTCGGGTCGGGCCAGTAGTTCGGGACCACGAACCGGCTCGACGACGTCGCCGCCACGAGCGCGCGCGCGACCTCCGCCACGCTCACCCCGCCCAGGCCGGCGCGCTCGCGGTCGAGCTCGACGTTCACGGTGGGATAGTCCAGGGACTGCACGAACTGGAGGTCGCGGAGCGCGGGGACCTTCGCGAGCTCCTCGCGGACTTTCTCGGCATAGGCCCGGTTCGCGGCGAGGTCCGACCCAGTGACGGCGATCTCCACCGGGGTCGGCGAGCCGAAGCTCATGACCTCGCTCACGATGTCCGCCGGCTCGAACGAGAACCGGATGTCGGGCATCTCGGCGGCGAGGACGTCGCGGAGCCGTTCCTTGAGCGCCTCGACGCGGACCCCGGCCCCCTCCTTCAACGCCACGCGGAGGACGACCTCCTCGGGGCCGCCCGTCCACTGATAGATCGCGTTGATGGGGTAGCTCGACGGGATGTTCCCCACGTACCCCACCGAGATGTCGATGTTGCCGGCGCCGACCTCGCGGCCGATCGCCTCCAAGGCCGCGAGGGTGACCCTCTCCGTCTCCTCGATCCGCGTCCCCGCCGGCGCCTTGATCCGGAGCTGGAACCGGCCGGCGTCGACCTTCGGGAAGATCTCCAGGCCGAGCCTCGGCCCGACGCCCACGATCACCAGCCCCGCGATCGCGATGGAGATCGGCACGACCGCCCATCGGAGCCCGACGAGTCCCGCCAAGGCCCGACCGTAGGCGTCCCGCGCCCGGTCGAAGAGGGGCGGCTCGCCGTCGTCTTCGGGCCGCTCGCGATGGCGCAACAGCCAGGTCGAGACGACCGGCACGAACGTGCTGGAGAGCAGGTACGAGGCGACCATCGCGAAGCCGACGGCCAGGGACAGCGGCACGAACAGCGCCTGCGCCGCCCCTTGCATGAAGAAGGACGGGATGAACACGGCCAGGATGCAGAGCATCGCCAGCAGCCGGGGGACCGCGGTGTCGACGTTGCCCCGGCGGACGGCCAGGGCGATCGAGGGCGTCTCTTCCATCTTGTGGTGGATGTTCTCGATCTCGACGGTCGCCTCGTCCACGAGGATGCCGATCGCCAGCGACAGGCCGCCCAATGTCATGAGGTTGATCGTCTGGCCGGTCAGCCAGAGCGCGACCAGGGCGCCGCAGATCGCGAACGGGATGTTCAGCACGACCACGACCACGCTCCGCCAGTCGCGGAGGAAGACCAGCACCATCAGGCCGGTCAACACGGCCCCCAACGCCCCCTCCGTCGCCAGGCTCCCCACCGCGCGGGTGACGGTGGGGGACTGGTCGAACTCGAAGGCGACCTTGATGTCATCCGGCAGGACGGCCTGCATCTTCGGCAGGGCCTCCCTGACGTTACGCACCACCGCGAGCGTCGACGCTTCGGCCCGCTTCGTCACGAGGATGTAGACGGCCCGCCGGCCGTTGACCAGGGCGTACCCCGCCGGGATGTCGCTGGCGTCCTGCACCGTGGCGACGTCGCGCAGGTAGACGCCCGGGTCCTGGCCGATCCGGATCGGGATGCTTTCCAGGTCCTTCGCCTGTTTCACCAGGGCGTTGACCGGCACGATCGGCATCGTATTCCCGATCCGCACGTTCCCCGACGGGCTGATCGTGTTGCCCTCGGTCAGGGCCGTCATCACCTCGTCGGGCGACATCCGGTAGGAGCGGAGCCGGTCGGGATCGACGCGGACGACGACGGTCCGCTGGTTGCCGCCGAACGGGGGCGGCGCCGAGACCCCCGGCAGGCTGGCGAACATCGGCCGGACCTTGAACAGCGCCTGGTCCTGGATCTCGCCGATCGACTTCGTCTCGCTGGAGAGCACGAGGTAGCCGACCGGCACGCTGCCGGCGTCGAACCGGGTGATGAAGGGGGAGACCGTCCCCGGCGGCATGAAGGCCCGCGAGCGGGTGACGTAGCCGATCGTCTCGGCCATCGCCTGCGCCATGTTGGTGCCGGGGTGGAAGTACAGCTTCATCAGGGCCATGCCCTGGACGTTCCGGCTCTCGACGTGGTGGATGCCGCCGATGTAGAGGAAGTGATATTCGTAATAATTGGTGAGCAGCCCCTCCATCTGCGCCGGGTCCATGCCGCCGTAGGGCTGCGCGACGTAGACGACCGGCAGGTTCAGGTTCGGGAAGATGTCGACGGGCATCCGGGCGACGGCCAGCACGCTGCCGAGGGCGACGGCGACGACCCCGACCATCACGGTCCACGGGCGTCGCATGGCGAAGACGATCGGGTTCATCGGTTCTCCCCCCGCCCGGTCGGGGCGTCGCGCTCGGGTCGACGGATGGAGGGCGTCGGCGGGTCGTCGTGGAGCACTTCCTTGACCAGCTCGCGGAGCTTCGCCTTGGCCTCGTCCATCGCGGCGACCCCCGCGGGCGTGGCGCGGTAGTACTTGCGCTGCTTGCCGCCGACCACCTCGGTCTGCACGGCCAGGTAGCCCGCCTCCTCCAGCTGGTGGAAGATCGGGTAGATCGTGCCGGGGCCGACGTCGTAGCCGTGGCGGGCCAGCTCCTCCATCATCTCCACGCCGAAGATCGGCTCCCGCGCGGCGTGGTAGAGCACGTGCAGCCGCACGAACCCGCTGAAGAACATCTTCGTCAGCAACTCGCCCACGAGGCCGGTCTCCCTAGCCACTCGATATCGGGTTTCGATATTATCAAAGCCGGAGTCGCCGTCGCAAGCCGATCGCCCGGCTCAGCCGCCCAGCAGCGCGGCGACGGGCGCGCCTTCGGCGAGGCGATAGGGGCGGCCGAGGCCGTCGTGGATCTCGGCGTCGGGGCGGATGCCGAGGCAGTGGTAGAGCGTCGCGGCGAACTGCGCGGGGCCGACGGGGTCGGCGGCCGGGTGGGCGCCGAGGCGGTCGGAGGCGCCGTGGACGATCCCGCCGCGGATGCCGCCGCCGGCCAGCATCAAGGAGAAGACGTCGCCGTAGTGGTCGCGGCCGGCGTCGCCGTTGACGCGCGGCGAGCGGCCGAACTCGCCGGTCCAGGCCACCAGGGTCTCGCCCAGCAGGCCGCGGGCCTCGAGGTCTTCCACCAGCGCCGACGACGCCAGGTCCAGCGGTGGCAGGAGCTTCTCCTTGAGCATCGGGAAGTTGGCGCTGGCGCCGACCTTGTTGCCGTGCGTGTCCCAGGCGGGGACGGCCACCGGGTCGATCACGCCGTTGTTGTTGAACGCCTCGCGCTCGACGCGCTCGGGCCAGTAGATCGTCACCACCGGCACGCCGGCCTCGGCAAGCCGTCGGGCCAGCAAGAGCGCCTGGCCGAACGCGTTCATCCCGTACCGTTCCCGCACCCTGGCCGGCTCGCGATCGAGCCGGAAGGCGCGGGCCACTTCGGGCGCCGCCAGCAGGTCGAAGGCCCGGCCGTAGATCGCCTCGACGTCGTCGCCGAGTCGCCCTAGCCCGGGCGCGCCGCCTTCGAGCCTCTCCCGCAACGCTCGGCGCGTCGCGAGGCGATCGGCGTCGAGGGCGCCGTCATGACGCAGCTCGGGGGGCGCGAAGTCGAAGCCGCCGGGCGGCGCCGCCAGGCGGAACGGGTCGGCCCCATGCCCCAGGAAGCCGCCGCTGTGGCCGGGCACGACCGCCGTGCTCGTCGTGATCAGCCACGGCAAGGCCACGTACGGCGGCAACGCCCCCTTCGGCGGCCGCAGCCGGCCGACGATCGACCCGAAGCTCGGGAAGTCCTCGGGCGTCGGCCCGACCTCGCCGATCACCTTCGGCCGCCGCCCGGTCATCATCGTGTAGCCGGCCGACCCGTGGTTGGCGTCCCCGTGGGTCATCGACCGCACGATCGCCAGCCGATCCGCCAGCCGCGCCAGCCGCGGCAGGTGCTCGGTGATCTGGATGCCTGGCACCTTCGTGGCGATCGGCCGGAACTCGCCCCGCACTTGCTCCGGCGCGTCGGGCTTCATGTCCCAGATGTCGATATGGCTCGGCCCGCCGAACAGGTACACCAGGATGCACGACCGCGCCCTTCCGAACCCCGGCGTCGTGCCCCCCTGCCCCGCGACGGCCGTGGACCGGCCCGACGCCCATGTGGCGGCCAGGGCCCCGCCGAAACCGACCCGGAGCCATTGGCGCCGGGTCAGCCCCTCGCGCAAGTCGGTCGGCCTCGGGTGGAGGTTGAGCATCGTTCCTCCTCGGACCGTCGCCCCGTCGGCCCGGCCGATCGCCGGGCCCTCCCCGCGATTCTCCGACGGACGGCCGGGGATTGCAACGGCCGGCGCCGATGACCCCGCGACATGCCTTCCCGCATGGCTTCCATGGGACAGGTCGTCCCGATCCATCCGTCCGAGCCGCGGGCTGTTGATTGCACCTCGTTTCCGCGATACCGTCGTTGGGGAGGGATGCTGCAAGACGGGTCTCCCGATCGCGAGGGGCGCGCATGATCCGGGTGCTCGGCGGACCGAAGCGGCTCTGCGACGGCCTGACGCGCCGCGACCTGCTCCACGTCGGCTCGTTGGGCATGCTCGGCCTGGGGCTGCCGGGGGCCCGGGCGCGTGCCGACGGCGCGGGGCCGGCGACGCCGGGTGGCTTCGGCCGGGCCAGGGCGTGCATCCTGCTGTTCCTCTACGGCTCCCCCAGTCAGCTCGAGACGTTCGACCCCAAGCCCGGGGCCCCCGAGCAGGTCCGCGGCGAGCTGGGGTCGATCCGCTCGGCCGTCCCCGGGCTCGACGTCTGCGAGCGGTTGCCCGGCCTGGCCCGCGTCATGGACAAGGTGACGGTGCTGCGGACGGTCTCGCACCCGTACCCGCTCCACGGGGTCGCCTTCGCGACGACCGGCATCCCCCGGATCGACGCGCCGGTGGAGCTGAACCCCAGGGACCCCGCGCACTGGCCGTTCATCGGCTCGGTGATCGACTACCTCGACGCGGGCCGGCCGTCGGCGACGGGCCCGTCGCGGGGGGCCGATCGGCCGCCGGTGCCGGGCAACCTCGTCTTGCCCTGGGCCTTCAGCAGCCGTCGCGTCGGCGAGGTGCCCCGCGCCGGGCCGTACGGCGGGTTCCTCGGCCAGGCCTGGGACCCCGTCGCCGTCGAGTTCGACGGCCGCGCGACGAAGACGGCGCGCAAGACCCTGGCGGAGAAGACGTGGGAGGACGTCGAGCCGTATCGGGGGATCACCGCCGAGAGCCGGTTCGGCCTGCCGGTCGTCACCGACCTCGGCCCGACCTTGACGCTCGATCGCCTCGACCGCCGCCGGACCCTCCTGGAGCAGCTCGAGCGGGCCAGGCGCCGGCTCGACGTCGCCGCGGCCGACTCGGGGATCGACCGCCACCGGGAGATGGCCTACCGACTGCTCGGCTCCGACCGCCTGCGACGGGCGTTCGACCTCGGCGCGGAGTCGCCCGCGACCCGCGACCGCTACGGCATGACGCTGTTCGGCCAGGCGGCCCTGACGGCGCGGCGGCTCGTCGAGGCCGGGGGTCGATTTATCACCGTCTTCTGGGACGAGTACGGCCTCGCCGGCACCGGCTGGGACACGCACTGGGACCACTTCCCGCGGATGAAGGACGAGCTGCTGCCCGGCCTCGACCGGTCGCTCTCGGGCCTGCTCGTGGACCTCGACGCGCGCGGGCTGCTCGACGAGACGCTGGTCGTCTGCCTGAGCGAGCACGGCCGCACGCCGAAGCTGAGCAACGAGCGCGGCGGGGGCCGCGACCACTGGTCGCGGTGCTACTCGGTGCTCCTGGCCGGCGGCGGCATCGCCCGCGGCACGGTCGTCGGCCGGTCCGACACGGTCGCCGGCGAGCCGGTCGACCGCGCCGTCTCGCCCAAGGACATCCTGGCGACGATCTACCACCTCATGGGCGTCGACCCGGCCACCACGCTCACCGACCGCCAGGGGCGGCCGTGGCCCCTGGTGCCCGACGGCGCCGTCATCGCCGAGGCGCTCGCCTGACCGGCCGCCGCCCGAGCCCCTCCTCCTCGTCGAGGTCGCCACCGTGAGACCGCCGACCCCCGGGCCCTTCATCGACGCGCATTCGCACATCTGGACGCCCGACGTCGGCCATTACCCGCTGGCGCCGGGCTTCCACGTCGAAGACATGAAGCCCCGGTCGTTCACCGCCGAGGAGCTGCTGGCCCTCTGCCGGCCGGCGGGGGTCGTCCGCGTCAACCTGATCCAGATGAGCTTCTACGGGTTCGACAACCGCTACATGCTCGACATGACCCAGCTCTACCCCGAGCACTTCGTCGGGACGGCGATCGTCGACCCGCTCGGGCCCCATCCCGACGCCGCGATGAAGGAGCTGGCGCCGCGCGGCGTCCGCGCCTTCCGGATCGCGCCGTCCCTGAGCAAGCAGCCCCCCGCCCATTGGCTCGAGCCCCCCGGCTACGCCGCGATGTTCGCCGCCGCCGCCGAGGCCGGCCAGGCCCTGAGCTGCCTGATCGACCCCGACGGCTTTCCCGAGGTCGACCGCATGTGCCGGCGGTTCCCCGAGACGACCGTCGTCATCGACCACCTCGGCCGGATCGGCGCCGACGGCGTCATTGCCCCCGCGGCCGTCGACGCCCTCTGCGCCCTGGCGAAACACCCGAAGGTGCTCGTCAAGGTCGGCGCGTTCTACGCCCTGGGCAAGAAGACGCCGCCGTACCTCGACCTCGCCCCCCTCATCCGCCGCGTCGTCGACGCCTTCGGCGCCCGGCGCTGCATGTGGGAGAGCGACTGCCCATTCCAGGTCGTGAAGGACCGCTACACCGACAGCCTCGACCTCGTCCGCAAGCACCTCGACTTCCTCACCGCGGCCGACAAGGAATGGCTGCTCCGCCGCACCGCCGAGCAGACCTTCTTCCGCGCCGCCCCCCGCCCGCGGTGAGCCGACCGAGGAGATCGATCCCGATGAGGCATGATCAGCGGAGGCGCCCCGCGATGACCAAGTTACGCAACGTCGCCGGTATGCTCACGGCCTGGTCGGTCCTCGGGCTCGCCATCCGGGACGCCGCGGCCCACCCCAGCTCCGGCATCGTCGTCGACGCGAAGGGCCAGGTCTTCTTCCAGGACGCCGCCGGCCGGGCGATCTGGAGGATCGATCCGCAGGGCAGGCTCTCCAGGTATACCGACCGCATCGGCGGCCACTGGCTGGCCCTGGACGCGGAGGGGAAGTTCGCGCGGGCCAGGCTCTCGCAGTTCGAGCGGATCACCCCGGCCGGCGAGGTGCCCGCGCTGATCGTGGCCGACGGCGGCAGCCCCATCGCCATCAGTCGGGACGGCAACCTGTACT
Source organism: Isosphaeraceae bacterium (assembly GCA_035551935.1). Classification (GTDB taxonomy): domain Bacteria; phylum Planctomycetota; class Planctomycetia; order Isosphaerales; family Isosphaeraceae; genus DASZMJ01. The sequence continues at coordinate 58,374 of DASZMJ010000111.1, forward strand.
ACCTCTGCGGCTCCTCGAAGGAGAAGCCCCTGGACGCGGGCGGCCTGCTGATCGGCCGGGTCACGCCGGGAGGCGAGCGGAAGGTCGTCACGCCGGGCCTGAGGCCGACCGCGGAGAAGCTCGGCGGGATCACCGGCCTCGCCGCGGGGCCCGACGGGAACCTGTACGCCGCGGGCCCGAGCGGCGTGCTCAAGGTCGGCCCGGACGGGGCGGTGACGACGCTCGCCCATCCGATCAAACTCGGGGACTGCGACGTGGATTATCCCGACGGCAATCCGAACTTCCCCCTGCCCGCCTTGAGGGGGATCGCCGTCGACGCGGACGGGACGGTATACGCCGCCGCGACCGGCTGCCATCGCGTCGTGAAGATCGCCCGGGACGGCAAGGTCGAGGTCATCCTGAAGGCGCCGCGGCCCTGGTCGCCGACCGGCGTGGCGGTCCACGGGGGCGACGTCTACGTCCTCGAATACACGAACGCCAACGCGGGGAGGGCCGAGGGCTGGTCGCCCCGCGTCCGGAAGCTCGCTCGCGACGGCAAGGTCACGACTGTGGCGACGGTCCCGCCTCGCTCCGAACCCTGAGCTTGGGCCACACCCACTCGGAACGGAGCAGGACTCTCGCCCCATCATCGTTCGGCGGACGGGTGGCGCTGTTGGCTTGGCCACCAGTGCTCATAATGCATAGGGATCACTGGTGGTCAAGCCAACAGTGCGACCCGCCGGGTACGTGGCCATGCTGCAAGCACTCGCGGAGGCCGTTTTCGAGGTCGTCTGCGGCGTGACCGGTCACGGCCTGTTATGGGCGTTGACGCTCGGCCGGCGGCGGGCCTTCGATGGCCGCGACGATCTGGCCACGGTCGTCGGACTCCTGTTTTGGCTGGTCATCGGTGTAAGCTTGCTCCTCATGCTCATGCGGTAGTTGTCGAGCCTGTCGCGGGTGGTCCCGGTGGCTCGCCCATCGTGGCGCCGCAGCCACAGGCCGCGCCCGTGCCTCACGACGACCTCTCGTCGCGCAGCGATCGATCCCGGTGTCAAGGATGTCCCTGCATCGCACAGCGAGCCACCCGCGGGACCGACCGGCCGGGCCGGGCCGCCGATTCGCTCCCCGAAGCCAGGAGAGGCTATTCCCGATGGGAAACATCCCATAGAATCCAGGGATACGCCGAGATGTTTCCCCCCGATCCCAAGGCGAGGGAATCGATCATGGCAACGCGACGACTCGGGCCCGTCCACGGCCGGCCCGCGGCTTGGTCGTTCTGGGCGATGGTCCTCCTGGGGTTGACGTCGGGTCGCGACGCGACGGCCGGTCCGGTCGCCGGGGCCGACCTGAAGCGGGGCCAGAAGTTATTCGAGCGTCAATGGTTCCCGCACGACCCCCGGAGCCGCGGCGGCGACGGGCTGGGGCCGGTCTACAACGAGTCGTCGTGCCGCGCCTGCCACGTCCAGGCGGCGCCCGGCGGCGCGGGCTCCGACGAGAAGAACGTCCTGCTCGCCTCCACCACCGTCACCGACGAGAACCGCCGCGAGCGGGAGGCGATCCACCCCGGTTTCCACGACGCGTCGAGCATCGTCCTCCATCGCTACGGCGCCGACCCGCGCTACGACGCCTGGCGGGCCCGATTCCTGTCGACCGCCATCGGCCATGCGATCATGGACCCGGCGGAGGAGTTCCGCTCCTCCGTGATCCTCCGGGATGTCCCCGTCCCGGGCAGCGTCACGAAGTTCGTGCAGCGGCGATGGTCCCACGCGCTGAACATGTCGTTCGTCGCGGGCATCCGGCTCGCGGAGCGGAACACGCCCCCGCTCTTCGGCGTGGGCCTCATCGACAAGATCCCCGATCAGGTGTTGATCGATGCGGCCGGCCGGCGATCCTCGAAGTTCCCCGGCGTCCGGGGCCGTGTGAGCCGGACCGCCGACGGGCGGATCGGCCGGTTCGGCTGGAAGGCCCAGGTGCCGACCCTCGGCGATTTCGTGGTCGCGGCCTGCGCCAACGAGCTCGGCCTCGAAGTCCCCGGCAAGCACCAGACGGCCCCTCCCAACGACCCGAGGCGGGCGCCGAAGGGCCTGGACCTCGACGACTCGGACCTCGCCGCCTTGACGGCGTTCGTCTCCCACCTGCCCGCCCCGATCGTCGACTCGCCGGCCGACTCGCGGACCCGGGAAGGGATCGCGGCCGGCCGCGACGCCTTCGACGCCGTCGGCTGCGCGACCTGCCATTCCCCGGCCCTGGGGCCGGTCGAGGGGATCTACAGCGACCTGCTGCTGCACGACATGGGCGACGACCTGCGGGACGGCGCGAGCTATTACGGCACCCCCGAGGACCAGTCGCCCGGCCTGGCGACGCCCGCCGAGTGGCGGACGCCGCCGCTCTGGGGCCTCCGCGACTCCGGCCCGTACCTCCACGACGGCTCGGTCGACACGATCGAGGCGGCCGTGGCGCTGCACGGCGGCGAGGCCGAGTCGTCGACCCGGCGCTACTTCGAGCTGAAACCGGAGAAGAAGCATCAACTCGAGATGTTCCTCATGTCGCTCGCCGCGCCCGCGCTCGACGACGTCCTAGTGGAGCGTCACTCGGTAATTTTCGGGTAAGATGGCCTCCCTTGTCCGGCCGCATCGAAGTCCACGGGGAGGTTCGTCATGGCCAAGAAGTACGTCCTGAAGCTGACGGCCGAGGAGCGGGCCGAGCTGGCCCGCC
>DASZMJ010000112.1:0-13972 GCA_035551935.1 Isosphaeraceae bacterium
CTGCGCCGGGTCGCGGCTCGGGTCAGAGGGGATCTCTACGACGCCATCGGTGACGCGTTGCGAGAGGTAACCGACCAGGACATCATCGGCTGGTTCCAACAGGCCGGCCTGTATGCAGCTCATGGGTAAACCGCTCTAGGAGGTCGTCGCCCTCGATCGAACGCGCCTCCTCCTGGCCGTACTTCATCCATCCCTTGTCGCCGTTAAGGACGGTGATGCTACGGGAATCGCCGTCGCCGTCGTCGACGACCGACTTGACGTGATCGAGGCCCTGCACGGTCACCTCGCCGTCGATCTCGCTCTCGTTGCCCTGGAAGCGGAGCGTTACCTTGCATTTCCAGCTCATCGCGTCGGCCTTCTCCAGCTTGTCCTTGCCGCCGAGGGCCTTGATGGCCTTGTCGAGGATCGCGTCAGCCTTCTCGTCGGCCCTGGCCGCGCCGATCGGGTTCAGGAGGAGCACCGTCGCCAGCGTCGCAACCAAGGACCGCGCCATGAGGATGCCCCTTTCGAGAGATGCGGTCGAATCGCGGGCCGCATCGCCGCGCCGGCCCACGGCCGTATTCGAGCCGATGGGGACGTCCGAGACAAGGTGCGACCGACGAAATCCCTCGGAGCCGGAGGGGTCGGCTCATTCGTCGCCGAAGTCTTCGAGTCGAGGGCCGGGCTTGCTGGAGGAGGTGCGGGCGGGGGCGGGGACATCGGGGTTGCGGACGAGCTGGGGGATGAGCTCGGCGACGGGAACGTCCCACTTCATCTGGCCGATGGCGACGACGGCGACGCCCTTGCGGGGGTCGAGCTTGACGACGCGGCCGGGGCGGTCGTAGCCGAAGCGGGGGACGACCACGCGGTCGCCGGGCTGGAGCCGGGCGCGGGCCTCGGCGACGCGGGCGTCGCCCTCGGCCTGGCGCTGGAGGTCGGCGAGCCGCTGCGAGAGCGCGTCGCGGGTCCGCTCGGCCTCGGCCTGCGCCTCGAGGGCCTCGCGACGGGCGGCCTCGGCCTCCTGCCGCATCTTCTGCGCGACCTCCCAGTCCGGCCGCGAGCCCGCCTGCCGCTCGTCGAGGTAACGCCCCGCGCGCGCGACGAGGTGCTCGGGCAGCTCCAGCCGCCGCGCGATCTGCAACGCGTTCGACTGGCCGATGTCGCCGATCCGGAGGTGATAGCGCGGCCGGAGGGTCTCGACGTCGAACTCGACGGCGGCGTTCTGCGCCCTCGGGTTGGTGAAGGCGTAGGTCTTCAGGTCGCCGATGTGGGTCGTGACCAAAGCCCGGCAGCCGAGGCTGTCCAGCTCGTCGAGGATCGCCCGGCCCAATGCCGCTCCCTCGGCCGGGTCGGTGCCGGCGCCCATCTCGTCGAGCAGCACGAGCGACCTGTCGGTCGCCGTCGTCAGGATCTGCGAGACGCGGCGGATGTGCGAGGAGAACGTCGAGAGCGACTGCTCCAGGCTCTGCTCGTCGCCGATGTCGGCCAGGACCTCGTCGAAGACCGGCAGTTGCGAGCCCGGATTGGCCGGGACGTGCAGGCCGGCCTGCGCCATCACCGCGAGCAGGCCCACCGTCTTGAGCGCAACGGTCTTGCCGCCGGTGTTCGGGCCGGTGATGACCAGGAGGTTGAACTGGAAGCCGAGATGCACGTCGATCGGCACGACCGCCCTCGGCGCGGCCGGCGGCTCGGGCCGGTCCTCGCGGAAGAGGTGCTCCAGGAGCGGATGCCTGGCCCCTCGCAGCGCGACCTTGCCTTCGGTGTTCAGGTCGGGCGGGCTCATCCGATAATCGAGGCTGTAGCGGCCGCGCGCGTGGATCAGGTCGAGCGTGCCGAGAGTCTCGAGGGTCGTCAGCAACGAGTCGGCCACCTGGCCGACCTGCGCGCTGAGCCATCGGAGGATGCGGCGGACTTCCTTCTGCTCCTTGGAGCGCAAATAAGAAAGCTGCGCCGACTGCTCGGCGATGGCGCGGGGCTCGACGTAGACGGTCTCGTTGCTGGCGCTGGTGCGGTGGACGGACCCTTCGATCTCGCCGCGGTGGTCCTTGGCGATCGGCAGCACGTAGTGGTGGCCGACCATCGTGAAGTTCGGGTAGCGGAGGATGCGGCGGATCTCGGGCGCGCGGAGGAGGTGGCGGAGGGTCTCCTGGATGCGCTGCTCGACCTGGCCGACCTCGCGGCGGATGGCCGAGAGGCGTCGGCTGGCGGTGTCGAGGACGTTGGCGCGCGCGTCGAGGCACCCCTCGATCGCGTTGGCCACGCCCGAGAACTCGCCGACCCCCTCGCGCAGGGCGCCGAGCCTGGGGAACTCGTCGCCGATGCGGTCGAGCCAGGCATCCAGCTCGGCGACCGAGCGCAGGACCGACACGGCCTCGGCCAGCTCCTCGGCCTCGAGCATCGCGCCGACCTTCGCGCGTCGGACCTGCGGCCGCACGTCGCGCAGGCCGCCGAACGGCGGCGCGAGGCCCGACGCGAGCGCCTCGGCCATCTCGGTCGTCAAGGCCTGCTGGTGCGCGATCGCGCCGATCTCCCGGCCCGGCTCGATCCGCAGCGCCCCCTCCTTGCCGAGCGAGCAGGCCGCGTACGACGCGACGAGTGCGCGGACTTTCTCAAACTCCAATATCTCCAGCGTGTGCGTATCCATGACCCCTCGCGCGCCGACCCGACGCCGAACCCCTTCGCGACGACCCCACACCCTCCCCCGCGTCGTTCCGACGCGCTCGCGACGGTGCGGGTTCGCGATCGTGTCATTCTAGCGCCCGGCGGCGGGCGTGGCCACGGCGGCGGGGGTCTTGACGTCGAGGGTGGCGGCGGGCGCGGGCCTGGGCTCGGGGGCCTTCCGGCTCGCGATGAGCTTGCGCCAGGGGGCGACCTCGTCGCCGAGGTCCTTGCCGGTGATCTTGCGGAGGGCGCGGAGCGAGGCCCAGCGGATGGCGGGGTCGTTGTTCTCGAGGCCCTCGACGAGCATGTCGACGTAGCGCGGCTCGGGGGCCTTCAGCTCGGCCAGGCCGTCGATGGCGGCGACGCGGCAGTCGGGGTTCTGGTCGGCGGCGACGACCTGGGCGAGCAGGCTGGCGTCCTCGGGGCGGCCGACCTTGCCCAAGGCGCGGCAGGCCTCGGTGCGGACGACCGGCTCGGTGTCGTAGACCTCCTCGCGCAGGGCCGCGATGGCCTCGGGGCGGCCGAGCTCGCCGAGGCTCCGGCAGATGACGGCGCGGGTGGCCGTCGGCTCGCGGTCGTAGCCGTCCTTGTCGCGCTCCAGGCCGCGGAGCATCAGGCGGACGGCGCGGAGCCGCTGGGCGTCGTCGTCGTAGGCCCTGGGGTTGGCCAGCTTGGCGAAGGCGAGGTAGCGGATGTTCGGGTCGGTGGCCGTCTCGATGTGGTTCATGAAGCTGGTGGCCGTCGTGCCGAGGTACGGGCCGAACAGGTACGTCTGCACCGAGCCCGTGGGCGTCAGCGTGCTGCAACCCGCCGCGGTCGCGGCCAGGGCCGCGAGCGTCAGGAAGGCCGGGCGGCGACGGCGGGCGAACGGTCGTGGCACCCCGCTAGCTCCGAGGGAGATTTGGGTCCGCGCGGGACGGCGACGGGGGCCGGACGGCCCCTCTCGGTACGATAGGCGGCGGCACTCTAGCGTCCCGGGCCGTCCTTGCCAAGCTCAACCGCGCGGCCCGGGCGTTGGCGGTGAGGGGCCGGCGCGGCTATCCTTGGCGCGATCGCGGCCACGGAGCCGCAGCGCGACCCTCGACCCTCGACCGACCCCGAGAGCAACGCCGATGCCCGAGAGCCTCAACCGCCGTGAGTTCCTGTCCGTCGGCGCCGCCGCCGGGCTCCTGAGCAGCACCTCGTGGGGGGCGGTGCCGCCGCGCGCGCCCGGCGCGCGACGCCCCGTGGTCATCTCCAGCGCCAACGGGATCGCCGCCATCACCAAGGCGATGGAGCTGATCCAGGCGGGGACCGACCCGCTCGACGCGGCCATCGCCGGCGTGGCGATCGTCGAGGCCGACCCCAACGACCACACCGTCGGCTACGGCGGCATCCCGAACGAAGACGGCGTCGTCGAGCTCGACGCGGCCGTCATGCACGGCCCGACCCACTCCGGCGGCGCCGTCGCCGGCCTCCGGAACATCATGCATCCGGCCGCCGTCGCGCGACTCGTCATGCGACGGACCGACCACTGCCTGCTCGTCGGCGAGGGGGCCTCGAGGTTCGCCAGGATGCACGGCTTCCCCGAGGTCGACCTGCTGACCGACGACGCCCGCAAGATCTGGCTCTACTGGAAGGAGACCAACGGCAAGGACGACGACCGCTTCCCGCCGCCGGTCGAGGAGCTCGACCCGATCGTCAAGAAGTTCTTCCACATCCGCGAGCACGGCACGATCCACTGCTCGGCGCTCGACACCCACGGCGAGCTCGGCTGCGTGACGACGACATCGGGCCTCTTCTACAAGATCCCCGGCCGCGTCGGCGACTCGCCGATCCTCGGCGCCGGGCTCTTCCTCGACAACGAGGTCGGCTCGGCCGGCTCGACCGGGCGGGGCGAGGCGAATCTGCTGAATCTGTCGAGTTTCCTGATGGTGGAGGAATTGCGGCGCGGCAAGTCGCCGCACGACGCGACGCTCGAGGCCTGCCGTCGCGTCGCGGCGACGAACAAGCTGCCCCGCTTGCGCGACGCGAAAGGTCGGCCTAATTTCCAGGTCACGTTCTACTGCCTGGCGAAGGACGGCCGGCACGCCGGCGCCAGCCTCTACGCCGGGACGAAGATGGCCGTCCACGACGGCGACTCGGCCCGCCTGGTCGAGTGTGCGTCGCTCTACGACGAGCGGCCGCCGAGCGATTGAGCCGACGCGCGACCGGCATCCTCGGGTCGCCCCATGCACGAAGGCCCGCCGGGTTCGACCCGGCGGGCCTTCGTGCGACGATTGGATTGGAACCGACGACCCGGGGGCCTCGGCTCACTTCGGGGCTTCGGCCGGGGCCGAGCTGATGTGCTTCTGGCCCGTCTTGGAGACGGTGTAGCTGTGGTGGCCGGTGTCCTTGTTCTTCTTGCCGCGCTTCAGCAGGCCGTGCTTGTGCAGCACGTCGATGGTGCGCTGCTCGGCCTTCTGGCCGATCGTGTAGCCGGCCTCGCCGGCGCCGTGGACCTTCTTGAGCAGCTCGTGCTGGCGCTCGTTGAGCTTGACCGCCTTCTTGGCGCCGGCGGCCTTGGTGCCGGCCGACTTCTTCGCCTTCGGCGTGGCCGACTTCGCCGCGGTCTCGGACGCGACGGCGACGCCGCCCTTCTTGGTCGCCTTCTTCGTCGTCGCCTTCTTCGTGGCCGACTTGGTGGCCGTCTTCTTCTTCGCCGCCATCGCTGTTGGCCCTCGTTCGGGTGTTGACATCGGCATCCGGGACCAGACCGCCGGATACACCGCCAGACTTCTTAGCGAAATATATCACGCTGGGGAAGACAGAGATGGTCACGTTTCGCCCGATTTCGCCGCTTTTCCGAGGATTCCGGCCCGATCCGATCCGTGAAACGAGGAGCTATTGGATTGAGCGAGTTTATTGGATTCATTCATCACAGGATAGTATTGTCTTAAAACTAGGAGTATGTCATCGCGCGGGCCTCGAAAAAACCTGAGTCTGCGCGCGAACTCGTGCGCGGCGCGCGCATGTCGTCGTCGACGATCGTCGCGCGCCGCGTCGCGCGAGTCGATCGACGACGCGCGCGAAAAATATTTTTCGCCGCGCGCGATTTTTTTCGCCGCGCGGCCGCGCCGACGGCGCCGGGGGCAGTCGGGGGCGTCGGCCCATGCGGCTGATGTTTTGGCGCAAGCGACCGTCGCGCGAGGTTGTGGCGGCGCGCCGCGGGTCCGGGTTACAACGGAGGGGGCGGCCGCGTCGTGCGGGCCGCGGACTCGGGCCAGCGGGAGGGATCGTCGTGACGAATCGCAGGACGACCGGGACATGCCGCGCGGCCGTCGCCGCGCTGGCGATCGCGCTCGCGGCCACGACGTCGGCGCGGGGCGACGAGAAGTTCGTGGCGCTGGACCAGACGCCCAAGCCGCGCGGCCTGCTCAAGGTCGCGCCCGACGGGAATCGCCTGTATTTCCAGGGGGCCAGGCACCTCGTCTTCGACGGCAAGGGCCGCCTGATCGACCAGTACGCCGCGCCCGAGGGGTCCAAGCCGACGGCCCTCGTGCCGCTGCCCGGCGGCGGCTTCGTCGGCGCCGACAGCGGTCGCAACGGCCACCTCGCGCTGTACCGCGACGACGGCACCGTGGCGAAGGTCCTCGTGATCAAGGGCAACGACGTCGGCCAGCTCCACCCCACCGGCGCCGGCGCCAACACGCCGGCCGCCGTCGCCGTCGACGCGAAGGCCCGCCTGATCTTCGCCGTCGACATGATCGAGGGGCCGCGCGACCGGCCGAACCCGGGGTTCGGCCGCGTCGCGGTCTTCGACCTCGACGGCAAGTTCGTCCGCGAGATCAACCGCTACGACCCGACCCGGCCCGGCCCGGACGCCGCCGACGCGCGGCGGCACTGGTACGCCGACGTCGCCGTCGACCCGGCGCGGCGGCGCGTCTACCTCGCCTCGCAGGACCCGACCGAGCTCCTGGCCTTCGACTACGACGGCAAGCCGCTCGGCAAGGTCGCGGGCCTCGGCTTCGGCGGCATCGCCGTGCTGCCCGACGGCCGGGTCGCGGCGGCCGGCGGGTTCGCCGTGAAGCTGCTCACGCCCGAGCTGAAGCCCGACCGCGAGCTGCCGATCCCGGCCGCGAGCGTCGGCCCGTACACGGGCGTCCTCGACGTCGAGGCCGACGCGGCGGGGCGGCTCTTCGCGACGGTCGGCGACCCGGCGGTGACGTTCCTGCGGTGGTCGGCCGACCTGAAGACGTGCGAGGCGATCGGGCCGCGGTTCGTCCGCCTGAGGGTCGAGTTCCCGGCCGAGGCCGTCGCGGTCGCCGGCCGCCCCTGGGCGTTGAAGGTCGGCGTGACCGGCCGGCCGTCGCCGCCGAAGCGGCCGAGGTGGCACGTGCTGGCGCGCCCCGCCGACGGCTCCGAGGGGCGCTGGCTGCCGTGGAAGTCCGAGCCGCGCGGCGCGACCTTGATGGTCGTGCCGCCGGCCACGGCGCGCGGGCTGTTCGACGTCGCCGTGCACCTCGGCGACGGGCCGATCAACGTGGCGGACCGGGCCGAGGACCCGACGGTCGTCCGGACGATCGCCGTGGCGCCGTCGGGCGTGTCGCGGAGCGTGACGGCGCTCGCCGCGACGGGGCGACACGCCTTCCGCCGCGGCGAGCCGATCGCGGTCCAGCTCGCGCTCCGCGGGCCCGACCCCGTCGCGGTCGCCTGCCGCTTGACGCTGGAGCGCGGCGGGGCGACCCTCGCCGCCGCCGACGTCCAGGCCGGCCGGGGCGCCGGGTTCGTCGTCCCCGGCGCGTTGACGAGTCGGCTGGCACCGGGCCGCTATCGACTCCGGCCCGCGGCGCGCGGGCACGAGGGCTACCCGCTGACGATCGACGTCGCCGACGACGAGCCCGACTCGCCCCTCCGGCGCGTGATCTACCACGAGTTCGACGGCCGGCCGATCACGACGGAGCAGGTCGGCCTCGGCGACATGGCCGATCGCCTGGCGTTCGTCCGCGACTCCACGCGGATGGTCGCCGAGCTGGGCTTCACGCGCGAGACCGACCGCCTGCTCATGTTGCTCGGCCTGCAAGGGGGCCAGGTCGCCTGGCCGCGGGGGATCGCGCCGGTGAAGCTGACGGCGACGTCGCTGCCGCCCCCCGACGCGACCGGCGTGCCGGCGCCCTCGCGATCGAACTGGGAGGCCGAGGTCTACCTCGACCAGGCCGTCCGCCGCGGGGTCGCGTACGACGCGCAGCTCTTCCGGCACGTCGCGAGCATCCCCGTCAGCGAGGCGAAGCTCCGCCCGCTGGCCGCGGCCTTGCAGCGCGGGGTGCAGTGGCTCGGCCGCGCGCCGTCGTTCTACGGCGTCAACTACCACGACGAGATCTTCTTCACGGGCGAGTCGCCCGAGGACGTCGCGGCGCTCAAGGCGATCCGCGTCGAGCGGTTCGGCGGCCGGCCTGGACCCGAGCCGCTCTTCTTCGCCGCGAGTCGGCTGTACGACCGCCTCAACGCCGCGGTCCGGCTGGCCGACCCCGCGGCGCGGCTGACCTGCACGCCGATGTGGCAGACCTCGGCCGGCGACGGCTTCTACGCGCCGGTCGTCTATCGCGGGATGTCCGAGTCGTACACGCACTACATCAGCGAGGGCGCCCAGAGCCCCTGGTGGCAGGTCCACGCCGTCGAGTTCTGGCGCCGGCCGGGCCTGCCGGCGATCGGCGTCACCGAGACCAACGGCGGGGGCGGCGAGCCGGGCGACATCTACACCAAGAACGCGATGCTGATGGCCGCGCGCGGCGTCCAGGGGGTCGGCATCCGCGACGCCCGGCCGTTCGACTCGGCCCGCTCCGCCGACGCCTTCCGGACGGTCAACCGCCTGGCCCGCGACCTCGGCCCGATCCTCGCCGGGGCGCCGCCGGTCAACGAGGGGGCCATCCTCTACTCGCTGGCCCAGGATTCGAGCGAGCGGCGCAACCCCAACGGCCTCGGCACCTCGCACTGGGAGCGCACCTTCGAGCTCCTGGGCGTCGGCCTGATGGCCGGCGTGCCCTCGGAGATCGTCTACGAGGAGGACGTCGCCGCCGGCCTCCTACTCGACGGCGGGAAGCCGCGCGTGCCGATGCTCTTCCTCGTCGGCCAGCGACAGCCGCTCCCCGACCGCGTCCGCGACCGCATCGCCGCCTTCCAGGAGGCCGGCGGCCGCGTCTTCGCCGACGCCGACAGCGCCCCGTTCCCCGGCGCGACGAAGCTCGACCTCAAGACCCACGAGGTCGGCGCGCGGTACAACGGCCACAACTTCAACGGCGACGCCGTCCTCCCGATCTTCCAGCCGACCTTCGAGCGCTCGGCGCGGGCCCTGCTCCGGGCCGTCGGCCGGTATCGCCGGTTCCCGATCGAGACCGACGACCCCTGGGTCGCGAAGAACGTCTTCGACGGCGGCGCGATCCGCTACGTGATGCTCGCCGGCGAGACCGGCCCGTTCCCCTGGGACGCCGGCTCGAGCTGGTCGCTCGGCGGGCGCTACACGCGGTCGTTCGTGCCGAAGACCGTCGCGACGACCTGGCCGGCCTCGCCCGGAGTCGTCTACGACGCCTTCGATCGTGCGATCGTCGCGACGAAGGTCGCCGGCTCGACCGCGACGATCGCCGCCGACCTGCGCCACTTCCCCGCCCGCCTCTACGCGCTGGCCCCCGCCGCGCTCGGGGCGCCGAAGGTCACGGCCCGGCCGGAGGCCGACGCGCTCTCGTTCACGATCGTCGTCGTGGACGAGGCCGGCCGGCCGATCGCGGCCCGGGTGCCGCTGCGGATCCGGCTCGTCGACGGCCCGAGCGTCGCCGTCGAGCGCTTCCGCGCCACCGGGGCCGACGGCACGCTCCGAGGCACGCTGACCCTGCCGGCCAACGCGCCGAAGTGGACGCTGGAGGTCACGGAGCTGCTCGGCGGCAAGGGTTCGCTGCTGTCGGCGCCCTCGAGTCCGAAGCTCGGGCCTTTGGTCGAGCCCCGGCCGGCCGGCGAGCCGCTCCGCGCCGATCGGCTCCGGGCCTTGCTGAAGGCGTGCGGCGGCTCGATGACCCTGGTCCTCGCCCGCCCCGACCTGATCTCGACGGCCAGGTCGCGCGCCCTGGCCGAGGCCCTCCGGGCCCGGGGCATCACGCTCCGCGACGGCAAGGGTGCGCCCGGCGACGCGACGGGGACCTTCCTCGCCGCGGCGGTCGTCCACGGCGCGGACAAGCTCGGCCCGCTGCTCGACGACGCGCGGACGCGCGGCCTCTTCGAGTATCCGCTCACCGACGCGGTCCCCGGGCCCGGTCGGGGGTTCTTCACGGCCGTCTTCGCCCCCTCGGGCCCGGATCAGCACGCCATCGCCCTCGTCGGCGGCGACGTCGAGGGGCTCGGCGCGGCGGTCGATGCCTTCGTCGCGTGGCTCAAGGCGCCCGAGGCCGCGCCGCCGAAGGCCCCGAGGCCGGCGCCGGGACCGGCCCTCGAGGCGAAGGCCGGGGCGGTCGCGCCGTCACGACGACTCAAGGACATGGCCGGCGTCCGGCTGTCGGCGATCCGCGTCGCGGCCGACGGCAAGCACCTGGCGGTCGCGGCCGACGGCTACTTCAAGAACCTCGCCCTGGTCGAGGATCGGGGGGACTCGGCGCGCGTCGTCCGCGCCGAGCGCGTCGGCCAGTCGCCGGCGACCGAGAGCCTCTTCGTCGCCCCCGACGGCGCCCGTTTCGGCGCCTCGGCCCGCGACCTCAGCCGCGCCGGCCAGGCGTTCCACCTGGTCGACGCCTCGGGTCGCCGCGACATCTTCGACGCCTTCGGCGACCTCCACGACGACCACAACCGCTTCGCCTGCTCCGACCGCGGCGACGTCGCGATCGCGACCGGGCCCTATGGCGTCGTCTGCTGGAAGAAGGCGGGGACGTCGTGGTCGGAGGCGTGGGCCATCGACTACTGGAAGGAGTTCCGGGGGCTCGACTGGCCGGTCGGCGACCGCGCCGAGCGGCTGCCGCAGTTCCACGCCGTCATCCCGGCCGGGGCCGACTACGCGCTGGTCCTGTTCGGCGAGACGACGAACAACGACTGGATCACCCCCGAGAACGTGGCCCGCGTCTGGTTGGCGGCGGTCGCCCTGGCCGACGGCAAGGAGCGCTGGCGATTCGACGTGCCGATGCCGCAGGCCCTGCTCTTCCCGAGCCTGGTGACGAGCCCCGACGGCTCGAAGTGCCTGATCCGGCTCCAGGTCGGCAGCTTCGGCAACGAGTCGTACCGGCTCTACACCGTCGCGGGGGGCAAGGAGCTGGCCTCGTGGGCCGCGCCCGGCGAGCCGGTCGCCGCCGCGGTCGCCGACGGCGACGGCCGCGTCGCCCTGTCGTACAGGCACCGACTGCTGGAGGTCCGCGACGCCGACGGCCGGCTGCGGGTCGCCCGCGCCTGGCCGAGCCAGCCGGTCGCCTTCGCCTTCGCCCCGGGCTCGAAGGCGTTGTACGTCGCCGACGAGGAGGGGCTGGTCTCGCGCCTCGAGGACGACGGCCACGTCGCCTGGTGGGCCGAGGTCGGCTGCCTCGCGACGCTCGCCGCGCAGGGCGACCGCGTCTACGCCGCGGGCCGCGACGGCCGGCTCCGCTGCTTCAGGGCCGACGGCAAGGTCCTCTGGACGCTCGACTGCAACCCCGCCATGGACCCCGACCCCCACCCCCTCGCCGACCTCGCCAGGGCCGGCCGGCCGGCCGAGGCGAGCGTCCACGCCCCGAAGCGCGCCGCGACGGCCTCGGGCCGCGCGGTGAAGTCGAAGGCGCCGGACCTGCTCCGCGCGGGCAAGGCCACCTTGACCGTCGGCGGCACGCAGGGCTTCAACTCGCCGGGGGCCGTCGACGTCAAGCCCGCCGAGCTGACCGACGGCCGCGCCGAGATGCCCAAGCCCTGGCTCAACCTCCACGAGGCGTTCTGGGACGGCCACGCCGGCCGCCAGGTCTGGGCCGAGGTCGCCTTCCCGAAGCCGACCGCCGTGCGGACCCTGACCGTCCGAGAGGACCCCAAGTTCCCCGACTCCTGGCCCACCCAGGCCCTCGTCCAGGTCTGGGACGCCAAGTCCAACCGCTGGCGCACCGCCGCCGTCGGCCTCTTCCTCCGCGGCCCGACGACCACGTATGACCTGGACCTCAAGGCCGTCTCGAAGCTCCGCTACGTCCCCTGGTGGAGCTATTATCGGAACTTCCACACCGCCGAGATCGAGGTACGATAACACCGAAGGAGGTCCCCCATGAGCACCGTCCCCAAACGCCTTGTGACCCCGCCCGAACCGGTCCCGCACGACGGCTTCTGCGACGAGCAGAGGCCGATCCCGACCTTCGGCCCCGTCAAGCTCGACGAGCATGGTCGAATCGTCATGTCCGACGAGGAGCGCGCCGCCCGCCGCGACGCGGCCATCCGGGTCATCGCCGCGATCCGACACCTCCCCGACGACGACCCTCCCGATACCGAGGAGCAGATGATGAGAGGAATCGACGCGAACCGCCCCGAAGGGGCCAAGCTGTTCGAGGGGATGTATTGAGTCGTGCGACGGTTCATCCTCCTCGAGAGTGGACCGCTGGGACTGGCGTGCTCGCGGCCGGGACTGCCGCCGGTCGATCGCTGCCACGCCTGGCTGACGACCCTGGAGGCAGCGGGCGCCGTGATCGTGATCCCCGCGATCACCGATTACGAGGTCCGTCGCGAGTTGATCCGGCTACTCGCGACGGCGAAACTCCGCAATCTCGACGGGTTTTGCATCCGTTTCCCCTATCTTGAGATCAACCGCTCCGCGCTCGACCGCGCCGCCGAGTTCTGGGCGATGGTCCGCCGCTCAGGCCAGCCGACGGCCGGCCCGTCGGACCTCGACGCCGACGCGATCCTCGCCGGCCAGGCGGCCACCCTCGGCCAGCCGGGCGACCTCGTCACCGTCGCCACAACCAACGCGCGCCACCTCGCCCGCTTCCCCGGCATCGACGCGAGGGATTGGACGACCATCGTTTGACCCGCGACCGCCCCATCCGCCGATATAGCCTTGCATCGGGAGCGATTGTCCAGCAGAATGAGTGAACAAAATGTCAGAATAGAGGGAGAGGGGCCCGAGCGAAGGGAGGAGGGCGCCGTTGATCAGCCAGATCCGGGGGATCGTGCGGGCGGTGGGGGAGGAGGAGCTGACGTTGGGGATCGAGCCGATCGAGCTCGAGATCCTGATCCCCGAGAACGCGCGGCGGCAACTCCAGGGCAAGCTGGGCGAGCCGGTGGCGCTGCACACGATCCTCTACATCGAGGGGAACCAGATGTCGGGGCGGATGACGCCGCGGCTGGTCGGGTTCCTCTCGCCGATCGATCGCGAGTTCTTCGAGACGTTCTGCTCGGTCGACGGCGTCGGCGTGCGCAAGGCCCTGCGGGCGATGACGCGGCCGGTGCGCGAGCTGGCGCGGACGATCCAGGACCAGGACGTGCGCTCCCTGGCCCTGTACCCCGGCATCGGCGAGGCGACGGCCGAGCGGATCGTCGCCAAGCTGCGCCGGAAGGTCGGCAAATTCACGCTGATCGTCAGCCTCGCCGATCCAGGTGCGGCGGCGGACGCGACCGCCGGCGCCAACGGCCAGGCCGAGAACGCCGAGCCCGACGTGATCCGCGACACCTTCGCCGCCTTGCTCTCGGTCGGCCACACCGAGAGCCAGGCCCGGCAGGCGATCGACAAGGCCCTAACCGGCAAGAAAAAGTTCAAGAGCGTGGCCGACATGATCGATGCGATCTACCAGCAGAACCGATAAAGGATTCCGGGGAGGCCGATTCCCAATGAGCCGTGAAGCGATCATCAAGGGGAACCCCGGGGGCGGCGCGGCGGACGAGCCCGTCCGACGCCGCGAGGACGGACAGCCGGTCGACCCGGACGAGAAGCTCCGGCCGCAGAAGCTCGACGAGGTGATCGGCCAGCGGAACGTCGCCGAGCGCCTGGGGATCGCGCTGAGCGCCTCGCGGAAGCGCGGCGAGCCGCTCCCGCACATCCTCTTCGACGGGCCGCCGGGCCTGGGCAAGACGACCTTTGCCACCGTCCTGCACAACGAGCTGGGCGTCGAGCTGAACATGACGAGCGGCCCCGCGCTCGACAAGAAGATGGACGTCATGCCGTACCTGACCAACGCGTCGGAAGGCTCGATCCTCTTCATCGACGAGATCCACCGCCTGCCCAAGACGGTCGAGGAGTTCATCTACCCGGTCATGGAGGATTTCCGGGTCGACGTCGTCCTCGGCGAGGGGATGTCGGCGAGGACGATCAACCTCCCGCTCAAGAAGTTCACGATCATCGGGGCGACCACGAGGAGCGGCCGGCTCTCGGGACCGCTCCGGGATCGGTTCCTGATGCACGAGC
>DASZMJ010000113.1:0-23314 GCA_035551935.1 Isosphaeraceae bacterium
ATTGCCCGTCGAGCCGACCTCCGACGGGCCGCCCGACGGCCTGACGCTCGACATGGCCATCGACCGGCTCGTCCGCGGCAACCTCGACCTGATCGCCACCCACTTCGAGATCCCCCAGGCCCAGGCCGACATCCTCACCGCCGGCCTCCGCGCCAACCCCTTGCTCTACGCCGACGCCCAGCTCGTCCCCTACGGCGAGTATAGCGCCGCCCGTCCCGGCGGCCAAACGCAGTACGATGTGAACATCTCCTGGCCCATCGACATCTCGCGCAAGTACCGCGCCCGGACCGCCTACGCGACCCGGTTCAAGAACGTGCTCGAGGCGCAGTTCCAGGACGCCGTCCGGCTGGCGATCGACAACCTGTACACCGCGTACGTCGACGTCCTGGCGGCGCGCGAGACGGTGGCGTTCACCGTCGCCAGCCTCAAGGGCTACGACGAGCTGATCCGCGGGACCCAGGAGATGATCCTCGGCGCCGACAAGACCTCGGCCGACTTCTACAAGCTCCGGGGCCAGCGCGAGCTGACGCGGGTCTCGCTGGTCGACGCCGAGGCCACGCTGCGGCGGGCCAAGCGGACGCTGGGGGCGTTGCTGGCGATCCCGCCGGAGCAGGCCGAGCGGATCGAGCTGCGGGGCTCGCTCCGCGACGCCACCGGGCTCGTCCCCGACCGCGACGGCCTCGTCCGGCTGGCGCTGGAGGCCCGGCCCGACCTCGCCGCCAACCGCGTCGGCATCGGCCTGGCGCAGGCGAACGTCCGGCTCCAGAAGGCGAATCGCTATTCGGACATCTACCTGCTCTATCAGCCCTACACGTTCCAGAACAACGCGCCGCTGGGCCTGAAGAGCCCGACGTCGTGGGCGTTGGGGCTGACGGTCCCGCTGCCGATCGTCAACCGCAACCAGGGCAACATCCGCCGCGCCGAGCTGAACGTGACGCAGACGAAGGTCGAGCGCGACTCGATGACGCTGAGGGTCGCCACCGAGGTCCGGCAGGCGATCCAGGAGTACGAGCTGACGAGCCTGGCCGTCCGCGACGTCGCCCGCGGCGTGATCCCGGACGTGAAGCGCGCCTACGAGAGCATCAAGCTCCAGCACGCCGTGCGCGAGGACGTCGACATCCTGATGGTGCTGACGGCGCGGCAGGAGTACAACGACGCGGTGCGCCGCTACCGCGACTTCCAGGTCCGACACCGCCGCGCCATGCTCTCGCTGAACACGGCCGTCGGCCGCCGCGTCCTGCCCTGACACGGCGCCGGCCGCGTCCTCCGCGGGGTCCGCTCTCGCGGACCTCTCCCTTCATCATCCGTAGGGTCCGCTACTGCGGACCTCTTCGATTGTTGAAGAGGAAGAGGTCCGCAGTAGCGGACCCTACGAAACCAAATTAATACACACGTTCAGATCAGTCGATCAGCGTCTTGACCATCTCGGCGAGGTTGGTGCCGGTCTCGGTGAGGCTGTAGAAGTTGTTCTTGCCCTGGCGGCGTGGGGCGATGATGCCGCCGTGGCGGAGCAGCGCCAGGTGGTGGCTGACGGCGGGCTGGCTCTGGCTGAGCTGCGAGCAGAGGGCGCCGACGTGCTTCTCGCCCTCGGACAGGATCATCACGACCTGGAGCCGGGTGGCGTCGCTGACCTGCTTCAGCAGGGTCGAGGCGCGCTGCGCCTGCTGGAGGCGCTGGCTGTTGGGCTTGGCCGGCTTGCGGGCGGCGGCCTTGGTGGCGGCGACCTTGACCCCAGTGCTGACCTTCGTCGCGGACATCGGTGCGAGTCCTCCCGCCCTTGCCGGGCCCAGGCGCGCGACGGCGCGGGCCCCGCGGCGTCGAGCCGGCCCGGGGGCGTTGCTGGTTGTCGGTCGCGGCGGCGGGGCCCGGGCCCACCCGGGCCGGGCCGCGTCGGTCGTCCCGACGCCGGCGCGATCGCCCGCCGTCGCCTCCGATTGGATAATCTATCACAATCTCGGCCGATGACAAGATCAATTGAGGATTTCCAGAATCGACCACTCCGGGGGCGTATGAGGATATCCGCCTTCGTACGGATTGTCTCGTTCCGGTCCGTTCACGCCCGGATTCGTCGCGTCACGGGCGGTCGCGGCGCGCCAGGCCGGCCAGCTCGCGCGCCAGCGCCGTCGGGTCCCAGTCCTTGCGCGTCTCGAGCCGGACGAGCCTGCCGTCGGGCCCGACGACGGCCACGGTCCGGTTGTGGATGATCTCGGTCGCCGTCGGCCCGTACGAGAGCCCCAGCGCCGGGGCGACCTTCTCGAGCTCGCGGTGCGAGGCCACGGCGAAGGTCCAGAGCGGCGGCCGGGCGCCGAGGGCGCGGGCGTGCTCGGCCAGGGCCGCCGGGGTGTCGTGCTCGGGGTCGAAGCTCACCTCGAGGAGCCGGACGTCGGCCGCGCGCCGCGTCCCGGGGCCGATCGCGCGGGCCAGCTCGCCGAACTTGCGGTCGGTCAGCGGGCAGAAGTCGGGCACGGGGCAACGCGTGTAGATGAACGTCAAGACCACCACCTTGCCGCGGAGGTCCGACAGCCGGAGCGGCTCGCCCTCCTGCGTCGTCATCGCGAAGTCGGGGACGGCCTCGCCCGGCTCCAGGACGCGCGGGGCGTCGCGGAGCTCCGGGCCCTGCTCGCCGAGGTCGATCGTCAAGGTCGGCGGCGGGGCCGGGCGGGTGACGACCAGGTTCTTCAGCTCCCAGGAGCCCTCGCCGGCGCGCAGCACGGCCTCGACCTCGTCGCCGGCGTGGACCTGGGCGAGCTCGCCGCGGTCGGCGACGGTGAACACCATCGTCATCGCGCCCATGCCGACCTCGGGGATCGGCGCGTGCCGGATCGTGACCGTCCCCGCCTCCGGGTCGACCCCCTTGACGACCCCCATGAGCCGATGGTTCCGCGCCGACGTCGCGGCGGGTGCGGCCGTCGGGGTCGCCGCCGATGGGGGCGTCCCGGCCGTCCCGGAACAGCCGGCAAGCGCCGCGGCGAGCAGTGGCGTGGCGATCATCGTGTGCGCATGTTTCATGGGATCGCCCTCGGCCGGAAGGGGAAGGCCTCGTCGATCGGGCTGGCGGCGAGGTCGCGGAGGAAGCCGGCGAGCCGCTCGACGACGATCGCGGTCAGCGCCCGGCCCTTCTCGGCCGAGGCCTTCCTCGGGTCGCCGGCGCCCGAGTTGGTCGTCAAGAGGTGCCAGGGGCGGGTGATCTCGACCCAGCCCCGCTCGACCGCCTCGAACCGCGAGGGCGCCTTCGAGCCGGCGTCGGCCCGCGCGAGTGTGACCAGCTCGGGGAAGTGCGCCAGGCCCATGCTCGTCTCGAGCTCGCCGGCGTGGTCGTCGGCGTGCTCGAAGATCTCCGCGTGCCGATCGGAGCCCGTCTTATACCAGTGACAGAGGAAGATCTGAACTGCCGTCTTCCCGTAGAGCTCGCGGAGCAGCCACTTCAGGTCGTTGCCGCCGTGGCCGTTCAGGAGCAGGCACTTGCGGATGCCGTGCGCCTCGAGCGACCGGACGAGGTCGGTGACGACCTTCGCGACGGTCGTCGGGTCGAGGTTCATCGCCATCGGGAACCGCATCATGTTCGTCTCGGTGCCGTACGGCAAGGCCGGCAGCAGGACGACCCGCGCCCCCTCGGCGCTCGCGCGCCCGCAGGCGAGCCGGCCGATCGCCTCGACCTGGAGGGTGTCGGTCGCGTACGGCAGGTGCAGGTTGTGCGGCTCGGTCGCCCCCAGCGGCAGCACCGCCACCTCGAACGGCGCCCCCGAGCGCACGTCGTGATACGTCAATTCCGCCAGCGACCACGGATTCATCGGCGCTTTCCTCGGTGTCGAGCGGGTCGTCGCGGGCATGATATCACACGTGCCGCCCGGTGGGGAGACCCTCTCGGATGTGCCTCTTCCCCCTCTCCCGCGGGGAGAGGGGGGAGAGGCGCGATCAGGCGAGCGGGGTCCGGGGGTGGGCGACGCGGTCGCGGTTGACGGGGTTGCGGGGGGGCTCGCCGAGCAGGAGGCGGCGGACCTCCAGCGCGGTCTTGCGCCTCAGCTCGACGAACCCCTCGGCGCTGTAGAAGGCCGAGTGCGGCGTCAGGAGCACCGAGGGATGCGCGCGGAGCCTCGGCTCGTCGAGCGGCTCGCGCTCGAAGACGTCGATGCCCGCGCCGGCGAGGTGGCCGGAGTCGAGGGCCTCGATGAGCGCCTCCTGGTCGACCACCGGGCCCCGCGCCGTGTTGATCAGGTACGCCCCGCGCGGCAGTCGAGCGAGCGCGGCGGCATCGATCATATGATAAGTCGCAGGACTGAGATAGCAGTGGAGGCTGAGGAAGCGGCTCTCGGCCAGGAGGTCGTCCAGCCGGGTCGCGCGGCGGACGCCGAGGGCCTTGTCGACGCCGTCGGGCAAGAGCGGATCATAGAAGACCACGTCGAGGCCGAACGCCTTGGCCCTCAGGGCCGTCGCCGTGCCGATCCGGCCGCAGCCGACGATGCCGAGCACCTTCCCCCGCAGCCTCGGCGCCGGCCCCGCCGAGCGATACTCCCACTCCCCGCGCCGCATCGACTCGTCCGACGCCTTCAGCCCCCGCGCCAGGGCCAGGAGCATCATGATCGCATGGTCGGCGACCTCCTCCGTCCCGTAGTCCGGCACGTTGCAGACGACGATCCCCCGCTTCCCCGCCGCCTCGAGGTCCACGTTGTTGTATCCCACCCCCGCCCTCACCACCCCCCGGCACCTGCCGGCGACGGCGAACGAGGCATCGGTGATCATCGGGATGTCATGATAGAGGATCAGCGCATCGGCCCGCGGGAGTCGCTCCCTCAGTTGCTCCTCCCCCGTCGCCCTCGCCAGCTCGAGCTCGGCCACGTCGCCGAGGATGGGGGCCTCGACCTCATGCTCGTCGAGGAAGTCGGCGATCAAGATGTTTAAGCGTTCTGGCATCATGATTCCTCACACGGGCGATGATCAGCACGGACCGTCTATGATCCCCGATAGCGGGAGGTCTTCGGGGCTCATCGGCCACGCTTCCGGACGAACCAGACGCCCACGACCTGCACGACTCCATGAGTCTCATCGACCTCGAACGACACGCCGAGCGGCGATTCGAAGAGGATGCGGAGGTCATCGGATCGAGATTCGCTCGTTCCGAAGGGGTCCGACGCGAATTGCTCGTCGATCCGGTTCGTGGCCCCGATAATCGCCCGACGAGCGTCCTGATCGGCGACCATCCAGACGCCCGCGAGGTCATTCAAGGCCTCCGGAGTCCACTCGACCCGGAACATCAAAGGCTCTCCAGATAGGCCAGGACCTCCGCCGTCGTGTAACGCCGCCCGGTCGAACGCGCCCGACGCAGGAGTTCTTCGTTCGGTACCGGCGGCTCGCAGGGCTCATACTCCGAGACGCCGGTCGCGGGGACGACCTGGGCCAGGACGCGGCCGGACTCGTCGCAGAGCTCGAGCGGCTCCTTCAGGTCGCGGAGCTTGTCGCGGAGGACACGGTCGACGAGGATTCGCGTCATCTCGGGGTCTCCCTTCGGATCGGAACACGTCGATCAAACCACGGCACCACTCCATCGTAGCCCGGGGCGACATCGGCGGCAATTCGGGCCGTCAGGCCCGGGGCGTCTCGAACCAGGCGACGACGGCGTCGGGGTCGGCGAGGGCGAGTGTCGCCTCGGAGCCGTCGCGGGAGCGGAAGGCGAGGCGGTCGGGCATGCCGGTGATCAGGCCATGGGTGTGGCGGGGGGCGGGGTGGGCGTGGATGGCCGTGAGGTCGGGGAGCGACAGCGACCAGGTCTCGGAATTCCAGCCGCGGGGGAAGAAGAAGAGGCGGCGGTCGGTCAGGGCGAGGGTGCCGGGGAGCCACTTGCGGTCGACGGCCAGCCGCGCGGGCGACTCGGCGACGATCGCCTCGTTCGCGGCCAGGGCGAACTCGCGCGGCGGGGCGTCGTCGCGATATCGGCGCGGGACGAGCCAGCGGACGACCAGGGGCTCGACGATCAGCTTGACGACCAGCTCGACGATCACCGTCGCGAGGAATGCGATGAAAAAGGCGCGGAGCAGGTGGTGCGGGGCGATCATGAGCATGTGCCGCAGGCGGCGCGGGATCGGGCTGCCGGGCCGGAAGCGGGCGATCCGCTGCCAGCGGGCCCAGAGCATGAAGGCGAAGGCGGGCAGGGCGACGGCGGCGAAGAGGACGTCGCGCGAGACCTGGAGTCGCGGGGTTCGCATGGGCAGGCGGGGGCGTGGTGTCGGCGTTGCTGGGTCCAGAGGGTGCGTCGTCCCCTACCGTTATCCCCGATCGGTCCGCCACTTTCAACGCGCCGACGGGGCCGATCCGCGGGATTGCCGACCCGTAGGGCGTGTGCAACACGCCGGATGACGGACGGCGTGTTGCACACGCCCTACAGCGGAGGGAAGGGCCGATCGGCCCTGCGTGGCCGATGGCCCGTCGCGTCGCCCTGGGCCGCGCCGTTATACTGCGGGCGGTTCGGAATCCGGCGTGGGGAGGGACCGGGGACGATGGGGCGGATCAAGGAATTGCTGGCGAAGGGGGAGGTCGTCCGGCTCTTCGGCCTGGGCCAGTTGCTGGCGCCGAAGCTGGTCGAGATCGTCGGGGCGCATGGGGGCTTCGACGGCCTCTGGCTCGACCTGGAGCACGCCGGGTTGACGATGAAGGACGTCGAGGTCGCGACCCTGGCGGCGCGTGCCGTCGGGCTCGACCACTTCGTCCGGTTGCCGGCCACCGACTACGCGCAGGTGATGCGGGTGCTCGAGGCCGGCGCCGGCGGGGTGATGGTGAGCATGGTCCGCGACGCCGACGGGGCCGAGCAGGCGGTCCGCTGGGCGAAGTTCTGGCCCAGGGGCGAGCGCGGGCTCAACGGCGGCAACCGCGACGGCCGGTTCGGCCTGACGCCGCTGCCGGAGTATGTCCAGAAGGCCAATGCCGAGACGTTCGTCGGCATCCAGATCGAGACGGCCGGCGCGATCGCCGCCGTCGAGCAAATCGCGGCGGTGCCGGACGTGGACCTCGTCTTCGTCGGCCCGGCCGACATCAGCCAGGTGCTGGGCGTGCCAGGCCAGTTCGAGCACCCGAAGTGCCTGGAGACGATCGAGCGGATCGCCGAGGCCTGCGCGCGGGCGGGCAAGCCGTGGGGGATCGTGCCGCGGGGCCCGGAGTACGCGGCACGGATGGAGCGCTGGGGCTGCCGGATGTTCGTCCTGGGGTTCGACATCCACGCCTTCCACGCCGGCATCCGCGCCGCCAAGGAGCGTTACGGGCGATTCTTCGGCGAGTCGGCCGGCTGAGTCGTCGGCGCGAGCTGGTTGAACTGGTTGATCCGGGCCTGCTCCAGCGACTCGAGGACGCCGTCCTGGACGCGGCGGCGGAGGATCGACCGGAGCGCGACCGGCGTGTCGCGGTCGATCCAGCGATGGGCCGAGTCGACCAGGCCGCGCTGGCCTTGCGACTTGGCGACGGCGCCGAGGGCCTTGACGCGGTGGACCTCGTCGGGATAGAGGACGATGCTGGCGCGGGCGTCGTCGAACCGTCCCGAGGAGATCAGGCTGTCGATCAGGACGCCTGTCAGCGTGATCCGCGGGTCGGTCGTCGGGATCGAGGCGACGGCGCGGGCGGCCTCGGCGTAGGACCGGGTGGCGTCGTCGCGGAGGTTGGCCCGCGACTGCGACTCGGCGATCTTGAGGAAGGCGTCGGTCCGGATCTCGGGGCGGAGGACCAGCCGCGCGACCTGGAGGCCACGGGGGTAGTCGCCGGCGGCGGCGGCGCGGCCGGCGACGGCGTCGAGCGCCTGGTCGTGCCAGCCGATCGTGTCGATCCGGCGGCCATGCTCGGCGGCGCGGGCCAGGGCCTTGTCGGCCTCGTCCGACAACGCCGGTTCGCCCCTCGGGCGGGTCGGCGAGGGGGGCGGGAGGCGATAGGCCTCGCCGGCGACCTGCACGGCGCCCAGGGCCTGGCTCTCGACGGTCCGCGCCAGCATCTCGCCGCGGAAGTTGGGGTTGCCGATCCGGCCGGCCAGGTCGGCGGCCAGGTCCCACTCGCGCCGGGCGCGGTGGATCCAGGTCAGCCGCTCGTTCAGCGGCATCGGCGGGGCGACGTCGTAGGTCGAGTTGCCGATGCCGGGAGGGATCATCCCCCGGGTCATCTCGCGCTCGCCCAGGCTCAGCAACGTCTGGACGACACCGATGAGCCGGACGTCGCGCACCGTCGGCAACGGCTCGACCCGGGCGGCGCGGCCGGCCTCGTCGAGGGCGTCGTGGGCGTCCTCGAACTCATAGGTCAGGATCTTGGCGCGGGCGGCCCGCTCCAGGGCCAGCGACCGCTCGCCCGGCTGGGCGATCCGGCGGGCCTGCTCCATCAGGGCCGCGTCGGCCGCCGTCATCTGCTCCGGGGTCATGTTGACCCCCGACTGGAGCGGCGGCCACTGGTCATACGCGCCCCGCCCGCCCCGCGGCATCGTCGCGGTGCCGCGGCCTGAGCCGAGCTCGCGGGTCCCGGCCGCGCTCTGGAGGCCGGTGCCGGTCGTGCCCAGGCCCGAGCCCGACTGGAAGCCGGTGCCGGTCGTGCCCAGGCCCGAGCCCGACTGCGTCCCCGTGCCGGTGCCCGAACCGCTGCCCGAGGCCGCACCGGCCCCGGTCTGCTGCGCCGTTGCGGGCGCCGGCCACGCCGACGCCAGGCCCAGCCCGACCGCCAAGGCCAGGGCCGCCTCGATCCGCCCGGATTCGCGTCCGCGTGCCATCGGTGTGGGTCCTATCGAAGTGCGGGCCGCCAAAACCGGCCCGGCTCGGTCGATCGGTGCGGGAGGCCCGCCGGCGGCCGACGGGGGCCCGGCCGGACGTTTCCTCATCTGTTATCTTTCCCCGCGAATGCCCCCCCGTCAAGCCGTCGAGTCGCCGCCGAAGACCCGCCGCGAGTTCTCCAGCAGCAATCGACGCGCCACGTCCAGCGCCCGGTCGGCCGACCAACCCCGCCCCCGCAGGCCCGACTCGGCCAGAACTTCCGCGAGGATGCGGCGATACATGGTGAACTTGGGCAGCACGAATTCGAGCTTGTACGCGTCGGAGTAGTACCCCAGCAGCTTCGTCTTCGGCACCGCCTCGAGCCGCGCCCGGAGGTCGGCGGCGATGTAGCTCGGGACGTTCGAGTACCACCAGTGACCGTGCGGCAGCACGTTCGGGAAGATCCACGAATACGCCACCAGTTCCGCCCCCGCGTCGGGCGAGAGGGTCGAGACGGGGAATGTCACCGAGGCGAAGTGGTTGAACACATCCTTGTAATCATACAGGCTCACGCGACGATCGAACAAGTCGCGGCCGCCGACGACGCCGGCCGGGTAGATGCCGCGGATCGGGCCGATCATGAGGTCGAACGGCAACCGGAACTGGGCGCAGAACTCGGCGATCGTCCAGAAGACGAGCCGCCGGACCTCCAGGTGCTCGTCGGGCCGCATCTCCAGGCCGTGCAGGGCCCTCCGCAAGGGCGTGACCGCCCGCTTCGGCGCCGCCGGGGCGGGGACGAAGTCCGGCGGCAGGCTGATCGCGCACGCCCGAGCGCCCCGCTCGGTGAAGCGCTCGAACAGCTTGCCGATCGCCAGCAGCAGGGTCGGATAGTCGTCCACGTCCACGTCCGTCGCCGCCTTCAGGCGCGCCACCGTGCTCGGCTCGTGCAGCCTCAAGACGAGGTCGTCCGTCCGCAAGCAGGGGATGTACCGCGACGTGTCCCACCCCTCCAGGGGGTCGTCGAACTCATTCGTCAGGACCACCGCCTCCAGCTTCGAGCGGCCCCAGACCGCCTCGTCCCACGCGCCGCCGTCGCCGCCGCGGTCGGCCCGGTCGTATAAAGGATCGATATTCGACGGATGGATTCGATCGTGGGGAAAGTCGTGGAAGGTGCGGGCGATGTCGAGGAGCCAGGAATACTGGACGGTGTTGTCGAGACGGTCGAGGAAGCCGGCGAGGTTGCGGGCGCGGTCGCGGGAGTCGAGGCCGGGGGCGACGAGGTCGGCGGGCATCCCCGAGGCGTGGGCGAGTTCGGTATAGTAGTGGTATCCGAGGATCTCGTCGAAGTTCCGCGCCGCGGGGCGGAGGGGGTCGATGTGCGAGTGGGGGTCGAAGATCGGCCAGCGGGCCATCTCCTCGAACAGCTCTCGGGCGGCGGGGTCGTGGGGCCGGTTCGCGTCGGTCATGGCTCGCGTCCTCCCTCCGGGCCCAGGCTAACGGGCGAGGAGCTTGGCCGCAAGTCGATGGGGCCGGCGGCATGAACGTGGTCGTGACGGGCGGGGGCACGATCGCGGCGATCGACGACGTGCGGCATATCGCCAACGTCTCGACCGGGCGGCTCTCGGCGGCGATCACCGAGGCCGCGCTGGCGCGGGGGGCGACGGTCCGGCACATCCACGCCCCGTCGGCGTTGCTCCCGTTCGTCCGCCACGCCCGGTTCGACCTCCAGGCCCCCGACCCCGCCGCCGAGCACGATCGCCTCGACCGCCTCCGTTCGCGCTGGCTCGCGGTCCGCGACCGGCTCGCGCTCGTCCCCCTGCTCTGCGGCGACGTCGCCGACTACGCCGCGACCCTCGAGGCCACCCTCCGCGACCATCCCCCCGACCTGGTCTTCCTGGCGATGGCCGTCGGCGACTTCGAGCCCGTGTCGCGATTCCCGGGCAAGATCGAGACCCCTTCGGGCTCGCTGACCCTTTCCTTCCGCCCGACTCAAAAAGTCATCCGCAAGGTCCGCGACTGGGCGCCGGACGCCTATCTCGTCGGCTTCAAGCTCCTGTCCGGGGTCCCGGAATCGACCTTGATCGCGACGGCCCTCCAGGCGTGCCGGGCGAATCGGGCCGACCTGACCGTCGCCAACGACCTCGACTCCCTCCGCGCCGGTCGCCACACGATCCACCTCGTCCGCCCCGACCACCCCGTCGAGACCTGCTCCGGCGCCGAGGTCGCCGAGTGGCTCGTCGACCGCTGCTTCTCCTGGGCCTCGGAACGTGCCGGCCGCGAGTAAGATGGGGCCCTCGCTTCCGCTTCGGGTTCATCCCCGTAGGGTCCGCTCTTGCGGACCTCTTCCATTGGTCCGAGGAAGAGGTCCGCAAGAGCGGACCCTACGAAGGCGGAACGCGCCCCGTGTCCTCGTCATGGCGACCGGGTCGCGGAGGCGTTAGACTCCAAGGTCCTCGGGCGACTTCTGCGCAGGATCCATGCGACCGGAGGATGCGATGCGACGAGCCGTCGGGATAGGGTGCGCGGTCCTGCTCCTTACGACAACCGCGAGGGCGGAGTGGCCGAGGTCGAAGGACGAGCGGATCAAGGTGCTCGAGTTCGCGCGCGAGCCGGCGATCGTGACGCCGACGGGGATTGCGGTGGACGCGAAGGGGCGGGTCTTCGCGATCGAGAGCCACACGCACTTCCGTCCCAAGGACTACGCCGGCCCCCCCGCCGACCGCATCCGCCGCTTCGAGGACACCGACGGCGACGGCAAGGCCGACAAGATCACCACGGCCTTCGAGGGGACTCGGCACACGATGGCGTTGGCCTTCGACCGCGACGGCTCGATGCTCGTGGCCACGCGCCGCGAGGTCTTCCGCCTCCGCGACAAGGACGACGACGGCACCTTCGAGACCAGGGCCACCCTCGCCACGCTCGACACCCCCGGCGACTACCCGCACAACGGCCTCTCCGGCTTCGCGATCGACTTCCGCCGCAACATCTACTTCGGCCTCGGCGAGAACCTCGGCGCCCAGTACAAGCTCCAGGGCGCCGACGGCACCACCCTCGCCGGCGGCGGCGAGGGGGGCAACATCTACCGGATCGGCCCCGATGGCAAGGGCCTCATCCGCGTCGCCACCGGCTTCTGGAACCCCTTCCACATGGCCTTCGACGCCTTCGGCCGCCTCTTCGCCGTCGACAACGACCCCGACTCCCGCCCCCCCTGCCGACTGTTGCACATCGTCCAGGGCGGAGACTACGGCTACCGCTTCCGCAACGGCCGCAAAGGTCTTCATCCCTTCACTGCCTGGAACGGCGAATTGCCCGGCACCTTGCCCATGGTCGCCGGCACCGGCGAGGCGCCGTCGGGGATCGTGTCGTACGAGTCGATCGTGTTCCCGAAGGGATTCTTCGGCACGCTGCTTGTGACCTCGTGGGGCGATCATCGGGTCGAGCGCTTCAAGCTCGCGCCCCGGGGGGCCTCGTTCCGCTCGACGGCCGAGCCGATCGTCACCGGCGGCGAGGACTTCCGGCCGGTCGGCATCGCCGTCACTCCCGGCGGCTCGCTTTTCGTTAGCGACTGGGTGGACAAGGCCTACGAAGTCCACGGTAAGGGGCGGATCTGGCAGGTCGGCTTGGCTCAAGAGGAGCGAGGGGCGATTCGAATCGGGACTCGACTCGATGAGGAGCGTTTCCTTCGCGAATTCTCGGTCAAGGATGATAAGCAGATCTCACTTCGCAGGCTGCTCAGGTACGTTGCCAAACCCAGGGATCGCTCGAAGCTCCTCATGGGCTTGCTCGCTTCGAGCAACCCCGACGCAAGCCTCGACGTATTTGCACGCGACCCCTCGACCGACGTCCGCGCCCTCGCCGTCCGGGAGTTGCCGACAAACCTCCTGAACCTGAAGGAGATCGCCGCGAAGGACGACTCGGCCGAGGTCCGCGCCGAGGCGTTGCGGCGGCTGGCGACGCCCGATGCGAAAGATCTGCTATTGAAAGCGCTTGAAAGCGACGATCCGTTCATCCAGCAGGCGGCGCGCGAGGGGCTGTTGCACTCGTCGAACGTCGCCGATCGACTCCAGTGGATCGAAAAGGCGAACCCGTCGCAGCGGGTCGGCCTGCTGCTGACGCTTCGGGCGGCGGGCGACCCGAAGGCGGAGGCGATCCTCCCGAAGGCGATGGCCGACCCGGACCCGGACGTGCGGTTCCTGGCGATCGAGTGGGTCGGCGAGGAGAGGCTGGCGAGGTACCGCGACGACCTCGTCAAGACCCTGGCCTCGGGGGCGAGCACGCGGCTCCTGTTCGAGTCGGTCCTGGCGGCATTGGAGCGGATCGACGTGGGGGTCAAGGAGTTCCACCAGGAATTCGCGGGCGAGGAGTACGTCGCGAAGGTCCTGCTCGACCCGAAGATGCCCGCCAACGTCCGCCGCCGCGCCCTCCGCATGCTCCGGCCCGACCACCCCGCGTTGACATTGGATCGTTTGAAGATATGGATCGATGACGATCAACTCGGCCTCCGCCTCGAGGCCGTCCGCACGCTCCGCGACGGCGCCCTCGCCGACCGCACCCCCCTGCTCTCCCGGATCGCCCGCGACGAGACGATGCCCGTCGGCGTCCGCGCCGAGGCGATCGTCGGCCTCACGGGCGACGACGACGCGACCCGCAAGCTCCTCCTCGACCTCGCCGCCGGCCCCGAGCCGACCTTGCGGCGCGAGGCCCTCCGCTCGCTCCGCGGCGCGACGTTGACCGCCGATCGGCGCTCGCGACTCGCCGACGCCGCGAAGGGGGACGACGACGCGACCCAGCTCCTCGCGATGCTCGACGGCCACGCCGATCCACTTCGTCGCCCGGCGAACACCGACCTCGACGCCTGGCTCAAGCTCGTCGCCGGCCCCGGCGACCCGGCCGCGGGCGGGCGCATCTTCTTCCACCCGAGGGGGGCCGGCTGCTATCGCTGCCACCAGGTCGACGGCCGCGGCGGCCGGCTCGGCCCGGACCTCTCCGAGACCGGCCGCGCCCTGACCTTGCCCCGGCTCGTCCAGTCCATCCTCGAGCCCAGCCGCGAGGTCGCGCCCCGGTTCGTC
This sequence comes from Isosphaeraceae bacterium, assembly GCA_035551935.1. GTDB lineage: Bacteria > Planctomycetota > Planctomycetia > Isosphaerales > Isosphaeraceae > DASZMJ01. The sequence goes on from DASZMJ010000113.1 coordinate 13,775, forward strand.
TCGTGGCTCGTCGAGAAGAACGACGGCACCACCCTCACCGGCGCCCTGATCGACGAGTCCCCCCTCGGCGACCAGACCTATGCCACCCGCGAGGGCAAGGCCGTCATCCTCCCCGCCGCCGACGTCGCCGCCCGCAAAGCGCTTCCCACCTCCATCATGCCCGACGACCTCGCCCGCACCCTCACCCCCCGCGAGCTCCGCGACCTGATCGCCTTCCTGCGGCGGCCTCGCGAATGAACCGCCGCCCGGAGCCGACGGGGCAGACGCCATTCAATGGCCGAGGCCATGACTCGGGCCGGCGTGGAGGACGACCGGGGCGTCGGCGCCTTCGACGACCTCAAGGGTACGGTCGGGGGCGAGGTCGCGGAAGGTCTGGGTGGTCCGGCTGACGGGCCAGGAGACCTGCAAGGTGGCGACGCGGGCGGCGTCGCCGAGGCCGATCATCTCGACGAGGCTGTTGCCGCCGAAGCTGGAGCGGCTGCCGACGTGGCGATAGATCGAGCGCCGCCGGCCGTCGGGCCCTTCGAGGTCGACGCGGATCTTGGCGCCGAAGCCGGCGCGGTTGGTCTTCGTGCCGACCAGCTTGACCTTCAGCCAGTGCCGGCCGTGGCCGGGGTTGCGGAAGAGGGCGTTGTGCGCCGCGTCGCCCGGCACGGCGCCGCCGAGCTCGACGAAGAGGTCGAGGTCGCCGTCGTCGTCGGCATCCGCGAACGAGACCCCGTGGCCCTTCTGCAAGTGGCCGGTCCCCGACGACAGCGTCACGTCCTCGAACCTGCGCCCCGCGACGTTCTTGTAGAGGACGTTCGGGACCAGGGCCGAGTACGAGGGGAGGCCGGTGCCGTAATAGACGTCGAGGAAGCCGTCGTTGTCGACGTCGCCGAAGTTGGCGCCCATCGCCAGCACGGGCCGGTCGAAGCCGAGTCGGCCGGAGACGTCGCGGAAGCCCTCGGGCCCGAGGTTCCGGTAGATCCTCGGGTGCCCGGGCTCGGCCTCGCCGCGGCCGAGGTACGCCTCGACGACGTCGAAGAGCGTGCTCCTGTATTCGCAGGCGGCGATGTCGAGCTTGCCGTCGTTGTCGAAGTCGAAGAACCAGCAGGGGAAGGCCGAGAGTCGCGCGTCGATGCCGAGCCGGGGGGCGACGTCGGCGAAGGTGCCGTCGCCGTTGTTGCGGTAGAGCCGGCAGCCGCCGTAGAGGTTGGAGACGAACAGGTCGAGCCGGCCGTCGTCGTCGAAGTCGCCCCACGAGGCGCCCTTGGAGTAGCGGTCGTTGGTGACGCCGGCCCGGGGGGCGACGTCGACGAAGGTGCCGTCGCCGTTGTTGCGGTAGAGCCGCGAGCGGTTCCTCGGGTCGGGGCCGACGGTGGCGCCCCAGGGGGGGCCCTGGTCGATGCCGGCGGCGTACTCGCCGCTGAGGTAGAGGTCGAGCCGGCCGTCGTCGTCGAAGTCGCCCCAGGCGCCGCCCTGCGACGCGATCGGCGCGGCGAGGCCGGCGGCCTCGGTGACGTCCTCGAAGGTGCCGTCGCCGCGGTTGCGCATCAGCGACTGCCGCGCCGGGAACTCCCAACCGCCGCGGAGCAGCAACACGTCGAGGTCGCCGTCGTTGTCGAAGTCGGCGACCGACAGGTTGATCGCCAGGGGCTGGGCCGCCAGGCCCGATGCCGCCGAGCGATCCTCGAAGGTGCCGTCGCCGTTGTTGTGGTAGAACGACGCGCCGAGGTCGGCGTCGAACGACGAGGTCACGACGTCGGGCCGGCCGTCGCCGTCGAAGTCGTCGAAGGCGCTGCCGCCGGCCAGGTTCGGCCCGCGCGCGCCGAGGCCCACGTCGATCGCCACGTTGTCGAACCGGCCGACGTCGAGCCGCGAGGCGAGCCGGTCGAGCGGGACGAGGAACCGCGGCGGGACCCCCTCGGGGTACTCGCCGACGGCCATGTAGGCGACGTTCAACAGCCAGCGGACGCCCAGGTCCCCGGGGCGCTCGGCCAGGTAGTCCGTGAACCGCCGGATCGCCTCGCGGGCGCCGTCTTGCTTGCGGTGCATCGCGGCGCGGTCGATCGGGAGGATGCAGCTCGACGGCCCGCGACACTCCAGGCAGTTCTCGACCTCGCCCCGCCGCAGCGCGATGACGCCGAGCAGGGCCACGAAGCAGGCCCGCATCTCGCGCGGCCCGTCGCCGCCGTCGGCCATCGCCCGCTCGGCCCACGCCGAGGCCCGGTCAAACTCTCCATTGTACATGTATAAATATGATATACTCGTCTCGATTCGGGTCGCCGCCAGCCGCCCCGCGGGGGTGTCGATCGGCTGCGCCCGGAGCCGCGCGCGGAGCTCGGCGAGGCCCCGGTCGGCCCGCGAGCCGATCGCGGCGCGGAGCTCGGCGATCGTGTCGTCGCCGGTCGGGCCGGTGAACTGCACGGCCGTCGGGTAGCCGCCGGTCTCGAACCCGCCGTCGCTGAAGAGCGGGAACGACGGGTCCGACCCGCCCGTCGGGGCTGGGGCCTCGTGCCGTCCCGGCATGGCGGCGGCCGGCCCGCCGACCTCGAGCACCAGGGGGACGATCGCGCCTACCATTGCGGCGCAAAACAACCCCGCCAGGGCGACCCGGAGGATCGTCCGCATGTTCGCCATCCCGGTCTTTGAACCGGCGGGGGGTGTCCTCCGATCACGCCCCGGCCGCCATTGGCCGGGCCGCGCCGCGAGGCGACCGGCTCCACGTCGCATCATTCATCGGAGGCGCCGGCCCGGCCCGCGTCGAGCCCCTCAGGCGCCCGGCGGCGCGATTCCGCTCGGAATGATCGACATCGCGGCGCCACGCCCGTCCTGACCGCAGGATCGAGCGAACGAATGCGCCCATATTGATCGATCAAGCCGATCCGGCATGCCGCGGCCTCTTCGCGGTCGGTCGGCACCCGGCGCCCGTCGGCGGGGTTGCCGGGGCCGGCGGCGGCGATCCCCGGGGTCGTCTGAGGCCCGGATCGGGCCCTCGGTCGACCGTAATGCAGCAGCGAAGGCCGATCCGGAGGGGTCGACGGCGTCCGGGGTGCGCGGAGAAGTTGGGCAAGCGGAGGCGAGTCGGGTGTGCTTGACCGGGGCGAGCGGGGGGGCCTATCATGCGCTGGCATGGCTCGGGACAGGGCCGATCGACCGGGACGATGGGCCGCGGCGGGGGGGCGAGGTGGGATGCGGGTCGCGGTGAGGTTCGACGACGAGCGGCTCGAGCTCGAGGTGCCCGACGACCGGCTCGTCGGGGCCTGGGACGGGCCCGGGGCGACCGACCCCGCCGAAGTCGGGCCGCTCGTCCGCGCGGCGATCGAACACCCGCGCGACTACCCGCCCTTGCGCCGGGCGGTCGTGCCGGGCGACCGGGTCGTCCTCGCGGTCGACCCGGAGGTCCCCGAGGTCCCGACGGTCCTGGGCGCGATCTGCGAGGCCCTCTTCGAGGCCGGGGTCGAGCCCGAAGGGGTCCGCGTCATCGCCTCGGGGCCGATCGCGCTGGCCGAGGGCCGACTGCCGGCGGGCGTCTCGTGGTCGGTCCACGACCCGGAGGAGCGGTCGCGGATCGCCTATCTCGCCAGCACGCCCGAGGGGCGGCGGATCTACCTCGACCGTGACGTCACCGACGCCGATTGCGTCGTGCCCGTCGGCCGGCTCGGCTACGACCCGGTGCTCGGCTACCGCGGCCCCTGGGGGGTCCTCTTCCCCGGCCTCAGCGACGCCGAGACCCAACGCGCCGAGCGCGCCCAGGCCCGCGACGACACCCCGGACCGCGACCGCGAGCGGCCGGCGCTCCGGGAGTCGGCCGCGGTGAGCTGGCTCCTCGGGAGCCAGTTCCATATCGGCGTCACGACCGGCTCGGGGGGCGTCTCGGGGGTGCTCGCCGGCCTGGAGACGACCGTCCGCGCCGAGGGGATGGCGGCCGTCGACGCGGCCTGGACGTTCCGGCCCGAAGGTCGCGCCTCGCTGGTCGTCGCGGGCATCGGCTCGCCGGGCCGGCCGACGGGGCTCGACGACCTGGCCGAAGGGCTCGCCACCGCGTCGCGCCTCGTCCGCGGCGGCGGCAAGATCGTCCTCCTCTCGCGGGCCTCGGGCGAGCCCGGCCCGGCCCTGAGTCGCCTCCGCGGCGCCGACGACCCTCGCGCCTTCTCCGCCGCCCTCCGCGCCGCGGAGGGCGAGGTCGATTCTCCCGCCGCGCGACGGCTCGCCTCGTCCCTGGCGAGGGCCGACGTCTACCTGCTCAGCGCCCTGGCCGACGACCTCGTCGACGACCTCGGCATGATCCCCCTCGCGCGTCCCGCCGAGGCCCTCCGCCTCGTCGCGTCGAGCGACTCGTGCCTGTTCGTCAGCCAGGCCGACCGCACCCGTGCCGTCGTCCTCGACGAGGAGGAGGCGACGTGAGCGATCCGTCCTTCGCGGGCTATCAGGCCGCCCGAAGCGGCGTCGCCTGGATCGACCGATCCGACCGCGTCCGCCTGCTCGTGACCGGCCCGGACCGCGTCAAGTTCCTGCACAACCTGACCACCAATGACGTCAAGGGCCTCGCCGTCGGTGTTGGTTGCGAGGCGTTCGTGACCAGCCCGCAGGGCAAGACCCTCGGCTTCGTGACGTTGCACGCCCGCGCCGATGCCATCCTCCTCCGCGCCGACGAAGGGGCCCTGGAGCACCTCCGACCCCATCTCGAAGAATACGCGATCTTCGATGACATCGCGCTCGACGACCTCGGCGCCCGGACCTTCGAGGTCCACTTCGCCGGCGCGCTCGAGGAGGATCCGATCCTCGAGTTCGACGTCGATCTCCCCGATTTTGCCGACCTCGCGAATTGCAAAACCTCGATCGCGGGGCGGTCCATCGAGCTCATCCGCGAGTCGCCCACGGGCTCGCCCGGCCTGACCCTGATCGGCGCGCGCGACGACGCGGCGGCGATCCTCGACACCCTCCGCGCCGCGGGCGGGCCGCTCGGGCTGACCGACCTGTCGCGTGACGAGTTCGATGCGCTCCGGATCGAGGCCGGCACGCCCGTCTTCGGCCGCGACATCACGACGGCCAGCCTGCCCCAGGAGGCCGGCCGCAACGCCCGCGCGATCAGCTTCACGAAGGGATGCTACCTCGGCCAGGAGACCGTCGCGCGACTCGACGCGATGGGGCATGTGAACAAGATTTTGCGCGGTCTCGTGATCGACGACGGGCCCCGGACCGAGCCGGCCGGCGACCTCGCCGCCGTCGAGCCCACGTCGCTGGCGTACTCGCCGCGCTGGGGCAAGCGGGTCGGCCTCGCGATGGTCAAGGTCAAGTCCGCGACGCACCGCACGCGGGTCGAGGTCGCCATCGGCGGCGAGCGGTTCGGGGCCGTCGTGCAGGAATTGCCGATGACGCCGGGGGGCGGGGTGAATCGGATCGCGGATTTCGCAGATCAATAATCTTTTTATTGATCTGCGAAATCCGCGTCATCTGCGGATCAATTCCCCTTCAATTCTCCTCCACGTCCCTGATGCCGTCGTCGGGGATGCTGGCGATCTGGAGGATGGTCTCGGGGCCGCGGGCGAGGCCGAGGCCCTCGAGGACGAGGATGCCGTAGGGGGAGTGGGGCTGGTGGCGGTCGCGGTGCTCGGGGTCGCTGTCGGCGCGGGTGAGCCGGCCGTGGTAGACGTTGCCGCCGCAGTCGACGCGGACCAGGGGGCAGCGCGTCCCCTGGCGGCGCCGGATGGCGACGATCCGGGCGTGACACTCTTCGAACGTCATCGGTTGGCCTCCTTGCGGACCGGACGATCGTGGGTCGGGTACGGATCGCATCGCGTCGTTGCGATGCGAGGCGGGTTGTCGGCCTCCGGCCACGGGCCCGCCGGGGCCATGATGGCCGCCGGTCGCGGTCGGGTCAAGACGACTCGGGCTCGGTGTTCACCCCTCGGCGCGGGCCTCGTCGCGGGTGACGGGGCGGCGGGAGTCGACGGCGCGACGGACGAGAAGGCCCGTCAGGGTCGCCTCGCGGGCCTCGGCGAGGCTCAACGGGGGCGGGGACGGCTCGCGGCCGCGGGCGGCGTCGAGGAAGGTCGAGAGGGCGGCGCGGGTGTCGGGCTGGGGGCCGGGGTGGATGGTCAATCGGGGCCGGGAGCGATCCCGGAACGTGGCCACGCCGGTGCCGAAGTCGAGGCCGCCGGCGGCGCCGACGATGCGCTGGTGGATGCCGGTGAAGGCGTCGTCGGCCGGGTCGATCCAGCTCTGGACGAAGCCGAGGTGGAAGCCGTCGGCCCATTCGAGGGTGGCGGCGTAGTGGTCGGTGACGTCGCGGGTCGGCTGGAGGTGGGCGAAGACGTCGCGGCGGCCGCAGCCGAAGGCGCGGATGGGGGGCTCGCCCTTGAGCCAGTGGAAGAGGTCCCAGACGTGGACGGCCTGCTCGACCATGAAGTCGCCGGAGCGGGCCCGGCGGGCGAGCCAGTCGTCGTGGCCGCGGACCGGGCCGTTGCTGCTGTTCCAGGCCGCCCGCCCCTCGAGCAACGTGCCGAGCTCGCCCCGTCGGATCAAGTCAACCCCCTCGCGGTACCGCGGGTTGGACCGCCGCTGGAAGCCGACGTGGACGGCCAGGTCCGGGGCCCGGGCGGCCTCGGCGATGACGAGGTCGCACTCGGCCAGGGTCGGGGCCAGCGGCTTCTCGAGATAGACGTGCTTGCCGGCCCGGATCGCCTCGACGGCCGTCGGGGCGTGGAGGTCGCACGGCAAGGCGACGAGGACCGCGTCGACGTCGGGCCGCTCCAGCAGCTTGCCGGCGGACTCGAACGCCTCGGGCCGCGATCCCGACGCCTTCTCGGCGATCCCCTGGGCCCGGTCGCGGTGCCTGGGCTCGACGTCGGCGACGGCCACCACCTTCGCCCCCGGCAGCTCGAGGGCCGTCCGCAGCAGGGTCGTCCCCCGGTTGCCCAGGCCGATCAGGCCCAGCCGCACCGTCTTGCCTTCCCCGTGCTCCGCCTCGCCCACCTTCCCCTGCGCCAGGGCCAGGCCCGCCGCGGCCGAACAGCCCAGGAAGCGCCGGCGGTTCAGCCGGATCGGTGGCATGGGAGTGGACTCCGGGAACCTCGGTACGGACCTTCGGGTGTAAGCCTGGGTCGATCCATCCTCCTTGAGTCTATCAAGAAGATGTGCGTTGTCCCAGAGGAGGGGACGGGCGAGATGCTTTTTTCCGGGGGAACACCGATGGAGCGGGATCGGATCGAGGAGCGATTGGCCGCATTTGGAAGAGGCCATCGAACAGTTGAAGGCGCAACTGAAGCTCGCCGGACTGGTCCTCATCGGGACCGGGCCCACAACCGGGTCGAAGGACGCCCCCTGGAGGTGGTGGATCGAAGGGGCCGGCAGGTTCGCGGACGATCCCGCCTTCGAGGAAATGGTCCGGCTCGGCGGGGAGTACCGTGAGTCGCTCCGCCGCGGTCTTGATGAGGACTACTGCATCTGAGCCCCGGGACTGGACGTCGCCCCGGGCCATTTGACCCGCGTGTTATACTCTCACGTTGGTGATGGGGCGGGCGGCCACGGGGAGCGGGGTGCGATGGCCAAGCATATCTTCGTGACGGGGGGCGTGGTCAGCTCGCTGGGCAAAGGGCTGACGTGCGCGTCGATCGGGATGCTGCTGGAGCACCGGGGGTTGCGGGTCCGGCTCCAGAAGTTCGACCCGTACCTCAACGTCGACCCGGGCACGATGAGCCCGTACCAGCACGGCGAGGTCTACGTCCTGGATGACGGCTCGGAGACCGACCTGGACCTCGGCCATTATGAGCGGTTCACCGACGCCCCGCTGACCCGCGACTGCAACTACACGACCGGCAAGATCTACCTGTCCGTCATCCAGAAAGAGCGCGAGGGGAAGCACTACGAGGGGCGGACCGTCCAGGTCATCCCCCACATCACCGACGAGATCAAGGCCGCCATCGGCCGCCTGACCGGCGACGACGTCGACGTCGTCATCACCGAGATCGGCGGCACCGTCGGCGACATCGAAGGCCAGCCGTTCCTGGAGGCCATCCGCCAGTACGCCCTGGACGTCGGCCGCGAGAACTGCCTGTACATCCACCTGACGCTCGTGCCGTACCTGAAGGCGGCCGGCGAGCTGAAGACCAAGCCGACGCAGCACTCCGTCGGGGCCTTGCGGCAGATCGGCATCCAGCCCGACATCCTCATCTGCCGGACCGAGCACCCGATCAGCCCCGACGACCGCGACAAGATCGCCCTGTTCTGCAACATCGAGCGCAAGGCCGTCATCGAGGAGCGCGACAAGGAATACAGCATCTACGAGGTCCCCCTGAGCCTGGTCGCCAACGGCCTGGATGACATCATCGTCCGCCGCCTCGCCTTGAAGGCCGACAAGCTGGACATCGACGACTGGCGCGAGCTGGTCCACCGGATCAAGAACCCGGACCACGAGGTCACGATCGCCGTCGTCGGCAAGTACATGCGGCATCGCGACGCTTATAAGTCGGTGTACGAGTCGCTCGACCACGCCGGCATCGCCAACAAGGCGCGGGTGCGGGTGTTGCGGGTCGAGGCCGAGGAGGTCGGCCGCAACGGCGGCGCGGCGGGGGTCCTCGGCGGGGCCGACGGCATCCTCGTGCCCGGCGGGTTCGGCATGCGAGGGATCGAGGGGAAGATCGACGCGGTCCGCTACGCCCGGACCCGCGGCATCCCGTTCTTCGGGATCTGTTTAGGGATGCAGTGCGCCGCCGTCGAGTTCGCCCGCGACGTCCTCGGCCTGGAGGACGCCAACAGCACCGAGTTCGACACCGCCACGCAGCATCCGGTCATCGCCCTGATGGAGGACCAGGCCCACGTCCGCCAGCGCGGCGGGACGATGCGATTAGGCTCCTGGCCCTGCGACCTCGCCCCCGACAGCCTCGCCCGCGCCGCCTACGGTGAGGGTCGGGTCGCCGAGCGGCACCGCCATCGCTACGAGTTCAATAATGCGTACCGCAAGGCGTTCGAGGAGGCCGGCTTCGTCGCCACCGGCACCAGCCCCGACGGCGACCTCGTCGAGATCGTCGAGCTCCAGGACCACCCCTGGTTCCTCGCCGTCCAGTTCCACCCCGAGTTCCTCTCCAAGCCCACTCGTTCCCACCCCCTCTTCCGCGACTTCGTCGCCGCCGCGCTGCACCGCCGCGAAGGGACGAGGGCCGAGCTGGAGGTGAGATGAGAGATTTGCCACAGAGAGCACAGAGGACACAGAGAGGAAGGGGGCAGGAATTGCAGCAAGCATGGGTTCACTTCCTCTCTGTGCCCTCTGTGCTCTCTGTGGCAAGAAGAATTCAAGGATATTGATGATAGAAGTCGTCGCGCGGCACCACGAAACGGGCCATTGGGTGCGCGGAAAAGTGGCCGGGGGCGTTTTCTCGGCGGTCGAGCTGGCCGAGGGACCCGAGCCGCCGTCGCCCGAGGATGACTGGATCGCCCCGGCCTTCATCGATCTTCAAAACAATGGCCGCTGGGGCGTCTCGTTCTCCGACCCGACCCTGACCGTGGATCAAGTCGCGGCGATCGCCCGGGCGCAGGGGGGGCTCGGCACGGCCCGGT
>DASZMJ010000114.1:0-21643 GCA_035551935.1 Isosphaeraceae bacterium
CTGCGCCGGGTCGCGGCTCGGGTCAGAGGGGATCTCTACGACGCCATCGGTGACGCGTTGCGAGAGGTAACCGACCAGGACATCATCGGCTGGTTCCAACAGGCCGGCCTGTATGCAGCTCATGGGTAAACCGCTCTAGGACCCGGTACGGACCTTGTGCGGGCTGTGACGGGTTGGCGAGGCGACCGCCGGGGTGTCGCCGGGCGAAGTTAGGACAATGGGGCAAGGCGTGCGGCTCGGCTTGACCGGCCGGCGGAATCGGGGTTAGATTGGAGGGGCGACGAGTCCCTTCTCTGCGATCGTCCTCCCGGCTCCACATCCGAGGTCCGACCGTCCTCACTCCAATCGGGGAGCAGGCCCGTGCTCAAGCGACCGTCTCGTCGGGAAGTGTTGCGCGTCCTGGCCTTCGGGCTGCCGGGAGCGCGGTTGTGCCTGGCCCAGGACGACGGCGAGAAGAAGGACGCGAAGGACAAGTACCCGCTGCCGCCGCCGATCCCCGAGGCGAAGCTGCTGCCGACCCTGACGACGACCCCGGTCCGCCGCGGCGAGACCGGCGCCAACTGGACGGTCGTCGACGCGACGGTCCTGCCCAAGGACCGGCAGGGGATCTGGGTGCTCGACTTCGCCTTCCTGCCGATGCGGATCAAGACCGTCCAGATCCCCGGCAAGGGGCGGCGGGTCCTGCATTACATCTATTATCGCGTCATCAACCACACCGGCGCCCCGCGGGCCTTCACGCCGGAGTTCGTCCTCGTGACCGACACCGGCAAGCGGTACCAGGACACCGTCCTGCCGCAGGCCGTCAAGGTGATCGAGGCCAGCGAGGACCCGACCCGGCCGCTCCTCGGGGCCGTCGAGGTCATGGGGATGATCCCCCCCAGCGGCAAGAAGGAAGGGATCGACGACGCGGTCTTCGGCGTGGCGGTCTGGGAGGCGGTCGACCCCAAGGCCGACCTGTATACCGTCTACATCCGCGGCCTCTCCGACGGCATGCAGGAGCTCAAGCCCCCCGACGGCGGCAAGCCGATCACCCGCTACAAGACCCTCCGCCTGAGCTTCCAGAAGCTGGGCGACGACCGCGACCTCCGGAGCGACGAGATCCGCCTGCTCGACCCCCCTTACGAGTGGATCTACTGGTAAGGGCCGGGCCGCGGCGCCCTCGGTCGATCAATAAGGAACTGGCCCGATCGTGCCGGTTCTGGTATGGGGAGGGCCCGCCCTCCCCCCTCGGCATGGAGGCCGGGGACCGGACGACAAGGAGGTCGGCGTGAAGTTCTGCATGGTCACGACGTTCTTCGGCCCGCACAGCTTCGGCGGCGATGCGGCCTACGTCGACCGGCTGTCGCGTGCCCTCTGTCGGCGCGGGCACGAGGTCCACGTCTTCTACTGCGTGGATGCCTTCGAGGCCGTCCGGGGCCGGCACCCCTTGCGCCCGTACGAGCCGCCGCCGGGCCTGCACATCCACCCGTTGCGGAGCCGGTTCGGGCCCCTCTCGCCGATCGCCACCCAGGTCAGCGGCCGGCCGGTGTTCAAGACCGAGGTGCTCCGCCGCGCCCTCGACGCGGTCGAGACCGACGTCGTCCACTTCCACAACATCTCGCTCGTCGGCGGCCCGGGCGTGCTGGCGATGGGCCGCTCGGCGTTGCGCCTGATGACGGCGCGCGAGCACTGGCTGATCTGCCCGATGCACCTGCTCTGGAAGTTCGACCGCAAGCCCTGCGACGGCCCGAGCTGCGTCGCGTGCTGCCTGGCGGGCCGCCGTCCCCCCCAGCTCTGGCGGCAGACCGGCGCCCTGGACCGCGGCCTCCAGCAGCTCGACGCATTGATCTTCCCGTCGCGGCACGCGCTGGAGGAGCACCGCCGCCGCGGCATCGGCGCGCCGATGGTCCACCTGCCCTACTTCCTCCCCGACGACTGGTCCGGCGGCCTCGAGGACGCGGAGCCGTCGCCCTCGGGCCGGCCGTACCTGGCCGCGGCCGGCCGCCTGGTCAAGATGAAGGGCTTCCAGCGCCTGATCCCCCTGATGCGATTCCTGCCCGAGGTCGACCTGCGGATCGCCGGCGCCGGCCCGTACGAGCCGGCCTTGCGGGCGCTGGCCTCGGGCCTGAAGAACGTGCGGTTCGAGGGATTGCTCGGCGGCGACGGGCTGGCGCGGCTGTTCCACGGGGCGAGGGCGGTGGTCGTGCCGTCGCTCTTCCCCGAGACCTTCGGCTACGTGGTGCTCGAGGCCTTCGCGGTGCGGACGCCCGTGGTCGTCCACCTCGACGGCGGCGCGTTGGCCGAGACCGGCGTCGCCAGCGGCGGCGGGCTCGGCTACCGGACCGACGCCGAACTGCTCCTGGCGCTGCGGCGGGTCGTCCACGACGACGACCTCCGCGACGAGCTGGCGCACCGCGGCTTCGCGATGCGCGCCGGCGAGTGGTCGGAGGCCGCGCACCTGGACCGCTATTTCGACCTGATCGGCAGCCTCCGCGCCGGCCGGCACGGCCCGCCGCCGCTCGCCCTGCCCCGGCGCCGCGCCGGCTGACCGCGGGCGGACGGACCTGCCCATGCGACCGCGTGCCCGAAGCCTCGCCCCGCTGGCCCTCGCGGCCCCCTTGCTCGTCGCGTTCGCCCCGCTGGCCCTCGCGCCCGGCTCGTTGCTCGTCGACGGCCGCCGCCCGGCCGTCGACGAGGCGCGGCCCCCCGGCGTCGCCCGGCCCGGCAACGACCTGACCCGCTTCCTCCTGCCCCGGCTCGCGGCGACCGCCGGCCGGGGCTGGCCCCCGCTCTGGGACCCCTCCGGCTTCGGCGGCCGGCCCAACGTCGGCAACCCCCAGGCCGGCCTCTTCTACCCCCCCGCCTGGCTCGCCCGCCAGTCTTCGAGCCCCGCCGCGCCCGGCTGGCTGACCGTCGCCCACCTCCTCTGGGGCGGCCTCGGCGTCTTTACGCTGGCCCGAACGTTAAGGCTTGGGTTTTACGCATCCTTTATCGCCGCCGCCTGCTTCGAACTGTCTCCTTACGTCCTGGCACAGACGTATGAAGGTCATTATCCGCACGTCTGGGCCGCGAGCTGGTATCCGTGGGCGTTCCTGGGTCTGTTGCGGCTTCGGCACGAATTGATGCGCGGGGGGTGGTTCCTGCCGTTCGCCCTGGCGATGCCACTGCTCTGCGGGCACCCGCAGGAGTGGTGTTATCTGGTCGTGGCCCTCACGGCCTGGGCCGTGGCGGGGGCGGGGATCGACTGGAGGGATGGGCGACGGCGGCGGGCCGTCGTCGGGCTCGGGGCGTGGGGCCTCGCGCTGGCGTTGGCGATCGGCCTGGCGGCGGTCGAGTGGTTACCGTGCGCGATGGTCGGGCCCTGGACGTTGCGGCGCTCGCGGCTGACGATCGACGGGGCGGGGCGGTATCACCTCCTGCCGCTCGACCTGCTCCGATGGCTGAGCCCGAGGGCCCTCGGCGGCCCGGCCGATTACGTCGGCTACGGCAACTTCTGGGAGACCCAGCTCGCGATCGGCTGGGCCCCGCTGACCTTGGCGATCCTGGCCCTCGCGCGCCGGCCGCAGCGGGCGGCGGTGGTCGGCTGGGGCGCCCTGGCGGTCGGGGCGGTCGTCTTCGCCGCGGGGCGCTGGCTCGGCCTGTTCGCGATCGTTTATGAGGTCGTGCCGGCGATGGACCGCTTCCGAGTCCCGGCCCGTTCGCTCTTCCTCGCGAGCTTCGCAGGCGCGATGCTCGCCGGCTTCGGCGTCGAGGCGGCATTGCGGCCCGGAGACGGGCCTCGGGCCCTCTTCCGCCACCACCTCCGCGCCCTGGCGCTGATCGTCGCGATGCTCGCAGCCGGTCAGGTCGTCGTGGTCGCCTGCGGGATCGAGGACGTGCCCGCGCGGCCCGGGGTCCGGGTCTGGAAGCGCTGGGCGCTGGGGACCTCGCGGCTGGTCCGCGACCCCGTCTTCCTCGGCTCGCTCGCCGCGACGGCCGCGACGCTGGGCCTGCTGGCCCGCCGGCCCGATCGCCGCCGGCTGGCGGCCAAGGCCCTCGGCGCGGTCGCGCTGGCGGAGCTGGCCGCGTCGGGCCTGTTCCTGGTCAGGACCACCCCGGCCGGCCACTGGCTCCCGCCCGACCCCGTCGCCGCCGCGATCGACCGCCTCCGCCCGCCGGGCCCGTTCCGCATCCGCGCCCGCGACGCCTTCTTCGACGACCTCGCCGCCTTCCGCCACGGCCTCGAGAAGACCAACGCCAACGACTCGTTCCAGGTCCAGCACGCCGCCGACTTGTATGAGCAAACCTATCCTCTCTTCACCCCGCTCCGCCCGCGAGTCGGCGACTCCGCGGCGGTCCTCCAGGGGGTGCTCGACCGCATGAACGTCGCCTTCCTCGTCACCGACCGCCCCTTGCCCGACGCCCCCTGGCCGGTCGTCGCGACCGGGACCCGAGACGGTTCGCCGTTCACGATCTACCGCAACCCGACCGTTTTGCCCCGCGCCTTCGTCGTCGGCCGCGCCGTCGTCGCGCCGGACGATGCCGACATGGTGAGACGTTTCGCCGACGTCGCTCCCCGCGACGCCGTCCTGTTGCCGACCGACCCCCTCGCCCACCTCGCCGGCCCGCGCCAGCCCTTCACCCCCGCTTCCTACGACGCGACCGACCCCGACCGCGTCCAGATCCGCGTGACGACGACCGCGCCGGGCCTTCTCGTCGTCGCCGACACCTGGATGCCCGGCTGGTCCGCCCTCCTCGACGGTCGCCCCGCGCCCATCCTCCGCGGCGATCACGCCCATCGCGTCGTCGTCCTGCCCGACCCCGGCATGCACACGATCCTGATGCGCTACGACCCGCCCGGCCTGGCCCTCGGCCTGACCATCACCGCGATCTCATGGATCGCGATGATGGGGATTTGCCACAGAGGACACAGAGGGCACAGGGAGAAGGCCTCTGTACGAACCCGATGCGCGAGCGAGGGTCTTTCCCAAGAATCCCTCGCTCGCGCATCGGGTTAGGAAGAGCCCTCGCTTGCGCGTCGGGTTCGTGGATTCCCTCTAGTCCTCTCGGTGCCCTCTGTGTCCTCTGTGGCAGATCCCCCCGGCAACACGGCGTCGAGGCCGCGCTGAGAGGCGAGGGTGTAGATGGGCTCGATGGCGTCGAGGAAGTGTTCGTGGCCGCGCCAGAAGGGGAAGCCGCCGAGGCGCTTCGGCAACGCGGCGGGGACGGGGGGCGCCTCGACGTGGCCGATCGGGTCGGAGGTCGGGGGGATTCCGCCCCAGAAGAGGCGCGGGTCGGCGGCGAGGGGCTCGGGGGCGGCGGGAGGTTCGACGACCTCGTCGGCGCTCGTGATTGGGCCGCCGACCTCGCCGAGGCGGGCGAGGAACTCGTCGCGGTTGCGGCCGCGGAGGGTGAAGATGAGGAAGGGGTCGCGGTCGAACTCCTCGCCGAGGAGGTAATACACCGCGGCGATGTGCTTGCACGGGTTCGACCAGTCGGGGCACGAGCACTTGGTCGTCAGGTCGCCGAGCCTGGCCGGGAAGAGCGACAGGCCGGCCCCCTCGAAGACCTCCTCGATCTCGCGCGGCATCTCGCCGGCCAGGAGCTTCGCCGCGTAGATCGCCTGGCCGGCGAGGGCCTCGGTGAGGCGCTCCCAGTCCGCCGGCGAGAGCGTCCGCGCCTGGATGACGACCTCATATGGCTTCGGCCGCGAGCCTTGCACCCGGGCGCGGACGATCCCCTTGTCGATCTCGACGTCCAGCACCTGCCCCTTCCGCGCGTACGACCGGCCGCGGTTGAGCCGCGCGCCGATGTCGAACCCCTCCAGCACCGCGATCCAGCGCTTCGCCCACCAGGTCTCGCCGAAATCGCCCCGCTTCGACCGCGCCTTGATCCCCCCCTTCGCCTCGCGCGGTCGCGAGGGCGGGAAGAACTCGCCGTAGCCGTACCGCTCGCGCTCGCGCCACCAGGACATGGTGTCATTCCCCGTTGGACATTCGATCACTCGACGAATTCCGCGATGAACCTCAGGTATTCTCGCTCACCCCGCCGCAATTCCGAATGCCGCTTCACCGAGTCGTGCACGACCGTGAGCGCCGCGCGCCAGACGTGCTCCTCGACGTCCTCGCGCAATTCCCGGATCGACCGCAACGCGGCGATGATGCCTTGCGCCCTCGGGTCGGCCGGCTCGTAGTTCCCGAGGCTCGCGCGCAACGCCTCGTCGATCGCCCGATCGTCGATCGTGCCGTCCTCCTCGAAGCATCTCATGAGGACGAACTCGATATTCTGCAAGACATCCTCGTGCTCCCGCGCCATCCGGTCCATCCGCTTCATCGGCGACCGGCTCGGCAGGTGGTAGCTGGAGATGTGGTCCGGATTCTTGAACAACCGCTTGGGAGGCTTGCGCTGGGGCATGACCTGGGTTCCCCCGGATCGTCGCGCGAGAGGTCGGCCCCTCGCGGGTCGGAAGACGAGTCCCCGTAGGGCAGGGCTCGCCCTGCCTCTTCGATTCTATAGAGACGGAGGCGGCAGGGCGAGCCCTGCCCTACAGTTCCCGTAGGGCGTGTGCAACACGCCGTCCTGACCCCCGGACGGCGTGTTGCACACGCCCTACTCTCCCCTACAGCACCTCGGCGTATACGGCGACATAGAAGAGAACGACCATGAGGATCCAGACGAGTCCCAGGCACCGGCCTCCGCGGTCGATCCACGACGGCTCGGGCCTCCACCGGCCGGCCAACAGGAGCGTCGCCCACGCCCCCGAGACGGCCCAGCCGACGTCCAGGGCCAGGGGCACGAAGTTCATTTGGTAGTTGCTGTATTTTTGATTCAATAGGGTCAAGATGAGGCAGTGCATCGCGACGATCGCCGTGGCCATCGTCGCGACGGCGCAGGCCACGGCCCCGGGCTGCCGGGCGAGCCGACGCAGGGGAGGCCGGGGGGCGCGGAGGCGGATGGCGAGCATGGCCCACGTGAACGACGTCGCGAATGCGGGTAGGAGGACGAAGGACCGGAAGACCAGGCGCTCGAACAGCCCGCGCGTCGACGGGTCGTCTCGAACCACCGTGGAGAACGGTGAATAATAGACCACTTCATAATACGCGAATGTCAACCTCTCCATCATCCTGGCCAGGGCGAGACCGACCCCGATCGCGGCGACGAGGATCATCGCGTCGGCGAGGCCGAAACGTCGATCGCGCGGGCTCGTCATGAATGGATTCCCCGAGGACTCGACGATCTCGCCGCCTATTCTCCCAGCGCCTCCCTCCGCAACGCAAACAGCTCCTTCAACTCGGCGGTGGAGAGCTTGGTGAGCCAGTCCTCGCCGCTGCCGACGACCATGCCGGCGACGGCCTTCTTGTTCTCGATCATGTCGTCGATCTTCTCTTCGAGGGTGCCGACGCAGACGAACTTGTGGACCTGGACGGACTTGGACTGGCCGATCCGGAAGGCGCGGTCGGTGGCCTGGTTCTCGACGGCGGGGTTCCACCAGCGATCGAAGTGGAAGACGTGGTTGGCGGCCGTCAGGTTCAACCCGGTGCCGCCGGCCTTGACCGTCAGCAGGAAGATGCGCGGGCCGTCGCCGTTGCCCTTCTGGAAGGACTCGACCATCGTGTCGCGCTTCGACTTGGGGACGCCGCCGTGGAGGAAGGGGACGGCGCGGCCGAAGGTCTCCTGGAGGTGGCGCTGGAGGAGCAGGCCCATCTCGGAGAACTGCGAGAAGACCAGCGCCTTGTCGCCGGCCGAGAGCGCCTCCTCGAGCATCTCCGTCAGCCGCGCCAGCTTGCCCGAGCGGCCGGGGATCGGCGAGTTGTCGCCGAGGAAGTGGGCCGGGTGGTTGCAGACCTGCTTTAACTTGGAAAGTGTTGCTAAGACCAATCCCTTGCGCTGGATGCCCTCGGCCTCCTCGAGCTCCCTGGCGGTCTCGTCGACGACGGCCTCGTAGAGCGAGACCTGCTCCTTGGTGAGGGTGCAGAAGACCTTCATCTCGAGCTTGTCGGGGAGGTCGGCGATGATGGATTTGTCCGTCTTGAGGCGGCGGAGGATGAACGGGGCGGTGAGGCGCTGGAGGCGTCGGGCGGCGTCGGGGTCGCGGTTGACCTGGATCGGCACGTGGAACGACCGCTTGAACTCGGCCTGGCTGCCGAGGAGGCCGGGGTTGAGGAACTCCATGATCGACCAGAGGTCGCCGACGTGGTTCTCGACCGGCGTGCCCGTCAGGGCGACTCGGTAATCGGCCTTCAACGCCCGCGCGGATTGGGCCTGCTTGGTCTGCGGGTTCTTGATGTTCTGGGCCTCGTCGAGGATCACGCCGTCCCAGGGGATCGCCTTGAGCGCGTCGAAGTCGCGGTGCAGGAGGGCGAAGCTGGAAAGGACCAACGCATGCGTCTTCGCCTGTTTCTTGAACTCGGCCCCCCTGGCGCGGCCGAGGCCGTGGTGGACCATCACCGGCAATTCGGGGGTGAACCGCGCGGCCTCTTTTTGCCAGTTGCCGACGACCGACATCGGGCAGATCAGGAGCGTCGGCCGCCGCGACCGGGGGGCGGTGGCTTCCCAGTCGTGCTGGAGCAGGGTGAGGGTCTGGACGGTCTTGCCCAGGCCCATGTCGTCGGCGAGGCAGGCGCCGAAGCCCCAGCGCCGGAGGAAGCCGAGCCACGAGTAGCCGCGACCTTGATACGGCCGCAAGCTGCCCCGGAAGCCCTCGGGGACGGTGAGGGCCTCGAACCCCGCGCCGCCCTGGAGTTGGGCCAGCAACTCGCCGATCCAGCCCTCCGCCCGCACCCCCTCGAAGGCCAGGCCGCCGGGCGGCTTCGCGTCGACGGCGCCGAGGGCCATGTGGACGACCCGGCGGGCCGCGATCGACTCGTCCCCCTTCGTCTTCCAGAAGTCGAGCGCCGCCTGGATCTCCTCGGCGCTGAGCTGGACCCACTGGCCGCGGACCTTCACCAGCGGCGTCTTCAGCTTGGCCAGCGCGCGCAGCTCGCGGAGGGTGAGCGTCTGGTCGCCGAGCGCGATTTCCCATCGGAATCTTAACAATTGATCGAGCGAGAGGCCGCTCTTGCTCGTCAGCTTGGGGGCCTTGACGACGGCCCGGGCGGCGAGGCGGAGCTTGGTCCCCTTGCGGGACCACCACGCCGGCAGGAGGACGCCGAAGCCGGCCTGCTCGAGGAGCCAGGCGCGTCGGTCGAGGAACTCGAAGGCGCCGGGGTTGTCGAGGTCGTAGCCGCCGGGGGCGGCGGCCTTCAGGCTCGCCTCGATCCGGGGGCAGAGGCCGGCGGCCTGGCCGAGGGTGGCCAGGAGGTACTCGCGGGGGCGGAAGCCGCCCCGGCCGAGGATCGCCGCCCTCGGCCCGCGCGGGGCCCAGGCGTCCTCGGCGGGCACGAGCAGGCTCGGCTCGTCGGCGGCCTGGAGCAGGTAGCGGACGTGCCAGGGGTCGGCGTCGGCCTCGGGCTCCTCCAGGCGGAAGCAGAGCCGGAACGGCGCCGCCGCGGCGACGGCGATCGGCCGCCGCCAGTCGCGGACCTGGCCCGACAGCCGCTCGAGCTCGGCCGGGTCGCCCCCCAGGACGCCGTCGGCCGACCGCAACGCGTGGAGCCAGCGGTCGTGGACGCTATCGAACGACTTCGGCTTGCGCGTGGAATCGTCGGTGGCGACCGTCGACCGGACGAGCTGGTCGACCATCACGGCGAGGAAGGCGTCGAGGGCGGTGACGGCGGGGATGGTCGGGGGTGTCGACGGGTCGCGGCCGAGGGCGCGGCAGGCGTGGGGCATGGCCTTGGCGAGCAGGGCCCGCGCGGCGGCGTCGGGCCCGACGACCACCGGTTGCCAGGCCGCCCGGAGCCGGTCGCCGACCCGCTCGATCCCCGGCAGGAACTGCTGCCGGGCCACCAGCGCCCCGGCGAACCGCAGGGCCCCGGCCCAGTATTCCAGGGCCTTCCCCACGACCACCCCCGGCGCCAGGGTCGGGCCGGCCAGGGCGGCGGCGAGCAGGTCGAGGGCCCGCGCCGGATCGAGGGGGACGGCCGACACGCCCCAGGGGCTCGGCGCGAAGGTGGCGCCGTTGGAGGGCCCCTCGGCGACGATCGGGCTCGACGCCAGCGGTCGCCCCGCCGCCGTCGGCAGCCAGGCAATCCACGGGTCGACATCTTTCGGCTTGAACGCGAGTCCCGGCACGACGCCCAGGGCCTCGACCAGCCGGGCCGGGCCGGGGTCGAACGGCGAGTCCGGGGCCGCCGCCGGCCGCCCGATGGCCCGCCGGCCGCGCGGGGCCGGCACGCCGGCCGCGTCGCCCGGCGGCGACTCGCCCCAGGCGACGGGCCGACCCGATTCGAACGACATATGTAAAACAATCATAGACGATGATCCTTCCCGGCCGGGCCGGCGTGGCCGAAACGCGGGCCGCCCCGCCCGACGATTTCAGCACGACGACGGCCGGCCGGGAAGGGGCCGGGGCCGGGCCCGTTCAGGTCGCGGCCGTGGCGACCGGCTCGGGCCGGGCCTCGCCCTCGCCCTGGGCCGGGGCCGGGGTCGCCGACCGGATCGGGGCGCGGACGACCAGGACGGGGCAGGGGGACCCGCGCATCACCATCTCGGCGACGCTTCCCAGGAGCAGCCGGCCGAGCATCCGCCGGCCGTGCGAGCCCATGACGATCAGGTCGCACTCCTTCTCCTCGGCCATCCGCAGGACCTCGGCCGCCGCGTCCCCCTCGCGGAGGTGCCGCTCGACGCGGCCCCGCAGCTCGGCCGGCTCGACCTTCGCCAGCGCCTCGTCGAGCGCCTCGCGGTAGTACCGCGGGTCGACCGGCACGGCGAGCGTCCCGCCGACGATCGGCGGCGGCGCGACGTGGAGCAGGACCAGCCGCGCCTCGTAGTCCCTCGCCAGGGCGCAGGCCATCCGCAGGGCGTGCTCCGACGACTCCGAGAAGTCCGTCGGGACCAGGATCGTCTTGATGGGCAACATGGCTCGGCCTCCCTCGATCGATCGAGTTGTGTGGTTCGGAAAGGAGGAAAATATGCCGCTGAGACTTCGCGTCAGGCGATCGACGCGGCCACGGTGTTCGCCGGCGCGGGGGCGGCGGCGCCGGCGGGGGACTTGACGACGAGGACGGGGCAGGGGGCATGGCGCAACACCGCCTCGGCGACGCTGCCCAGGAGCAGGCGGTCGAGGCCGGTCCGGCCGTGCGAGCCCACGACGATCAGGTCGCAGCCCAGGCCCTTGGCCTGGCGCACGGCCTCCTCGGCCGGCTCCCCCTCGCGGAGCCGGTACTCGACCTCGACGGTCGCCGACGTCGGGTAGAGCTCGCGGAGCCGCTCCTCGATCGCCTGGAGGTGCGCCGGCGCCGCCGCGGGCAACTCGGTCAGGAGGCCGGACTCGTCGAGCAGGACCGCCTGCTCGGCGACGTGGACCTCGTCGATGACGTGCAGCACCACCAGGCGGGTGCGGGTGTTGCTCGCCAGCGCGCGGGCCATCTCGAAGGCCCAGCGGGAACGCTCGGAGAAGTCGACGGGGACGAGGACGCTCTGGAAGGTCAACATGGCGAGGCGCTCCGTGTTCGATTGCCGGGTTCGGGCCGGCCACGGGGCCATCGCATCGGACGAGTTCTACCCGCCCGCCCGGTCGTCGGGGGATGGGGGCGTAAAAAAACCCCACCCATGCGATGGACCGCACGTGGGGCCGTCTTAGCCAGGCGTGTCGCCCGTCGAGAGCGACACGTGCATCATACGAAGAGATCCCGAGCGAAGTCAAGCCTCGCGTGGCGGATATCGACGGGCGGCCGGACCCGTTAGACTGGGCGCGGACGGGGCCGACCCCCGCCCGTG
Source organism: Isosphaeraceae bacterium (assembly GCA_035551935.1). GTDB lineage: Bacteria > Planctomycetota > Planctomycetia > Isosphaerales > Isosphaeraceae > DASZMJ01. The sequence goes on from DASZMJ010000114.1 coordinate 11,779, forward strand.
GCCCAAACCGAGGAGAATCGTCATGCGACTCCGCGCCCGCGCCCTGGCCCCCTGGCTCCCCGCGACCCTCGCCCTGGCACTGGCCCTCCTGCTCCCCTTCGGCGCCAGCACCCGAGCCCAGAAGCCCGCCGCCGAGGCCCCCAAGGCCGACCGCGACGACGACGAGGTCGGCGCCCCCACCGTCCTCGACCGCGTCCGCGACGAGATCGAGCTGCTCCAGGTCCAGCTCGACATCAAGAAGGCCCATACGAATGTCACCGAGGTCCGGCTGCAACAGGCCAGGAAGATGCTCCAGGTCCAGGAACGCCTGGTCCAGACCGGGACCGCGGGCGCGGACAAGCTCCGGCAGGCCCAGGCCGACGTGGCCGTCCTCGAGGCCCAGTACGCCGCCGAGCAGGCCGAGCTGAAGGAGCCGGAGGTCCGCCTCAAGCACGCCCGCCAGCACCTCGCCGCGCTCCAGCAGCACCCCGAGCTGACCCGTCCCATGGGGATGATGGGCATGATGCGGCCCGGCATGATGGCCGGCGCCGGCGGCGGCCCGATGATGGGCGGCGCCGGCATGATGGGCGGGCCCGGCGGCGGCGAGATGATCCGCGTCCTCGACAAGAAGGTCGACCGGCTCATCGACGCCGTCGAGGAGCTGCGCAACGAGGTCGGGTCGCTCAAGAAAGAGAAATGATGAATAATACAAAGATAACATGATAAATGACAGATGAAAGTAAAACGACGGGAGGACCCGGCCGTGGCCGCCGGGTCCTCCCGTCGTCGGTTCGTCGGATCAAGGGATCGTTACTTCGACTTGGGCCGCGCCAGCGGCTGCCAGGAGCCGACGGGGGCGCCGGGCTTGCGGACGAAGAGGCTGAACTCGTCGCGCTTGGCGACCAGGCCCTCGAGGTCCTTGACGCCCTTGACGTCGTGGTACTTCGTGTCGGCCAGGACTCGGGTGATCAGGTCGCCCACGGCCAGGCCGGCGTCCTGGGCGGCGCCCTCGTCCTTGACGGCGGCGACGATCAGGCCCTTGGCGTCCGTCGGGTGGCCGTACTTCTCGGCCAGCTCGGGCGTGACCGGCTCGACGCTGAAGCCGAGTCCGGCGACGTCGGTCGCGCCCGGGCCCTCATCCTGCCGGGGCCGGGGGACGCGGCGGCTGCGGCCCTGGAAGCCCTTGTCGACCTCGTCGGCCGACGCCAGCACGACCCGCGCCGTCTTCTCGTGGCCCTCGCGGATGAAGTTCAGGTTGAACGCCTTGCCGACGTCGCTGGTGGCCACCTGCACGCGGAGGCTTTCGTGGCTGGTCACCGGGGTGTCGTCGAACCGGGTGATGACGTCGCCTTCCTTCAGGCCGGCCTTGTCGGCCGGGCTGTCGGGCACGACGCCGTTGACGAGCACGCCCTTGGTCTTCGGGTCGAGGCCGAGCTGCCGCGACAGCGCCGGCGAGAGGGCCTGGAGCACGGTGCCGAGCCGGGCGTGCGTGACCTTGCCGTCGCGGATCAGGCGGTCAGCCAGCCGCGAGGCCAGGTCGATCGGGATCGCGAAGCCGACGCCCGCGTTGGAGCGGCTGGCGGTGGCGATCGCCGAGTTGATGCCGACGACGCGGCCGTCGAGGTCGACCAGCGGCCCGCCGGAGTTGCCGGGGTTGATCGCCGCGTCGGTCTGGATGAACGACTCGTACTCGTTGATGTCGACATTGTCGCGGCCGGTGGCCGAGACGATGCCCGAGGTGACCGTCTGGCTCAGGCCGAACGGCGAGCCGAAGGCCAGCACCCACTCGCCGACCCGGAGCTTGCGGCTCTGGCCGATCTTGGCCGGGCGGTAGCCGGCCTGGTCGACCTGGATGACCGCCACGTCGGTCTCGGGGTCGGCGCCGACGACCTTGGCGACGGCCTTCTCGCCGTCGTGGAAGGTCACGACGATCTTCTTGGCGTCGGCGACGACGTGGTTATTGGTGAGGATGTGCCCCTTGCCGTCATAGACGAAGCCCGAGCCGGTCCCGTGCTCGACGAACTGCTCGCGCTGGAAGTCGGGCTCCTCGTAGTGCTTCTTGAGCAGGTCCTCCAGCTCCTTGGGGGGCATCGGGAACGGCTGCGACTGGCCGGGGGCCCGGCGGCCCGGGGTCAGCCGCAGCGCGGGGCCGGCCTTGCGCTCGATGCTGATCTGGACGACCGACGGCTTGACGAAATCGGCGACCGCGCCGAAGGCCTCCGACAGCGCCTTGGCCGTCTTCTGCCCCTCGGCGGGGATCTCCTGCGCGGCCGGGACCGGCCGGGTCAGCCCGCGCGAGCCGACCATCGCGGCCGTCGAGACCGCCAGGGCTACCCATGCGACTGCATTGCGTTTCATCGCGATCCGCTCTCCTACCTCGAAACGAATTCGTGGATGTCGTCCGAAAACCGCGGGGAGGGCCTCCGTCGTCGACCTCCCCGGACCGCATACCTCCTTGTTACGACCGCCGGCCCCCGAAGGTTGGGTCCCGGCCCGGACCGTCCCGCGAATGCCGGGCCCGCGGCGCCGGCGCGGGGCGGCCCTCCTTATGACTTCGGCGACAATCGCCCCGTCATTTGACCCCCACGACCCTCCCGGCCGCCCTTGACCTTGACCGGCGCGGGGGGCTGGGTTAGTTTGCCCGCGCGCCGGCCCGAGGATCGGGGCCGGGCCGCGGCCGAGCCAACGGAGGGCGAGACGATGCGACGAGTCATGCGAGGGGCCGCGGCCGGATGGATCTGCGTCGCGGCGATCGGCTGCCAGTCGGTCGGCCCGTTGACCGGCCGGACCGGGCCGGCGACGGGCTTCGCATACCGGTTCGGCACCGCCTCGCAAGGCTTCGCGGTGGCGCCGGCGGAGGTCAAGAAGGTCGTCGTCGAGGCGATGGGCGACGTGCGGGTCCACCGGGACCTGGAGACCGTCGAGCCCGACACCGGCGCCTGGATCCTCGACGGCACGACGGCCGACGGCCGCAACGTCAAGGTGACGATCCGGCCGATGGGTGCCTTCACCGTCGTCACCGCCCGCGTCGGCCCCTTCGGCGACGAGGCCCTCTCCAAGGGCATCCTCGACCGCATCGGCATCCGGCTCGGCACCCTCCCCCCCGGGGCCATCCCCGCCGAACCCCCCGCCGCCGAGCCCACCTCCGTATTCAACCGCCCCAGCGCCACCGACCCGACCCTCATGCGCCACCAGACCGTCACCGGCTACCGCGATTCCCCCACCGACGACAGCTTCAGCCCCCAGCTCGTCCCCAAGCCGTTCTGACCCCGGCCCTCGCCGCCGACCGCCGGTCCGACTTCGGCGTTGGGTTCGTTTGGTAAAAACGTCGCAACAGGCAATGCCCGTTGGCTTTCGGCGGTGGGTTCGTTTGGTCGACTCGCCGCAAGTGCGATCGGCGACGACCCCGCCGCAGCCCATTCTTCGGTTCGTTCCGCGCCGGTTCTGTGCCGTCGTCTCCTCCCCCGTCGCAGGCACGCTCCGCGTGCCGTCCGCCATAACCCAAGACTTTGATGGCGGGCGGACGGCACGCGGAGCGTGCCTGCGACGAAGCCAAGACTTTGATGGCGGGCGAACGGAACGCGGAGCGTGCCTGCGACGAAGAGCGGACGGCACGCGGAGCGTGCCTGCGACGAAGGATGTCGGAACGTTTTGCGCATCCTCTCCACATCCCCGTTCGGTTCGTTCCGCGCCGGCGGGATGAAGCCCGCAAAGTCTGCCTGGACCGTCCATTGTGACGTTCGGTTCGTTCCGCGCCGGGGTGTTGCCGCCGGTCGGACCCATTCGGGGACCTGGTCCCGGCCTTGAAGTGGGTTTGTTTCGGCACGCGAGGGCCTCGGGTTTCGGTGAACGCATTTCGAGAGCATGACGGGCGATTCGTTGTCGTTGCATGGTCGTCGGAGTTTGTCGGGGCGCGCACGAAGCCCCTCCCGAGAGCGGCCTCTCCCCCCAGGGCAAACGCATCTAATCTGCAAGTACCTAGCGGCAAAGAATTTACGACTGGTCATCGCACGTACATTCAAATGTAATCCCTTTGCCGGCAAAGACTTGCGAAGACCGTGCGTTAGCCCTGCCTCTCCCCCTTAGTTGGAATCCCGGCCGAAAACCGGCGGGAAATCCCGGCGGTTCCTTGAAGTGGGTCGATGGCCGACGAGGCGGGACCGTCCTTGACGGGGCCGAGGCCGGGGGACGGGATGGGGAAGGGGTGCGAGGTGATGGAGACGGCGTGGGGCCCGGCGTTCCTGGAGAGGATGGTGGAGGCCGTGGAGGCGGTGCGCCGGCGGCTCCTGAGGGCGACGGCGGCCCTGGAAGCGGCCGGGGTGGCGTACGCGGTCGTCGGGGGGAACGCGGTCGCGACGTGGGTGGCCAGGGTCGATGAGGCCGCGGTCCGGAACACGCAGGACGTGGACCTGCTCCTGAGGCGGGCCGACCTCGACGCCGCCACGGCGCCGCTGGCCGCGGCGGGGCTCCTTCGGCGGCACGTCGAAGGGGACGAGTTGTTCCTCGACGGGCCGGGGGCGAAGGCCCGCGACGCCGTCCGCATCGTCTTCGCCAACGAGAAGGTCCGGCCCGAGTATGACGTGCCGGCGCCCGACGTCTCGGAGTCGGAATCGACCGGCCTGTACCGCGTCGTGACCTTGCCGGCCCTGGTGCGGATGAAGCTGACGTCGTTCCGCATCAAGGACAAGATGCACCTGCTCGATCTCATCGACGTCGGGCTGGTCGACGAGGGCTGGGTCGCGACGCTCCCCCCCGCGCTCGGGTCGCGACTCCGGGGCCTGCTGGACGACCCGGAGGGTTGAGGACGGGCGCGGAATCGGGCGGGTCCGGGATTTGCTGGGTGGAAGTGGAGGGACCTGGCGCTTATGATCGGAAGGGGCGGGGCGTCGGTTCACGAGCCTCGCCGCCGAATCGGCCTGCGCCGCTCGTCGTCTTCTTCCCCTCAACGGCGACGCGACGCCCTGGGACGCCGTGCCCACCTCCAAGCACCACGGGATGGTCTCGCCATGCGTCGCCAACGCTCGAGGCTCGTGCGGATCCTGCGGGTCTGGTATCGGCGCGGCCTGTTGAGGATGGACCGGCGGACCCCGGAATGGCTGCGTTGGGCGATGCCCTGGGGCACCAGCCTCTCGCTCCACGGCCTGTTCCTGGTCCTGCTGGCCATCTTCGTCATCGCGCAGCGGCCCGGGGGCGATTCGACCGTCGCGATGCAAGGGCGGCTCGACCGCGGCGAGGACCTGACCTCGCTGGCGCCGGGGGACCGCTCGGGCGACCCGTTCACGAAGCTCGACTCGGACGAGCCGCCGTCGCTGGCGCTGAGCCCGGCGGACATCGACCCGATGAAGTCGAACCAGCCGGAGCTGCCGCCGAACTTCCGGCTCGGGCCCGATATCCAGCTCACCCCCCCCGGCGGCTCGACCTCGGCGCCGAAGTCCGCGGCCGGCAACGCGACCGCGGCGGGCAAGGGGGAAGGCGCCGGCGCCGGGGACAAGGCGCTCATGGCCCCGTTCTCGGGGCGGTCGGCGGCCGAGAAGGCCAAGCTGGTGCGTCGGGAAGGCGGGAGCGTCAAGTCGGAAGCGGCCGTCGAGCGCGGGCTCGACTGGATCTTCCGCCATCAGCGCAAGGACGGCGGCTGGAGCCTCGACACCACCGGCCTCTGCCCCGGCAACGCCATCTGCCCGCCGGTCGAGTGCGTCGATTCCGACACCGGCGCCGTCGGCCTGGCGCTGTTGCCGATGCTCGCCGCGGGGCACTCGCACACGGAGGCGGGCCCGTATAAGGACTGCATCGACCGGGGCCTCCGCTGGATCGTCCGCGCCCAGCGCAAGGACGGCGACACCTGGGTCGGCGGCGGCGCGCACACCCACCTCTACAGCCACGCGATCGCCACGATGGCCCTCTGCGAGGCGTACGGCCTGACCCGCGACCCGCGGCTCAAGGACCCGGCGCAGCGGGCCGTCAACTTCATCGTCAACTCGCGCGACCGGCTCAACGGCGGCTGGCGGTACGAGCCCGGGGCGCCGGGGGACACCTCGGTGCTCGGCTGGCAGATGATGGCGCTTCGCAGCGCGCGGTTGGCGGGCCTGACGGTCTCGAAGCGGACGATCTCCGACTGCGTGAAATACCTCAACTCGGCCGCCGTGGACGAGGACGGGGTGTTCTACTGCTACATGCCGGGCCTGCCCCTCGGCCCGACGATGTCGATGACCGCCGAAGCCCTGCTCTGCCGCCAGTACCTCGGCTGGGACCGCGACACCCCGGCGCTCGTCAAGGGGGCGGGACAGATCGCGGCCCACTTGCGCGAGTCGCGCGAGCGGAACATCTATTACTGGTATTACGCGACCCAGCTCCTGCACAACATGAAGGGCAAGGACTGGGAGGAGTGGAACGGCCGCATCCGCGAGGGACTCATCGGCCTCCAGGTCGCCGGCACCGGCTGCGACCGTGGGAGCTGGGATCCGCTCGCTCCCCAGCCGGATCGTTGGGGCTCGCGCGGGGGGCGGCTGTTCCAGACCTCGCTGTCGATCCTGACCCTCGAGGTCTACTACCGCTACCTGCCGCTCTACCGCGACGACGCCCCGATGGCCCGCATCGGCACCCCCGAGGCCCCCGCCAACCGGCCGCCGCCGGTCGACGAGGCGCCGACGGGCTCGGGGCGCTGACGCGGCCGACCCATCGAGGAATGATCGGGCCGACTCCCTACGGAGTCGTCCGGAGGGCTCAACTCTCGGCGTGGTCGGTCTTCTTCGAAAGAAGGTTCCAGCCCCGCGATGCCGTATCCTACGAAATCGCCTGGAGGGCTCGTCGTTCGTAGGGTCCGCTCTTGCGGACCGATCTTCTTCCGGCACAAGGGGAGCGGTCCGCAAGAGCGGACCCTACGAAGAGCGATCCTTGCACGCGATGCCGTATCAATCGGGGTAGAACTCGTTCTTGTAGACGACCAACTGGAGCAGCACCAGTCCCTTGGGGGCGGCGGTGTCGGCGAGGTAGAAGACGAGGTCGCCGCGCTTCAGTTGCGAGGACAGGCCCATCGTCACCAGGCTCATCGACAGGCCGCCGGCCGGGTTGGCCGGGACGACGGTGGCCCAGTTGTTGTTGCCGAGGCCGAGCTGGATTCCCGGCGGGACGATGTTGACCATCGGGCCGACGATCTGCATCTGCGACGGCCGGGGGTTGGTCATCAGTGGGCCGTTGGCGGCGCCGAACATCGGCTGGTACATGTTCTGGAAGAGGTTGGCCTGGATCGACACGTTCGGCAGGATCTGGACCATCGACGGCGAGAACATCGCCGGCCGCACGAGGTCGCGCGCCGCGCCCTGGTACACGTCGACGTGGTTGGTCTGGAGGCGGTTGGAGCCCTGGTCGATGCCGTTGGCCTCGATCAAGGCGTCGGCCTTGATCCGGTCGACGGTGATCGGCCAGCGCATCAGGAACAGGCCGATGTCGGGGACGGAGACGGGGTACTGGAAGCCCCGGTCGTTCTGGAGGACGATCCACTTCGGCGAGGCCGACAGCACGTAGGCCCAGCCGGCGCGGGGGACGTTCGGGGCGACCGTGTCGACGTCGGCCGGCCCGGCGACCTGCGCCCTGGCCCGGGCCACGATCCCCGGGGGCGTCGGCCCGCCGATGCCCAGCAGCGCCAGCCCCAACATCCCCGCGGCCCACGTCCGGCTCCGGCTCCGGCTTCGCATCGTCTCGTCCCCCGTCGCGCGACCCTTACTTCGAGGTAGACCGCGTCCGGCCACGCCCCCATTCTAGCACGCCCGACCCGAGAGGGAGAAGGGCGGAGTCACGAGCGCGGGGTGCCGAGTCGGCAGCCCTGCCCCGCGGAAGCGGGGCGAGCGCAACGGGACCGAACCACGCGGTCGATCCGGCTACGGTCCGGCTCGGGCCGCCGCGGCGGGGGCGGGGGCGGGGGCGAGGGATTCGAGGTAGTCGAGCAGGGAGGCGAAGTCGTCGACGCTGAGGTTGGCGGCGAGCCCCTCGGGCATCAGGGACTTGGGGCTCTGGCCGCGCTCGTCGATCTCGGCGACGGGGATCGTCTGCTCCTGCGCGGCGGCGTTGCGGACGACGACGGCCTCGGGGGTCTCGCGGACGACGAAGCCCTCGACCTGCCGGCCGTCCTTCAGGGCGAGGAGGTTGGTCGTGTATCCCTTGGCGATCACCTTGCTCGGCACGAGTACTTGCTCGGCCAGGTCGCGGCGGCGATAGGTCTGGGCGACGGCGCCGAGGAACGGCCCCTTGGACGGCTCGCCGGCGCGGACGGTGTGACATGTGACGCAGCTCAGCTCGGTGAAGAGGCGCTCGCCGCGACGGGCGTCGCCGCGCGTCTTGGCCGCGAGGTCGAGGGCCTCGGCCAGGGGCATCGTGCCGATCCGAGGCCGCGAGTCCTCGGAGCCGGGCCGGACGGCCTCGAAGAGGCGGGTGCGCTGGATCGACCAGACGGCCACGTCGTCGGCGGCCGTCAAGGTGATGCGGACGAACTTCGCCGGGCTCGGCCTCAGGACGATCCGGGTCGCGGGGCCGGTCCCCTTGCCTTCGGCGACGGGGTCGCCCCAGGTCGACCCGTCGGTCGAGACCTGGACCTTGTAGCCGCGCGGCGAGGTGTCGCCCTGGAAGCCGCCGGGGGAGTCGAGCTGGATCTCGCCGAGCGTGACGGCCTCGGGCAGCTCGACCTGGAACCACATGCCGACTTCTTGCGGCGTCCCCGTGTCCCAGCGGACGAAGCCGGGGCTGTTGATCGCGAAGCCGGCGTACTCGGCGTTGTGGCTGGCCGTGACCTTCCAGTCGGGCCGGTAGCGGAGGGCGCCGGGCAGGCTCGACTCGAGCTCGGCGACCGTCCAGGGGAAGCTGCGCCCCTTGGCGGCGGCGCGGGCCTTGGCGACCTCGGCCGGTCGCACGAGCGCCGCCGAGTTGCCGAAGGCGTTGCGGACGTAGGAGGCGACCGACGCGATCCACTCGTCGTCGTTGCTCCCCATCGGCGCCATGAGCGACGGGTAATTCTTGTCGTCGATCGGCCCGACCAGGCCGTTGAGGAGGACGTCGGCCACGTAGTCGCGATGGCCGAGGACCCGGCTCGACCCCGCCAGCGGCGGGGCCATCGTCGTGCCCGCCGGGGCGCCGGCGAGGGGGGCGCCCTTGCCGTCGATGCCGTGGCAGGAGATGCAAAGCTCTTTATAGATCATCGAGCCGCGGCCGAGCAGCTTCCGCTCCTCGGCCGAGAACCGGAAGCCGGCGAACTCGTTGCCCCCCCCTTGCCCCTGCAACACCTGGCCGCCGAGCTCGCGCACCCCGCGCGATCGGCTCACGTCGATCGTCGCCTTGGTGACCGCCGCGGCGTCGGGGACCTTCAGGTGATTGAGGGTCAGGAGGGCCTGGATCGCGACCTCCGGGTCCTTGTCCTTCGTCGAGGGCCGCACGTCCGAGGCGATGGACTGGTCGCCCGCCTCGTAGAGCGACTCGGCCAGTCGGATGCCCTGGACCCGCATCTTGGGGTCCTTGCTGGCGATGGCCTCGCGCACGAGGGTCGAGTCGAGGGCGCCGAGCCCCTCGAGGGTCCAGAGCGCGTGGAATCGTGCCGGTGGGTTCGACGACGAGCGGGCCATCGCTTGCAACGCGGGCACGACGCTCCTGTCCTGCTTCAGGACGAGGAGCTTCTGCGCCTGGTCGCGCCACCAGCCGTTGGGGTGGTCGAGGTGCTTGACGAGCTGCGCCGGCGTCTCGTCGAGCATCCGGGGCCGGGTGCGGTCGGGCTCCATCGCCTCGTACCGGAGCCGCCAGATGCGGCCGTGCCGGACGACCCTGTCGAGCCCGTACTGCTGGACCTTCTTACGGAGATAAGAACCTTCGTTGACCCAGGTCCCCTCCTGGATGATGCCGCGGTACA
>DASZMJ010000115.1:0-5845 GCA_035551935.1 Isosphaeraceae bacterium
CGAGGTGCTCGATCGCCTCGCCGCCGGCTCGACCCGGATCGCCTGCCACGGCCGCGACCGCGACGGCCTCGCCGCGGCCTTGACCGGCTGGACCCTCGTCCGAGCCGGCCTCGACCCGACCGTCCTGCTCGCCGACGCCGCGACGCAGCTCGGCGGCTGGTGCCGTCGCGGGGGCGGGCCGCATCTGGTGATCGAATCGTGCCTCTCCGACCGGGCGCCGGATTACCTCGCCCTGCTCGATCCGTCGGCCGCGGCGCACGACGCGATGCGGGCCAGGATCGCGGCCATGCCGGCCTCGGGCTATCTCGCGGCCTGGTGCGGGCCGGGGCTGTCCGATGCCCTGGGAATCGCGGTCGCGACGGTGGAGACGCTCGGCACCGGCCGTCGCGGGCTCGACTGGTCGGCGGCGGTCGAGGTGGACGAGCGGGGCCGGCCTCGGCTCCGGGTCTTCCGACGGGGGCGGTTCGTGCTGGAGGCGCGGCCCAGGCCGCTCGGGCCGGGGATGGGACCGGGCATCCTGGCGGCGGTCGCGATCGCCGACCGGCTCGGGGTCGGGTCGACGGCGATCCGCGAGGCGATCGAGGAGTTCGAGGGGCCGGGGCGTCGGCTGGCGACGCTCGGCAGTTATCGCGGCGCCCGGCTGATCGACGACGCGTCGGAGGGCCCCCGCGGGGTGGCCGAGGCGCTGGCATCCTGCCGCCGCGCGTTCGCGCCGCGGCGCCTGTTCGTGGCGTATCAAGGGACGTCGTGGCCGGCCGGCCCGATCGCGATCGCCCGGCTCGGGGCGGCGCTGGCCGAGGCCGACGCGGCCTGGGCCGTCGCCGCGCCGGCGACGTTGCTCGGGGCCTGGCGCGCGCTCGGCCTGCCGGTGCGGGCGGCCGCCGGCCCGGTGGCCGCGGCGCTCGAATTGTCGCGGCGGCTCGGGCCCGGCGACCTGCTCCTGACGCTCGGGGCCGTGGCCGTGGGAAAGGTGGCCGATGAATTCCTTCGACGACTTCCGAACCGCCGTCAAGCCGGCTGAGCCCCTGGCGCCGCACACCTGGTTCCGGCTCGGCGGCCCGGCCGAATTCCTGGCCCGACCCGCCGACCTCGACGAGCTCGTCGCGCTGCTGCGACGCGGCCGCGAGGAGGGCCTCCCCTACCGCATCCTCGCCGGCGGCTCCAACGTCCTGGTCCGCGACGAGGGGGTCAAGGGCCTGGTCCTCCACCTCGAGAGCCCCGCCTTCGCCGACGTGACGATCGACGGCCGCCGCGTCACCGCCGGCGCCGCGGTCCCGCTCACGGCCCTGATCTCGCAGACCGCCCGCGCCGGCCTGGCGGGCCTGGAGAACCTCACCGGCATCCCCGGCACCGTCGGCGGCGCCCTGCGGGGCAACTCGGGCGGCCGCCAGGGCTCGATCGGCCAGTTCGCCCGCCGCGCCGTCGTGCTCGACGCCGCCGACGAGGTCCAGGTCCGCGAGCACGACGACCTGAGCTTCGCCTACCGCCGCTCCAACCTCGACGAGCCCGTCATCCTCTCCGCCGAGTTCGAGCTCGAGCCCGAGGACCCCGAGGTCGTCGTCCGCCGGATGCGGCGGATCTGGATCGTCAAGAAGGAGAACCAGCCGTACGGCCACCAGTCCTCCGGCTGCATCTTCAAGAACCCCAGCCCCGATGTCTCCGCCGGCGTCCTCGTCGACCAGTCCGGCCTCAAGGGCGCCCGCGTCGGCGGCGCCGAGGTCTCCGACCGCCACGCCAACTACATCGTCGCCCAGCCCGGCGCCACCGCCGCCGACGTCCTCGCCCTCATCGACCAGATCCGAGAGAGGGTCCGAGACAAGTTCGGCTACGAGCTGGAGCTGCAAATCCAGATATGGTAAAGGGAAAGGGGGGATTCGTCCGCAGACGACGCAGATTCTACAGATGAAGACAAGGCGAACAAATTGATTTTATGCTTCTCCATCTGTAGAATCTGCGTCGTCTGCGGACGAATCCCCCCTTCCTCACCGCCCGACCTACGCCCCATCGCGGCTGGCCCCGGTGGCTCGCAACCGGGGCCACCCGCGAATTGTCGGCCGGCCTCGACGAGGTTGTCCCGGACACCCGCGATCTCATCGCCAATCCGGGGACCATCCCGTCGCAAGGAATCGGACTCGGCTCCCATCGGGACGCACCGCGTAGATGCCGAGGCCGTGCTCGCCCTCCATCCTCTCCTTCGCGTCATCCTGCGGATCGAGCCAGCGTGAGGAGAGGATCTCCCGGCCTGCCGGCGACCAGCAGATCGGGCCCCGGAGCCCAGGGGCCTTGAGGATCGGCCTGAGCTTGAGGTCCGCCGGGTCCAGGATACCCAGCTGGAAGCTGGAGTTGTAGGCATCCCGCTCCGGCTTGAATTCCACGGCGATGAGCTTCCCATCCGGGGAATAACGCCCGCCGACCACCTGGGCCGAGCCGCTCAGGAGCCGCAGGTGCGCGTCGATCTGCTGGCTGCTGGGGTAGAACAGGCCGAACGTGTAGTCCTTCGCACCCGCCTCCTTCTTCGTCCGTTGGGATGCCTCCAGGTCGAACTCGTGGAGGCTGTACGAGGCGTAGGCGAGCGAATGGGCCGATATGTAGCCCAGCAGCAGCTTCTTGCCGTCGGGCGACCAGTCCTGCACGTTCCAGATACCGGGCTTCTCCAGGACGAGTTCCTCGTTCGAACCGTCCACCCCGACGGTGAAGATCTTCGTGCTCGGGGCCCCAGGCGTCAGGCCGCCGACGTCGGAGTGACCCCGGCCCGAGATCACCGAGTATGCGATCCGCTTCGAGTCGGGCGACCAGGCGAACATCTCCCCGCCGTCGGGGATCAGCGTCCGCACCCGCCCGCCGTCGAGCCGCCCCAGGTAGATCATGAACCGCATCGGCGCGTTGTACTTCTCCAGCGGCAGCCCCACGTCCGCCGCCCAGTCGAGGAAGAATCGCCCGTCGGGGCTCTGGCGTCCCCAGTGGGGCTCGCGGTAGAGCGTCAGCCCTTCGGGGAGGCCCGGCATGCCCTCCAGTTCGCCGCCGAAGATGACGCTCAACTCGCTACCGTCGGGGCGCATCTTGTACAGGAGGTTCCTCCCCGAGCGATGCGACACGAACGTGATCCATCGCCCCTCGGGCTCGGCGGCCGGGCAAACGGTCGCCAGCGGGATGACGAGGGCGCAGGCAAGCAACGAGCCGAGTTTCATCCGCGGTCTCCTCGCTGGATCGGGATGGCCGTATCGTACCACCGCATGCCGGGCCCTTCGCGGTCGATCGCGGAGCTCCGCGGACCGGCGACTCGGGCAGGACAATTGGAGCGGGCAACGTCAAGCCCGTCAATCTAAATCCCTTAAGGATGACACCCCACCGGCTCACGTCGGAGTCCAGCGGACCGGCCCGCCGCCAACAGCGGCATGCTTCTTGCAAAGGTGTTGAAGGATACGGGCTGTTCACGCTCTGGAGCCTGACCCTCGTCCCTTCGTCGGTCACTCGGGCAACCTCCGTCCTCGCGAGTGGTCGACCGAACCGGGTCCTGGGCGGGTGTTGATCCGCGCCGACCGGAAGGAGGACGACCATGGAACCCTGGGAGATTCATCCATCGCTCGTCCACTTTCCGATCGCCCTGTTGACCGCCGGCCTCTGCACGGACCTCTACGCTCGGGCCCGCCGCAGCCTGGGCGCGGGGCACATCGCCACGGGCCTGTACGTCGCGGGCGTCTTGACGGGGCTCGTCACCGGCCTGGCCGGCCTGCTCGCCTTCTATACCGTCCCGTCCGCACACACCGAGCAGGCCCATGACCAGGTCGTCTGGCACCTCGGCCTGGCCCTGGCCTCGGTCGTGCTGTTTGCGGGGGTGGCCTGGATACGCTGGCGCGGCCGGCGTGAGTTGCCGTCGGTCGGCTCGCTGGTGGTGGGCGTGGTGGCGATCGGCTTGTTGACCGCGGCCGGTTACCTGGGCGGCCACATCGTCTACCACGGCGCCATGGGCGTCCAGCCGGACCTGCTCTCGCCCCGGCTGACGCAGCACCATCACGGCGGGGCGGACGAGGGACAGCCCGCGTCCGGCGGGGACCATCATGGGCATTGAGGGGGGCGAACGTGGCCACGTCCGTACTCGAAGGCCGACCGCCGGGGCGTGCAGGATCGATCGGGCCCGCTGCCCCGGGAGACGCGGGCGGGTGGCACGGGTGGCCGGCCCCGATCCTGTCCGGGATTCTGGGCCAGTGAGGGATTGCTCAGATAATTAAATAGAATCCATTGATTCTATCCCTGTTTATCTGCGTCGTCTGCGTCAACTGCGGATGAATCCCCAGCCCCGGGCGCACCCGGCCTACGCCCATTCGCCTCGTTCTGCTATGCTCGATCCGATGGAACAGCTCGAGGGCCGGCGCCGGGGGGTGGAGATCGAGGCCGAGGCCGGGCCGGCCGAGGTCGCGCCGGCACATGCGCCGAGGTTGCGGAGGCTCGCGACGAGGCGGGTCGCGGCGGCCGCGGGAGGGGCGGCGGTGGTCGTCGCCTTGGCGCTGGCGACGCCGTGGGGATCGGCCTGGTCGCGGGCGTTGCTGGCGCGATTGTATGGCCGGTCGGTTTATCGGGCCGACTGGCAGGCCACCGAGCTGGTCGAACCGCCGCCGCCCTGGATCAAGTCGGGCCGCGCGGGGTTGCTGGCGAGCGTCGCCGCGCAGGCGGGGTTGCCGGTGCGGCCGAGCGTGGTGGACCTGGACCTGGATGAGGTCCGTCGCGCCTTCGAGCATCACCCGTGGGTCGCCGAGGTCCTCCGCGTCGAGCGGTCGTTCCCGAACCGCCTCCGCGTCCGGCTCCGATACCGCCGGCCCGCGGCCGTCGTCGCGCTCGGCGGGCCGGGGGGGACCGTGCTGGATGCGGAGGGGGTCGTCCTCCCCGCCGAGGACTGCGAACGATCGGCCTGCGGCTTCCTGCCGACGATCCAGGGCTTGCCCGACCGCCTCGACGCCCGCGCCGGGATTCCCCTGAAGGTCGGCGGTTCCGACGACGCCCCCCCGCATCGCGACCCGATCGTCGAGGCCGCCGCCCGGCTCGCCGCGACCCTCGCGTCCCACGGCGCCCGGCCCGACGCCACCGACCCGCCCGCCGACTTAACTCGTGTCCTCGTCAACGGCCCCGAGCTCTGGGCCTCTTCCGCCAACCCCGCCCGCCTCCGCTGGGTCCTCTGGGCCCACGTCCCCGCCGACGCGACCGAGCCTCCTCCCGACGACCCCTCCAAGTGGGACCGCCTCCGCTCCTGGTTCTCCCTCCACGGCCCCGACGCCCTCCACGACCCCGACTTCCTCGAATTCCACGATGGCCAACCCCTCTTCCGCCGCGGCCGCCGCCTCGACTCGTCCAGCCCCCAGGCTCGTCCCTGATCCGGGACGCTTCGGTTTTCCCCCTCAGTCTTCCCTGATCGAGTGGGAAGGCTTGCCTTTCGTAGGGTCCGCTATTGCGGACCTCTTCCTTCTTGGCACGGAAGAGGTCCGCAATAGCGGACCCTACGAGGAGCGGCCGGGTGCCACGAGGGACGCGCGGGCCTCCCTCGTCCCTGACCCGAAGCCCAGGCGAAAGGGCGACCGGCTGTTTTTTTGGGATCGGGACTTGATTCTTGATTTTGGGACGGTACGATCTTCCAGGGGGCGCCGTGGCCCCGACCTCCGTGTCCATGATCCTGGGACGCACACCGATGATCTCCGAAGCGAAGCTGGCTGCCAACCGCCGAAACTCGCTCAAGGGGGGCGTCAAGACCCGCGAGGGCAAGAACAAGTCGCGCCGCAACGCGCTGAAGCACGGCCACCGCGCCGAGGTCGTCCTGCCCGACGACCTCCAGGCCGAGGCCGACGAACGCTTCCAT
>DASZMJ010000116.1:0-1510 GCA_035551935.1 Isosphaeraceae bacterium
CCGCGCCGACGACCGCTCCGCCGCCCCGGCGCTGCTCCGCGCCATGACCGCACTGCGCCTCTTCGACCGGATGCTCACGCTCGAAGTCGCCGCGCGGATGCTGGCCGACGCCGACGAGGACGAACCCGGACCGGAGGTCACGTAGCCGACATGCTCCCCCCGCCCGCCGACCGGCCGAAGCTGACGAACGTCCTCGGACTCCTTAACGGGGCGGTCGAGGAACTGCTCCTCGCCGGCCTGACGACCGCCTCCGAGTCGACGCGCGGCGTCATCGACGCGGCGCTGCGGGAGGCGGCCCGGTTCCGCCTGCTCCGGCTCGGGTCGTCGCTCCGCGCCGCGGCCGAGGAGCTGGGCCGGTTCCACCGCCACGACCCCGCCTTCTCGCGACGTCGACTGACCTTCTTTCTGAGCCGGTCATGGCTCCTGGGCCGTGGGATCGCCCACGCCCTCCAGGCCGGCGACGAGAAGGAATTCGACCGCCTGACCTGGTCCCGCGCGACCCGGCCCCTCGCCTCGGTCGAGGTCGTCTGCCTGGGCGTGGTCAAGAAGGTGGCGGCCGGCGCGTTCGTCGCGTTCGACTTCCGGCTGAGGGCGGCGGCCGACTCCGGCCCGGTCGAGGCCGGCCGTCGCCTCACCTGGTCGGTCGTCTTCCCCGTCAAGCCCGGCGCCGAGGTCCCGGCCGAGGGCTTCCTCCACGTCACCCAGAAGCAGAAGTTCAACCCCGGCCTGTTCCTCGAAGGGAAGACGGTCCTGATCCGCGACGCCCGGCTCTCCGAGGATGAGACCGGCGGCGGCCGGGTGATGCTGGCCGAGGGGAGCACCGTGGCCGCCGGCAAGCCGTTCGCGGACTGGTCCCGGTTCCTCGACTGGTCGCCCGCGCCGGCCGCCGCGCGGGTCGCCGCCCACCGGCCCGGTCCGCTCGACCTGGACACCGAGCTGCAAGAAGAGGTCGTCCTCCGCGACTACCGGATCGACCCCCCGGTCGACGGCGACGAGCCCGGCCAGGCCGTTTATCCCGTGACCGCCGGCCGCCTCGTCCTGCACGCGCCCGGCGGCGGCGAGGCCGAGGGCAAGGCGCTCCGCAAGGGGCTCGACGCCCTCCGCAAGCTCAAGAAGGACCGGCCGCCGCTCTTCGGCCTGATGCACTACGAGCACTGCCGGCTCGCCTTCCAGCCCCTGACCGCCTTCGGCCCGAACGGGCCGGACTACCTGACCATCTCGAAGGACGTCGTTGACAAGGCCGCCCTGCTCAGGGCGTTGAAGCTCACCTGACCTGACCGGCCGAGCCGAAGCAAACCCCCAACCCCCGAGTCGTCCCAATGGCCAAGAAACTCCCCCCCGCGCCCGCCCCGCCGAGGCCCGACTCGGCCGACGTCCTCCGCGAGCCGGCCGAGGTCCGCTACGCCGACCAGCTCGAAGCCCTGCGGCAGAACGACGACGAGGCGCCGCCGCCGAGCTGGGGTCTCTCCCCGCGCGCGGTGCTGGCCTACGTCACCGGCGGCAAGACGCT
>DASZMJ010000117.1:0-5038 GCA_035551935.1 Isosphaeraceae bacterium
GGCTTGTCGGCGGCGAGACGCACGACCATGACCCGGTCGGGATACGAGACGAAGATTTCGCGAGTGAGGCGGGCGTCGCCCACGCGATAGCCAACGGTCGCGACGCCGGTCTGGAGGTCGAGTTCGCGACGGTAGTCCGTCGCCGCTGGCTCACCGTCGAAGGTCAGCAGGAGGTCGCCGAGCGGCTGGTAGGCCTGCTGCGCCGCGGGTACGCCGAAGAAATGCTCGTCGACCAGCTTCTCCGCCTCCTGGAACTTCTCGGCGAAGACGAGGTCGCGGATCTGGCCGAAGTACTTGTGCGCCTCGGGATTGTCGTAGTCGTGGGGGCGGCCGGACCAGAAGGTGCCCTCATTCAGCGCGATCCGCTCCTGCGTGACCCCACCGAAGACCATCGCCCCCATGATGCCATTGCCGAGGGGCAAGCCTTCGAGCCATCTCTGGCCCGGCTGTCGGTACCACAGCAGCATTTCATCGCGCGGCTTCGGGACCTCCGGCCCCGGCGAGGCCGCCGACACCCCGTCGGATACCGGGAGCATGAGCAAGGAGATCCCGAGGTAGCAAGACACTCTCATGGGCCCATCCCTTCGTGCTCGAGGCCGGGCGCGATCCGGCGATCCCTACGCCGGTTCGTCGCCTCGGATCCCCGGAGATCGTCCCCCCAGGCCACTGCGCCCGGGATTCCGCGCGATGAAATCAGAGGCGGCGGCTCGCTCATTTCGGTAGGTCAGTTTACGGCCTGTCGGCCCCGGGCCAAATAGGGTGCCCAACTCGTCATGCAGGGCCATGGAGGCGCGGCCGCGCGGGAAGGCGGCGCGTGCGACGCGCCATCGCCCCGGGCACGGGCCCGATCGGCTGCGGATGGGATGTCGTGGGTCAACCCTGTTCGCAGGGAGTGCCTCGCGAACGGATCCTCGGGCGGCGGACCTGATCGAGCGGGCCTTCGGCACGCGCCGGAGAGCCGTGCCGCCCGGAGGGTCCGGGCCAGGAGCTGAAACTGCCTCGACTTGTGGCGTGGACCAGGCCACGCGGTTAGGATGGGCCGGTCCGGGATGCCGGCCTGCGTCGATCCGACCCACCCCGCGGGACTTGAGGCCATGCGACCTTCCACGATCGGGCGCGTCGCGATCCGACCGGCTCTTTCCGCCCTCCTCGTCGCCCTGGCGATGACCCTCCCGGCGCACGCGGACGACGACCCCGCCGCGGGCTATCGGCTCGACGACGACCGGGCCACGGTCCGCCTCCTGGCGACGATCCCCGGCGAGAGCGTGGCGCAGGTGGTCGTCGACCCGGCCGGTCGCCTGTTCCTCGGGGGTCGCGAGGCGGTCTTCGTGGTCGATCCGGCCGACGTGAAGCCGGGCCTGAAACCGAGGGAGATCTACCGCGAGAAGGGCGACCACTGGTTCATGGGCCTGGCGACACGGGGCGACGACCTGTACGTCGCCAAGCACAACGCGATCCTCGCCCTCCCCGGTGCCGCGCGGGGCAAGCCGGCCGCCGAGGCGAGGCCGATCGTCTGGGGGTTCGCGAAGGCGAAGGGCTGGGCGTTCCACCAGACGCTGCACGACCTGAAGTTCGGCCCCGACGGCAAGCTGTACTTCAGCATGGGCGACCCCGCCTGGTTCTACGGCGACTTCCGCTGGCCCGACCACTGGTTCCGCACACGCATCGAGACCGCCGGCACGCCCGCCAGGCGCGACATCGTCAGCATCGGCGGGATCTTCCGCTGCGACCCGGCCGACGGCTCCAACCTGCAACTGGTCGCCACGGGGACGAGGAACAACGTCGGGTTCGACTGGAACGAGTCGTTCGACCTGTTCACCACCGACAACGACCACGAGCAGGACAGCCGCTACGTGCCCGGGCGGCTGCTGTACATCGTCCCCGGCGGGTTCTACAACTGGCCCCGCGGCTGGATGGACGACCGCCCCGAGGACCTGCCCGCCCTGGCCGGTATGGGCCGCGAGGTCCCCGTCGGCCTGGCGGTCTACGGCGATACCCGCCTGCCGGCCGACTACAAGGGAAACGTCCTCGTCGCGCGCTGGGGTCGGCAGCGGATCGATCGGTATGCGTTGACCAGGGAGGGCGCCGGCTACACCGCGAAGGAGGTCCCCTGGCTCGCCTGCCCGCCCGGGCGGAGGCCGATGGCCGTCGCCGTCGGCCGCGGCGGCCGCGTCTACGCGGTGGTCGGCCACATGGAGACCAACGCCGAGAGCCCGACCTACGCGGCGGACCTGCTCGAGATCGACGCCAAGGATGCGCATGAGGGATTCGAGGGATACGAGCCGGCCGACGCCCCCGTCGATCGGCTCTGGGCCGAGTTGGGACACGCCGACCTCTCGCGACGGGTCGCGGCGCACAACGAGCTGGCCCGCCGCGGGGGGGCGACCCTCGACTCGATCGCCGACCGAATTAGAGATTCCAAGTATAACGATTTATCAATTTATCACCTCGTCCGGCTGGCCGGCGTCGCGCCCGGTGCCGGTAGCGCGGCGGACGCGTTGACGGGGCTCCTGGGTCGCGCGGAGAGGGGGGTCCGCGAGGAGGCCACGATCGTCCTGTCGGCCCTGTCGAGGCGACTCGACGGCGAGGGAAAGCCGCTCGAAGTCCGGGTCGGGCGGGACTTGGCGCCCCGGGTGACGCTGGCGTTCCTCAGCGATATCTTGATGAGCGATGATGTGATGGTTGGAGGAGGGGCACTCGACGAGGGCCGCTCCGACGATCCCTTTCTCCGCCAGGTCGCGACGCGGCTCATGGCCCGGAACCGGGGGTCCGCGGATCGGCCGGCCGACGGGAAGGCCGTCGCCGGGGCCGCCCCGAAGGGGGACAAGTCCGCCCGGCTCGCCTCGGTCCTGGCCGATGGGTTCTACCTGACGATCCCGCCCGCCGACGAGCCCTTGCCGGGGCGCCTGAAGCTGGAGCCTTCGCCCTATGAGGACCCGCCCGCCGACCGCGATCGGCGGCTCGGGGTCTTCTCGATCGACGCGTGGTGGAAGGCGCTGGATAAGAAACCGTCCCACGAAGCGGCCTTCGCCCGGCTCGTGGCGGCGCTGGACGACCCCGAGGCCGAGATCCGGCTCCAGGCGCTTCGGTCGCTGGCGAGGCTGGCGGACGCGAGGGTCGTGCCGAGCCTGGAGCCGATCATCGACCGGCCGAAGGCGACGGACCCGGCGACGTTGAGCCTGGCCCTCCTGACGCTGGCCCGGCTGGGCGGGGTGAAGGAGGCGGAGCGGATCGCCAGGGTCCTGGCGACAACCGAGGGTCCCGCCCGGCGCGCGGCGGCCGAGGCGCTGGTGGCGCTCGACCCGGGCGGAGAGCAGGCGCCGGCGGCGGTGTCGGAGGCGCTGGCGAAGCTGGCGACGATGGAGGGGCTCGGCGACCAGACGCGCCGGGCGGCGATCCGGCGGCTGGCGGCGCCCGCGATGTTGAAGGCGATGGTGTTCGATCCGCAGACCGCCCCGCCGTTCCGCGCCGAGGCGCTGGAGCGGCTGGCGGGCGTCGCCGACGCGGCGACGCTCGAGGGCGTGCTGGCGCAGATCCCCAAGGACGCCGGCCCGCGGCTGCTCAACCCCGCGGCGCGGCTGGCGGCCACGAGGCTCTCGTCGGCGTCGGCGATGCGGCTGCTCGGCGGCTGGCTCGAGGCGCCGTCGGAGGACGCCCGCCGCGCGGCGGCGCAGGCGATCGGGGCGGCGCGGAAGCCGGAGTTCTTCGCCCTCGCTCGGGCCCGGCTCGCGGCCGAGTCGAGCCCGGGCACGGCCCGGCTGCTCGCCGAGTCGATCCTCGCCGACAAGGACGGAGGAGCGGATCGCGACGCGGCCCTGGCGAACTTCGTCCGGTCGCGGTCCGACCTCGACCCCGGCCTGGTCGGGCGCGTGGTCGGACACCTCAAGTCGCGGGCCGGGTACGAACGGATCGCGTCGGAGGTGGGCAGCTCGGGCACGCCGTCGGGCCTGCCCGCCGCCTTCGCGGCGATCGACTGGGCGAAGGACTGGAAGGGCGGCGATCCCGAGCGGGGCAAGGCCCTGTTCCGGTCGCAGGCGGCCGTCTCGTGCCTCGTCTGCCACCGCTTCCGAGGCGAGGGCGGCCAGAACGGCCCGAGCCTGGAGGAGGCCGACAAACGCCTGACAGTCGCCTATGTGGTCGAATCGGTGTTGAAGCCGAACGCCCAGGTCGCGCCGCAGTATCGGCCCTGGACCATCGCCTTGAAATCGGGCGAGGTCCTCAACGGTGTCCTCCTCGAACAAGGTGCCGAGGCCCTGACCATCGGCCTCAACGACGGCACCACACGCCGGATCGCCCCAGGTGACGTCGAGGAGCGGCAGCCCTCGTCGTCATCGATCATGCCCGAGGGGCTGGTCGCGAAGCCGGAGGACTTGCGCGATCTCCTCGCCTATCTCCTCACGCCCGCACGCCGCTAGGCCGGCGCGTCGGCATGAGTCTCGCTCGCCGGGCGCGTACAGCCAAGCGACGCCACAGCCCACGGGCGGAGGCGACCCGGCCCGGGAAATTCCGTGCCGACCCAAGCCGGGGCTGAGACGAAGCTCGGGACTTACATGACGCTCGTTTCAGGACGAGGTAGCCTTCTTGTCGGACGCGGTGCTGGCGCGGATGTTCGTGGACGTGGTCGGTCGCTCTCCCGCCCTCAACGGCCTACTCCACCGCCACGTGCACGTGCTGTTCAATCAGGTCGCCTGGTCGTCCGCGTGCAACCGGGCGCATACCACCGAGCAGCGGTGTGCGAGGTGACTCCTGATGACTCACGACCGGGTCGCCTCGGACCGTTACTTCCTGACCCAGGAGTTCCTAATGCGATCCTGGGGCCATTCGACTAGGGCGTGACCCGCCGCCCGCTCCCCTGGACTTCGTTTGCTGATAAGGAGTTGTGGCGGTAGGGGGTGGAAAACGAGGCCCCCCTGGGGCAGAACATCGGTCTCTACGCATCCGATGAGACCGCACCCAGGGGACCCCGCCATGATCATCACACCCGAGCAGGCCGCCCTCAAGGCCCAACACCAGTTCGATGCCCTGCGGGACTTCGTGC
>DASZMJ010000118.1:0-15015 GCA_035551935.1 Isosphaeraceae bacterium
TAGTGAATTTGTCCTACTCGTCTGCGTCATCTGCGGACGAATCCCCCTCCGCCTCCTGCCGTGCGAGCTCAGCGCTGACCTTCGAGAAGTGTTCGAACTCGGCCTTGAACTCGGACATGGCGTCGAGGGCGCCGGGGATCATGGCGATCCGGCGCATCTCGACGCCGACCTGGAGGCCGGCCTGGAAGGACTCGCCCTTGTACTTGTCGTCGAGGTATTTCTTGAACGACTTGGGGATCTTCATCGACTTCGTCTCCTCGGCGAGCCGGGTCGCCTTGCGGAGGATCGCGGCGACCTTGGGGTCGGTGGCTCGGGCGGAGGCGACGTCGTGGACCTCGCGGAGCATGACCGCGGCGTCGCGCCAGTACTGGTTGAACTTCTTGATGGTCGCCTCGGCGTCCCCCTGGTTGAACATGGGGCTGAGCCGCAGCGCGACCCGGATGATGAAGAAGATCACGGCGCCGACGCCGCCGAAGCCGCCGCCGACGAAGCCGAACATCCGGCCCCGGCCGGAGGAGGAGGACGACTTCTGCGGCTTCTTCGCGGGCTTGAAGGTGGTCCGGGGCACGAACGGCCTGGGCGCGGCCTCGTCCTCATCCGCCGCTCTCGCCGGCCGCCGCACCGAGGGGGGCGGCGCGTCGTCGTCGAGGCCGAAGACGTCGAGCGGCCCCGGGTCGGCGTCCCGGGCAGGGTCGGCGGCGGCCGGCGCGGGGGCCCGCGGCGGCCTGGCGACGGGGGCCGCGACCGCGGCGGCCGGCCGGCGCGGGGAAGCGGCCGGGGCCGGGTCGTCGTCGAGGTCGAGCAACTGGATATCGTCGTCGTCGATCGGGATCGCCGCCAAGGGCTCGGCCGGCGACGGCGACGCCGGCTTGGGGCGGGCCGACGCCGACACCGCCGCCGCCGGTCGGGCCGGGGCGACCGCCGGCGCCGAGGCCGACGGCATCGCCCGGGGCGCCGGCGCGGGCGCGGGCGCGTCGAACGTCCGCAGCGGCGGCAAGGGCGCCCGCGGCGGCTCGTCGAACGTCTTCAGCTCCGGCCGCGGCCTGGGCTTCGGCGCCGGAGTCGGAGTCGGATGGGGGCTCGCATTCGCATTCGGCTTCGGCGGCGACGCCCCCCGCGGCGCGTAGCCCGGCGGCACCGGCAAGGTCATCGGCATCCCGCACGCCTGGCAGCGCACCCGCTTGCCGAAGAGCGCCTCGGGCACCTGATGCCGCTTGCCGCACGCACCACACGTATACTTGTACGACAACGGTTCGGGCGCCGCGGCCGGCGGCGCCGGGACCGTCCTCGGCCAGGGGAGCGTCAGCGGGTTGCCGCAGTGGCCGCAGGCGATCTGCCGGCCCGCCAACGCCGCGTCCGCCTCGTTCTTCGTCCCGCAACGGCCGCATGGAAAGACGATCGTGGCCATCGTCGCCTGCCCTGAGGGGTCCGGGTGTGCTCGAAGGAGACTCGATCGGCTTCGCGAGGCCATCCACTTTAGCCGACCCGATGGCGCCGTGACAAGCGTGTTTGCTCGTTCGCAACGCTGGCGGTGGAGGGGAGGGGATCGATCCGCAGATGAGGCGGATTTCGCAGATAAATCCATGGAATTTCTGAATTCTTCATGGATTGTTTCTCTCCGCGAAATCCGCGTCATCTGCGGATCGATCCTCTCCCTTCCCCAGCAATCGACGGTAGAGCGCCTCGTAGCGGTCGACGACGACGGGCAGCGCGAAGTCGGCCTCGACGCGGCGGCGGGCGGCGGCGCCGAGGTCGCGGGCGAGGTCGGGGGACTCGAGGACGCGGAGCAGGGCGTCGGGCCAGGCATCGGGGTCGTCGGCGGGGACGAGCAGGCCGGCGGGGCCGTCGGCGAGCAGGTCGGTGTTGCCGCCGATGGCCGAGGCGAGGCAGGGGAGCCCGGTGGCCATCGCTTCGAGGAGGGAATTGCTCATCCCCTCGGCCACGCTCGGCAGGGCGAAGGCGTCGGCGGCGCGGAGGTAGTCGGCGGGGTCGGCGACGTGGCCGGCGAAGTGGACGAGCCCGGCGACGCCGAGGTCGCGGGCCCTGGCCTCGAGTCGGGCGCGGTCGGGCCCGTCGCCGACGAACACGAGGCTCGCCCGCGACCGGGCCGCCACGGCGGGCCAGGCGTCGAGCAAGCGGTCGAGGTCCTTCTGCGGGTGCAACCGGCCGGTGAATACGACCCGGGGCCGCGGCGGCAACGCGGCTTCGAGCCGGCTCGGGCCGGGCCGGAAGTGTTCGGCGTCGACCCCGCTGGCCATGCGGACGACCTTCTCGGCCGGCACCCCCAAGGCCCGCCACTGCCACTCGATGTCGGCCGAGATCGCCGCGAAGCACGTGTTGTTCAAGGTCAGCTTGCGCAGGACCGGGAACCCCCGCGTCCGCGACAGCTCCTCGGCCTCGCCGTAGTAGCCCGAGCTGGCCGGCTGCACGAGCGTCGGCGCCCCGCCGAGCCAGGGGCGGCCGAGGCCGGTGGCGATCGCCTCCCAGAGCGCCTGGTGGGTGTGGATCAGGTCGTACGACGGTCGGAGTTTCCGCAGCGCGCGGACGACGCCGAGCACGAAGCTGAAGCCGAAGAGCGGCCCGACCGGCAGCGGGCGGACCCAGCGGTGGACGCGGACGCCGCCGACCTCGTCGTCGGCCGGCAGGCCGGGGATCGCGCGGGTGACGACCCGGGCCTCGTGGCCGCGGCGGACCAGCTCCCTCCCCTGCGCCAGCGCCTGCCGCTCGGCGCCGCTGGCGCGGGGGTGGAAATGGCTGATGACATAACAGACGCGGAGCCGCGTGCCGGCCGGTGGGAGACCCTCACCCCGGCCCTCTCCCAGGGGGAGAGGGCGGAGGGTTTCCCCCTCTCCCCCTGGGAGAGGGCCGGGGTGAGGGTCCATGGTCATCCGCTCAGCGGGAGACCTCGAAGCCGGTGGCTGTCAGGTCGCGGCCGTCGTCGGTGGCGACCTGCCCCGGCGCGGCGGCCACGCGGAGGGCCTCGGTGGGCTCGCCCCCGCGGGACCGGGCCACCTTGACGACCCAGTCGCCCGGCGGCAGCCGCAGCGCCGCGCGGCCGAGGGCGTCGGTCGTCCCCTCGCGGTCCTCGAAGTTCTTGGTGGCGCTGGTCGCGACGACGCGGAACTTCTCGAGCGGCTGCCGGCTGGCGCCGTCCACGACGCGGATCTCCAGGACCGGCCACGACGCCGCCGGCTTGGCGGCCACGCGGACGCGTTCCCGCTCGTTCATGCCGAGGCCCTCGGGACCCGGCGCCCCGGGGATCTCGCCCGGCTTCGGCGCCGCGGGCCCTTCGTTGACGCCGCCGCCGGGCTCGGCCCCCTGGCCGTTGGCCCCCTGCTGCGGCTTCGACGTCCCCGAGGTCGCCCCTCCCTGGCCCTGCTGAACCCGGGACGAGACCGCCGGCCCGGCCTGCGGCACGCCGGTGCGGACCCGCGCCGGCTCGGCGCACGGGGTGTAGACCGTCTCGACCGCCGAGGTGTAGCCGGTCGAGACCCAGGTCGTCGGCGTGGCCAGATAGTAGGTCGGATAGATCACCGGCTCGTCCACCCATCGGGTGCGGACGTAACGCGTCGGCCGGTAGGGCACGACGTAGGACGTCGGCACCACGTCGACGTAGCGGTACGAGGTGGGGACGACGTACGACGACTCGACGAAGGTGGTCGGCACGACGTACGACGACTCGAGGAACGTGGTCGCCGCCGGGGCGAGATACACCGTCTCGGCCGGGGCGACGTAGACGGTCTCCCCCACGGCCCGGCCGTGGTGGCCGTTGGCCAGGGCGGTCGCGGCCGAGAGGCCGACCAGGGCGAGGGCGACGGGCAGGGTGCGGATCGAAGTCGGGGACATCGGTGCGACTCCAGGCTGCGGGTCCCGGACGACCGGCGCGGCCCCCTTCGGCGGCCCGCGCGGCCTAACCCTTCCCACCATAACAGATGCGCCGACCGCTTCCAAGCGGGCCGTCGGACCGATTCCCACCTGGAGAACCGGTTCACCTCCGAATCCCGCTCCCCGATTCCGGGACCGGACGCCGACCCGGGCCGATTCCAGGGCCCTCCCGCGTCGCCCACCCCGGCCCGCTCGCGACGTCCAGGAAGAGCCACAGCGACCACCCCGACCGGATGCGGGAACGACGGATGATCCAGCGGAATTGGGCAATCTGGGCTATCACGCTCCTCCTGGGAGCGGCGGCGGCGACCTACCAGGGTTATCACCTGACGATCGCCCTGGATGCCGACGACACGAATCACCTGGAGACCCCCTTGCTCCTGGCCGTCGCTCGCCAGGCGACCGAGGGGCCGGGGACGTTGTACGGACCCTATTCGGGGTCGAGCCCCCTGGTCCTAATCCACGCGCCGCTCTACTACCGGCTCGCCGGCCTGGCCGCATGGCCTTTGACTCGGGCGGGTTACGATGCCATCACCGCGGCATTGATTGCCGGCCGGTCCCTCTCGCTGCTCGGGGTGGCCTTGCTCCTGCTCGCCGTGGCACGGCTGGCGCGGTTCGAGGGAGAATCGGCAAGGTCGGGAGTCTGGGCAACTTTGATCGTGGCCGCGAGCCCGGTCCTGGGGAGCTTCGGGGTGACGGTCCGGCCGGATACGCTGGGGATCGCCCTGCAAACATGGGGAATCTGGTTCATCTTGAGGAGTTTGCGCGAAGGATGCGGAGCCTGGAAAGCGGGGCTGTTGTTCGCCCTGGCCGTGTGCGTCAAGCAGCACGATCTGGTGTCGGGAGTCGTGGGGTTCGGCCTGCTGGCCCTGCCTGGCGGACGCGGGAGGGCACGGCGGTTCGTCGGTGCTGTTGCTGTAGGCGTTGGGATTCTTGGAGTTTACGGCGGTCTCGAGGAGTGGCTGACGGGCGGGATGATGTCGCGGGCGGTCGTGCGCGTGCCGGCGGCGCTGGGGAGGGTCAACCGGGCGACGTGGGGGCACGTGGCAACGGTCTTCTTGGAGACGGCCAAGCTCTCGATCGGCCTGCTGGCGCTGGCCGGGGCGTGCCTGGTGTCGGGGATGAAGGGATGGCGCGGGGGCCGGCTCGACGCGATCCTGGGGCTGTTCCTCGTGGCCGAGACGGCGGCGATGGTGCCGCTTTGCCTCAACAGCACGGGGTCGTGGGTCAACTACGCGCTGGAGCCGGTCGTGCTGGGGGCGGTCCTGGTGGCGAGGGCCCTCGATCGCGTCGTAAGCTCTGGATCGGGTTGGCGCCTCGGGCCGGTCGTCCTGGCGTCGGCGGCGCTGCTCGCGGCCGACGTGCGGCTGGTGCGGATCTCGGCCGGGAACCGGGCGAAGGATCGGGAGGCGTTGCGGACGCTGCTGGCCGACCCGGCGCTGGGGCCTCGGGAATCGAGATACTTCGTGGCCGTGCCGCAATATAATCGGTTGTACGGCCGGGCCGAGCTGGCGCACGACGACTGGCTCTATTCGTCGTTCGAGGCCGTCGGCGCCGCCGAGCCGCGGTCGGGCTGGCTCCGATCGGCGTTGACGACCGGCCCGGTGCGCCGGGTCGTCGTCGCCAACGACCCGCACCGCGACCCGATGCTCGTCGAGGGCCTGGCCGAACCTTTGCCCCTGCTCGGTTACCGCAAGGTCGATCGGTTCGGTCGGTTCGACCTCTGGGAGCGATGCGACGCCAACGACCCCGATCGCCTGACCGCCCGGAACCGCCCCGACCGATGGCCCGAGCCCCGCTGACGACGACCGTTCGCGACCCCGACCTCGACCCGTCCCCCCCGGGACGCCTCGGGACGCTCGGCGACGAGCCCCAGCGCTATCAACGGCTCGTGGCCAACCCGTTCCTCGGCTTCGTCGGTATCCTTGTGCTGGTGGTGGCCGCGGAGAAGCTGATCCTCGAGCAGGTTCTCGGCTCGCCGGCCTCGAGCGCCTTCGCAGTACTCGCGGTCCTGATCATTCTGCCCCTCCTGCCCCGCCTCTTCCACTACCACTGCCTCGACTGCGGCGCGACCGGCCGCCTGACCCGCTGGCGGTCGCACATCTGCCCCGCCTCCGCCGACCGCTACGCCGTCGGCCGCCCCCGCCTCCTCCGCGGCCCGAGCCCGACCGTCCAGTTCCTCCTCTGGGTCTACCTCGTGCTCGCGGTCGGCCTGGCGATCGAGCTGTTCCGCAGGTAACCCGACGCAACGACGCGGGCCGCCATCACGCGTCGCAACGGCACGACGACGCCCTGTTGCCCGCCCTCAACGCGCCTTGACAGCCCCTCGGAAAGGCCCGGATAATCGGCGTCGGCCGCGCGGCCGCAGGGACCGCTCCACGCGCCGGAATTCTCGCTTTCAACTATTTCCATATCCTCAAACCAAACGGACCACCGATGCTTCGAGCCGCCCAGGACACGACGCGGGACGTCCTCGAGACCCTGCTGGCCGAGCGCATCCTGGTGCTCGACGGGTCGATGGGGGCGCTCATCTACTCGAAGAAGCCGACGAAGGACGATTACCACGGCCGGAGGTTCGCCGGGCACCCGAAGAACCTCTCGAACTGCACCGAGGTGCTCGCCCTGACGCAGCCGGGCATGATCGAGGAGATCCACCGCGCCTACCTCGAGGCCGGCGCCGACATCATCGAGACCGACACCTTCAACGGCAACGGGCTGTCCTTGGCCGAGTTCGGCCTCCAGGAGCACGTCTTCGAGCTGAACAAGGCGGCCGCCGAGATCGCCCGTCGCGCCGCGGACGACTACACACGGCGCGACCCCGACCGCCCCCGGTTCGTCGTCGGCAGCATCGGGCCGACGAACCGGACCCTCTCGATCGGCACCCACACCGACGACCCCGGCCGCCGCGACGTGACGTTCGACGAGATGGTCGCGACCTACCTCGAGCAGGTCCGCGCCCTGGTGGCCGGCGGGGTCGACATCCTCGCGCCCGAGACTTCGTTCGACACGCTCGTCCTGAAGGCGTGCCTGTTCGCGATCGAGCGGTTCTTCGACGAGTCGGGCGAGCGGCTGCCGGTGATGGTCTCGGGCACGATCTTCGACAACGGCGCGACCCTCTCGGCCCAGCCGGTCGACGCCTTCTATTACTCGATCGAGCACTTCGACGCCCTGAGCGTGGGCCTGAATTGCGCCGTCGGCGTCGACAAGATGCGCCCGCACATCGAGGCGCTCGCGCAGATCGCCCGGACGCACGTGAGCTGCTACCCGAACGCCGGCATGCCCGACGGCTTCGGCGGCTTCACCGGCGACATGAACCACACGGCGCGGTCGCTGGGCGAGTGGGCCCGCGCCGGCTGGCTCAACATCGTCGGCGGCTGCTGCGGCACCACCCCCGAGTGGATCGCCGCGATCGCCGCCAAGGTCGAGGGGGTCGCGCCGCGCAAGGTGCCGCAGTTGCCGCACTGGTCCACGCTCAGCGGCTCGGAGCCGTTGGTGGTCCGGCCCGAGTCGAACTTCCTGATGATCGGCGAGCGCACGAACATCACCGGCTCGAAGCGGTTCGCGCGCCTGATCCGCGAGGAGGACTACGAGGGGGCGATCGCCGTCGCGCGCGATCAGGTCGAGGGCGGCGCCAACGTCCTCGACGTGAACATGGACGCCGACCTCATCGACGGCGAGAAGGCGATGACGCGGTTCCTCAACCTCGTCTCCGCCGAGCCGAGCGTGGCGCGGGTGCCGATCATGGTCGACAGCTCGAAGTTCTCGGTCATCGAGGCGGGGTTGAAGTGCATCCAGGGGAAGGGGATCGTCAACTCGATCAGCCTCAAGGAAGGCGAGGCGAAGTTCCTCGAGCAGGCCCGGACTGTCCGCCGCTTCGGCGCCGCGGTCGTCGTCATGGCCTTCGACGAGGAGGGTCAGGCCGTCGACCGCGACCGCAAGGTCGCGATCTCCGAGCGCGCCTACAAGCTCCTGACCGAGGAGGTCGGTTTCCCCCCCTCCGACATCATCTTCGACGCCAATATCCTGACCGTCGGCACGGGGATGGAGGAGCACGCGAACTACGCCGTCGAGTTCATCGAGGCCGTCCGCGCGCTGAAGCGGCGCTTCCCCGAGGCGAAGACCAGCGGCGGCGTCAGCAACGTCTCGTTCTCATTTCGCGGCAACGAGGCCGTCCGCGAGGCGATGAACGCGGCGTTCCTCTACCACGCGATCAAGGCCGGGCTCGACATGGGGATCGTCAACCCCGGCCAGCTCATGGTCTATGACGATATCCCGAAGGATCTCCTCGAGCGCGTCGAGGACGTCCTCCTGAACCGCCGCCCCGACGCGACGGATCGGCTCATCGAGTTCTCCGAGACCGTCAAGAAGTCGAAGAAGAAGGACGACGGCAAGGCCCTCGCCTGGCGCGCGGCGACGGTCGAGGAGCGGCTCAAGAACGCCTTGGTCCAGGGGATCACCGAGTACATCGACGCCGACATGGAGGAGGCGCGGCAGACGTACGAGAGGCCGTTGTCGATCATCGAGGGGCCGCTCATGGACGGCATGAACGTCGTCGGCGACCTCTTCGGCGCCGGCAAGATGTTCCTGCCGCAGGTGGTCAAGAGCGCGCGGGTGATGAAGAAGGCCGTCGCGTACCTCCTGCCGTTCATGGAGGCCGAGAAGGCCGCCTCGGGGAACGCCGCGGCGCGGAAGGCGCGGGGCAAGATCGTGATGGCGACGGTCAAGGGGGACGTCCACGACATCGGCAAGAACATCGTCGGCGTCGTGCTCGGCTGCAACGACTACGAGGTCATCGACCTCGGCGTGATGGTCCCCTGCGAGAAGATCCTCCAGGCCGCCCGCGACCACGAGGCCGACATGATCGGCCTCTCGGGCCTGATCACGCCGTCGCTCGACGAGATGGTCCACGTCGCCAAGGAGATGGAGCGCGAGGGGTTCGACGTCCCGCTGCTCATCGGCGGCGCCACGACCAGCGCCAAGCACACGGCCGTCCGGATCGCGCCGAGCTATCGCGAGAGCGTCGTCCACGTCAAGGACGCCTCGCGCTGCGTCGGCGTGGTCGACCGCCTGACCCGCCCCGACCAGAAGGCGATCCTCGACCGCGAGAACCGCGCCGACCAGGAGCGCGACCGCGCCGCCTTCTCGCGACGCCAGCAGCGCAAGCTCGTCCCCTTCGACGAGGCCCGCCGCCGCCGCCGCCGGCTCGACTGGTCGACTTACGACCCGCCCAAGCCCTCGTTCCTCGGCACCCGCGTCCTCCGCGACGTCCCGCTCGAGCAGATCATCCCCTACATCGACTGGTCCCCCTTCTTCATGGCCTGGGAACTGAAGGGCAAGTACCCGGCCATCTTCGACGACCCCGTCGTCGGCCCGGTGGCGCGCGAGACGTTCGACGACGCCCGCCGACTGCTCGACCGCATCGTCCGCGACCGCCTCCTCTCCGCCCACGGCGTCTACGGCTTCTTCCCGGCCAACGCGATCGATGACGATATCCTCCTGTATGAGGATGAGACTCGGTCGGCCGAGCGGGCGCGGCTCCGGATGCTCCGTCAGCAGTGGGAGCGGCAGGGACAGGCCGACTTCCGGTCGCTGGCCGACTACGTGGCGCCGGTCGAGTCGGGCAAGCCGGATTCGATCGGCGTGTTCGCGGTGACGGCCGGCGCCGGCATGTCGGAGCTGGTCGCTCGGTTCAAGGCCGACAACGACGACCACGGCGCGATCATGGCCGAGGCCCTGGCCGACCGGCTCGCCGAGGCGTTCGCCGAGATGCTCCACGAGCGCGCCCGGCACGACTGGGGCTTCGGCGCCGCCGAGGGGCTGTCGAAGGGCGACCTGATCGACGAGAAGTACCGCGGCATCCGCCCCGCGCCCGGCTATCCCGCCTGCCCGGACCACACCGAGAAGCGCACCCTCTGGACCCTCCTCGACGCCGAAACGGCCGCCGACATCCGCCTGACCGAGAGCTGCGCCATGTACCCCGCCGCCGCCGTCAGCGGCTTCTACTTCGCCCACCCCGAGGCCCGCTACTTCGCCGTCGACCTGATCACCCGCGACCAGGTCGAGGACTACGCCCGCCGCAAGGGGATGCCCTTCAAGGAGGCCGAGCGCTGGCTGGCCCCGAACCTCGCCTACGAGCCCGATTGACCGGAGCGCGTCGTCGTCGAATACTTCCTGGTGGGGGATCGCCACTCGAATCGGAAGATCGCGACGATGACGAAGATGGTCCAGGCGTCGTGCGCGACCTTCGCCGCGGCGGACGCGGTGCCGGTGGTCGTCGACGGGACCGAGGCCGGACGCATCCCCGTGGCCGACCTCATCGCGTGAGCCGTCGCGCGCCGTCACTGCCTTCTATTGCAGATTAATGAATATAAGAATATTTAGACGTGATCCGTCGGGGGCAACGACGCCAGCGATGCCCTGCAATGACGTCGGCCGTCGTGGTAGGCGTGTGGGGTCGAGGGTGAGGTCCAGGAAGGTTCGACCATCGGCCTGGCGGATCGACAGCCGGACGCCGTCGCCCTCGCGGAGGGCGCCGGATCGCGCACCGAGCGCGACGCATCGGGCATCTTGTGAGGCGGGAGCAACGATCTCGACGTGGGCGGACGGCGGCCTGCCGGTGCGGTCCCAATCCAGAAGGACCTCCGGCGGGGAGGCCCTCAGGTCGCCCGAGACGCGACCCCGGATGGGGATGTCGAGGGGGGGTGTCTTGCCGTCACGGAACCGGAAGCGGAAGCGGAGCGAGGCGGTCAGGGGGCCGATGGGTGCGTCGTCCGCCACGCCCAGGACGAGCGCGCCGTCGGGCCGTCGCTCCAAGATCCGGACCGTCGGCGGATCGGCGCGGTCGACGATCGCGGCCTCAAGCTTCCCACGGGCGTTGGGCGCCTCGTGGACATGGACCTCGGCGCGGGCCGCGCGGGTCGCCCCACGGGCGATGGAGCCGAGGTTCGGGATCGGCGGGTCGAGGTCGACAGGGCTGACGACCTCGGCCGCGAGCCGCAGGGTATGGACGTTGCCCCTCGCTTCATCGGTCTCGACCTCCGCAAACGCCTCGCGGTGCCCGGGTCGCTTCGCCGCCTCCATGATCATCTCGACCTCGTAGCCGCCGGCGATTTCCCGCGCCCGCACGTCGAGGCAACCGCAGGACGTGATCACTCGGGTGATCCGCACGGGCCAGAGCCCCCCGACCTTCAATGTGAAGCGATGCGAGAGCAACTGCCCGGGCAGGACCTCGCCGAAGTCGTGCGAATCGCTCTCGGGGACCATGGCCGATCGGCCGCGCGCCAACGTCGTCCAGGCAGCGACCGAGAGGACGGTCGTGAGGAGGAAGGCCGCTGACAAGAGGCGACGCGATCGGACCATGGTAGCGTCCCGGTTCGGGCCCGGAGGCATCTCGACTCAAGAGGACGTTCTCGAACCCCTGAGCCTCCGGACGATCAGAGTGAGGCCCCCAACGATGAGGAGCGCGGCAGAGAGGGCGAAGATCAGGCTTGTCGCCCCCCGCCAGCCGCCCTCGACCTTGCGGGCGATCTCCGCGGGCTCGCGGAGGCGCTGCCCGCGGCGGTAGCCCTCTTGTTTGGCGAGGTCCTGGTAGAGATCGACCTGGGTCTTCGAGAGCGTGAACTCCCCCGGGTCGATCGGCTCGTTCACCTTGAGGCTGGACGGGTCGAGAGTCGCGACGGTGCGCCCCTTACTCCAGCCCGAGTCCGAGGTCATCTCGGTCTCGGTCGACACCTTCAAGGGGATGACGATCGGCCCCCTGGCGCCCTCGACGACTCGATGCTCCTCGACCCGATCGATCCACCGGTAGCCCTTGCCGGTGACCTCCGACTGGATCGGATAGTTGTCGAGCGCCTTGGCGAGAGCGAGACGAACCTCCTTCGCGTCGCCGCGGTCTCCGATCGAGACGACCCAGCAATCCAGGCCGCGGACCCGCTCCTCGCCCGCGATCCTCCCGGCCGCGATCAGGGAGGCCCAGTTCCCGCGATCCTTCAAGGCCTGGTAGTCCTGATAGTCGAGCCGATCGAGGAGGAACGCGAAGGGCATCGTGATGAGCTGGCGGCTCTCGTAGGGGTTCTTGACCTGCCGCTTGACGCTGCTCTTGTTCGTGGAAAGGATCGATTGGGTGACGTCGAGACGCTGGAATTCGTCCCCATCGAAGGCGAGAACCTTTTCGACAACGTCAGACCGATTTCTATTTCTATATGTAGTAATATTTATCAAATAGCGATCCCCATCCATCGTGAAGGTTTTTTCGGCTTCCACGACAATGGTCGGCCTCGTTGGGCTGCTCGTCGCCCCATCGGTCCTCACAGACTCCTTATATCTCAGGGTCTCGACACGACGCAATTGATTAATAAGTTTATCAATAACATCACCGACTTTTTGCGGGTCTTGCGCCGGGCGAGCGACGCACGGGGACAACCCCGTCGCAACAAACGACAGGATCGCGATGGCCAGCAGTCGCCGATAGACTGGTTCGTGAAACGTCATGAGATCGCACCTTCGGAGAGGTTAGGATACCCCGCGCGACGAGGGCCGCGCGGGGGGACGGTTTCATCAGCAGTTCGGGTCGATCTGGGCATACGCCCCACCGCAGCCGAAGCCGGTGTCCTGGCCCTGGTACTGCTCGTTGCCGCACAGCCCGTTGCCATAGTAGATCTGTGACGAACCGGTGTTCGTGGCGGTCGTCATCGGGTTCGGCGGGGTGGCGTTGACGCAGGTGTAGCCCGGCGGCAAATTGCTCGCCGTGTTGCAGGTCGTCTGGTAGACGCATGAGTTCTGGCCGGGGCCTGCTCGCGAGATATCATAGAATCCGAGGCCGGCCAGCGTGACCCCGAAGAGCACCGCCAGACGGGCCAGGGCATCGACACGACTGCTTCGCATGGATGGTCCTCCGATCGAAGAGGGACGACGGCCGACGATGAGCTAACGGAAGCCCACCGTAAACATCATACACACCTGCCAGTGAATCAGATCTGCTTAAGCTCCCGGACGATATCGAGGAACCCCCCGGGTCAGGGAGCTCATGATGGGGATCGTCTTACGGACAGTTCGTCGGATCGAATTGGGCAGTCGTGCCACCGCAGTCAGACCCGGTGTTTTGCCCTTGGAATTGCTGGATTCCACAGAGGGTGTTAGCGGCGACGTATTTCTGCTGCGTGCCGTTGTTGGCGGTCGTCACCATCAGGTTGGGAGGGTTCGCGTTGATACACGTGAAACCCGGCGGCTGCGTGCCTCCGGCGCAGTTCGTGTAGAAGTAACACGTCGGCCCCGGGCCAGGGCCCGCCCGACAGACATCGTAAAGCCCGAGGGCGGTGAGCGCAGCCCCGGCGAGGATCGCCAGGCGGGCTAGGGCATCGACACGACCGCTTCGCATGGATGGTCCTTTGATCGAACCGGGACGACAGCCGACGATGAGCCAACCGAAAGCCCATCGAAAATCGTACGCGACCGCCCGCGTTCCAGGGGGCGCTAGTCGTTGGGGAACTGAATGATCTCACCCCCGCGGCGCGTCGAGAGGGCCTGATAGACGCCGGGCCGCGACGGCGGCTGAATCGCATAATATGAGGTCGGGCTGCCGGTGACGCCGACGGGCATCCGGGTCGCCGGGTCGATCGGCCAGGAGTCGATCGTGTCCTTGAGGAAGCGGACCGAGCCGTCGGCGAAGGCGAAGTTCGCCCCGCCGGGGTGGAAGCTGCTGGCCGAGGCCACCAGCGGACCCCCGGGCGGCGCCGTCGAGGGGTCGAACGGCAGGGCACGCCACGGGTTCAGGGGGTGCAACGTCCAGAAGAGCGTGTCGTCGAAGTAGCCGTCGAACCACCATGCGTGGACGTCTGCCGCCGCCCCTTCCAGCAACCCATGCGCACGCTCGCCGAGGAGTAGCGTCTGACTGAGCCCGTCGCGGACGCCAGAGAACCGGACGGAGCTGTTCGTGTACTCCAGACCGTTGTCCTGCGCCGTCAAGTGGCTTAGCAGTACCGGATCGGTGGTCATGTGATACCAAATCCCCGCACATGCTGCGTAACTCGCATAAGTTACCTTGAATTGGCCAGCCGGGATGTCCAGGTAAGGCGTCTCATAGGTCGTCGGCGTCGCGATCGAGCCGTCGCTCGGACACCAGAGCAATCCCAGCCCCACTTCGTGGGCCGTCTGATTGGAATATGTATATATATTCTTTGAAAAATTAACTCCGTCATAGATTGGTCTCTGCTCATAATCGGCCAGCAACGCCACGAAGATACTGTGCCCAACCATGCCCTCCGCATCCGGAAACTTGTAGAGCGGGGTACCCATCGGGAGACATCCGATTCGGTCGTGATAGACCTGGGCCGCCAACGCCAACTGCCGCAGATTGCTCGCGCAACGCAGTCGACGGGCCGCCTCGCGCGCCTCCTGCACAGCCGGCAACAATAGCGAGACCAGGATGCCCATGATACCTATAACGACCAGCAATTCGATCAGCGTGAAGCCGGCTCGCGCGCCGAGCTCTCCACGTCGTCTCTCGGGCAGTATGAACATATCTAAACTTTATCATACGACGACATTTCGCCGATCAGTCCAGCGCGATCGGCCGGAGATCATCATCCCCTCGGGGCCATTCGCGAGGTCGGCCCACGACCTCGAGCTCGATGGTCCCTCGGAACACGACGCGGTCATCGACGGCATGACCCGTCAACACCACGCCGAGCGGGCCGCGGAAGTCGGGCTCGACCGTCGGATCGAAGAGCAACGGAAGAAGCGTCTCGTGGTTCGGCTCGATCCTGAGCGGGAGCCGAGCGACCCGAATGTACGGGCAACTCGCCTCGACCCGAGTCACGACCACCGGCTCGGACGCGGGGTTCTTCAGCAACAATTGCGCGCGGGACGCCTCACCCGGCTCTCGACGTCCGAGCTTGAGCGGATCGGGCGTCGAAATCAATGGGGCGTGACCCGCCGCCCGCTCCCCTGGACTTCGTTTGCTGATAAGGAGTTGTGGCGGTAGGGGGTGGGAAACGAGGCCCCCCTGGGGCAGAACATCGGTCTCTACGCATCCGATGAGACCGCACCCAGGGGACCCCGCCATGATCATCACACCCGAGCAGGCCGCCCTCAAGGCCCAACACCAGTTCGATGCCCTGCGGGACTTCGTGC
>DASZMJ010000119.1:0-7421 GCA_035551935.1 Isosphaeraceae bacterium
CATCAACCCGGCGGTGTCGGTTGGGTTGGTGCGTCGTCGCGGACTCGACGCACCCTACACGGCTGGAGTCACAGGACAGCCATGTCGAACGAGGACATTCCGCCTTCGGGGTATCCCGGGACCCGACGTGGGGACGCACCGGACGCGGCCGGGTGCCACGGGTTCGGCTTCGAACCCGTGTCCCCGAGCGACGCCGGCGCGCACGGGTTCGAAGCCGAACCCGTGGCACCCAGCGAGGCCCTCCCCGGGGCATCGGAGCGGAATCCCGGGGCACCGCTCGCTGGGCCTCGACCTCTTGGTCGAAGGCGTTTGCGATTCGGCATGCGGGCGCTCCTCGCCGCGGTCGGCGTCCTGGCGGTCGTCTTCGCGGGCGTCTGGGAGACGGGGCGGATCCGCGAGCGAATCCGGGAGCGAATGAGGCGGGAGCGGTCGGCCCGGGTGCTCAAGACCATCAGGGCGATCGATGCACTGGCGAGCCTGGGATCGCCCCGACTCCAGGAGATCGAAAAGGTTCTCCACTTCCATTTCGTGATGCCCCACCCTCCGGAGGATCTCCGCGCATGGGAGGGCTGGACGGGCGCCGACGAGCCCATCTCGGGGGCGAAATACCTGGCCCTTCGATCGGGTGAACGACCGCCCTATCAGGCGGCCCTTGTCCTCGATATCCGCCGCGATGCGATGCCGTCGCTTACCGAGACCCGGGGCGGTCTCGGCCAGGCGGATGACTCTCGGATTCAGTGCGGAACCCTGGGCACCGGCGAGGCCGTCACGGAGTGGGATTATGATCGTCCTTGGGGGACGATGGGCCTGTGGCTCTCTTACTTCGAGTCGGACAGGCGGAGGGGACTCACCAGGGCCATGTTCTTCTTCCGCTAGCCCCGACAAGCGGCCCCTCTGGCGGGCCGTCGCGGGGGATCGGATGACACCAGATACGTGCCTCGAAAAATGAACGATTATTCTGAACATGCAGCCTTCGTAGGGTCCGCTATTGCGGACCTCTTCCATCCGATCCATGGAAGAGGTCCGCAATAGCGGACCCTACGAGAGTCGAGCGGCATCGTCGATTGCGTATCGAAGGGCACGTTGCAAGCCATGAAGAACACAGACTCCGAGGCGAATATGCCGGATCGACTCTCCCGCAGCCACGCCGCCTTCGCGCGGGCGTGCCGGGTGATCCCCGGCGGGGTGAACAGCCCGGCAAGGGCGTTCGGCGCGGTGGGGGGAGAGCCGCCGTTCATGGAGAGGGCGGAGGGACAATATCTGTATGATATTGACGGAAATCAATATATCGACTACATCGGCTCATGGGGGCCGATGATCCTGGGGCACGGGCATCCGGTCGTAAAAAAGGCGATCGCGGAGGCGCTGGAGAAGGGGACGAGCTTCGGGGCGCCGACGGAAAGGGAGACGGCGATCGCCGAGGCGGTGGTGGCGGCGGTGCCGGGGATCGAGAAGGTGCGATTCGTCTCGTCGGGGACCGAGGCGGCGATGTCGGCGGTGCGGGTGGCGCGGGGGGTGACGGGGCGGAACAAGGTCGTCAAGATGGCGGGGCATTATCACGGGCATGTGGATGCGTTGCTCGTGCAGGCGGGGTCGGGCGCGACGACGCTCGGCACGCCGAACAGCCCCGGCGTGACCCCGGGCGCGACGGCCGACACGGTCCTCTGCCCGTTCAACGACGCCGACGCCGTCGCCGAGGTCTTCGGCCGCTTCCCGGGCCAGGTCGCCGCCGTGTTGCTCGAGCCGGTCGCGGGCAACATGGGGCTCGTGCCGCCGGGGCCGGGGTACCTGGAGCGGCTCCGGGAGTTGACGGAGAAGGAGGGGGCGATCCTCCTGTTCGACGAGGTGATGACCGGCTTTCGGCTGGCGCTCGGCGGGGCGCAGGAGCGGTTCGGGATCACGCCGGACCTGACGGCATTGGGCAAGATCATCGGCGGCGGCCTGCCGGCGGCGGCGTACGGGGCGTCGTCGAAGGTGATGGACTTCGTCTCGCCCGCCGGGCCGATCTACCAGGCCGGCACGCTCTCCGGGAACCCCCTGGCCATGGCCGCCGGCCTGGCGACGATCGAGGTCCTCCGCGACGCCCCGCCTTATGATCGTCTCGAAGCGCTCGCCGATCGCCTGGAGGACGGCCTCCGCCGCGCCGCGAGTGATGCGAAGGTGCCGCACGTCGTCCAGCGCGTCGGCAGCATGCTGACGCTCTTCTTCCACGACGGCCCGGTCCGCAACTACGACGACGCCCGCCGGAGCGACACGAGGCTCTTCGGCCGCTTCTTCTGGGAGATGCTGGCGCGCGGCGTCTACCTGCCTTGCAGCCAGTTCGAGGCCGCGTTCGTCTCGGCGGCGCACGACGAGGCCGACATCGACCACACCGTCGCCGCGGCATCGGCGGCGTTGCGGTCGATCGTCGGCTAGGTCATGACTCTTCGTAGGGCAGGGCTCGCCCTGCCTCTTCGATCGCAAGCGAAGAGGCAGGGCGAGCCCTGCCCTACGGGAAGGAATCCGTTTCGCAGGGATGTTCGGCCGAGGAGACTCGCACACGATCACCGGGTCGGTCAGAGCCCCGAGGGCAGGCGGAAGCCCCGCCAGTCGACGTCCAAGTCGACGGAGGTGGCCGCGGGGGCCTTGGGATCGGGGGTCTCGGCGAGGCCGACGACGCGGTCGCGGCCGCCCGCCTTGGCGCGATAGAGGGCGACGTCGGCGGCGGAGATCATCTCGACGCCGGCGACGGGGCGGTCGGCGGGGAAGAAGGCCAGGCCGATGCTGGCGGTGACGCGGATCTGGTGCCCCTCGGCGACGATCCGGCGGGCGGCCAGGTCGCGGCGGATGCGGTCGGCGCGGCCGGTCGCCTGGTCGGCGTCGCCGATCGGCAAGGCGACGACGAACTCCTCGCCGCCGTAGCGGGCGACGAGGTCCTCGGCGCGGGTCGAGTGCCGCAGGACGTCGGCCACCTCGCGGAGCACCGCGTCGCCGACGTCGTGGCCGAAGCCGTCGTTGACCCGCTTGAAGTGGTCGACGTCGAGCATCAGGGCCGCCGTGCCCAGGCCCCGCCGCGCGCCGCGGCGGGCCAGCGGGCCGACCTGGTCGAGGAAGAACGCGCGGTTGTACAGGCCGGTCAGCGCGTCGCGGACGGTCCGCTCGAACATCTCGCGCTGGAACTGCTCCTCGCAGGGGTCGGGGCGGGCGAACTTGACGACCACGGCGGCGCCGAAGCGGATGCGGTCGCCGTCGCGGAGCAGGATGGGCGTATGGGGGGCGACCCGCTCGCCGTTGAGGTAGGTGCCGTTGGTGCTGCCCAGGTCGACGAGTCGGACGTGGCCGTCGTCGTCGGCCTTGAGCGCGGCGTGGTGCCGCGAGATGCTGCTCTCGGGCAGTTGGATGACGTTGTCGACGCCCCGGCCCAGCCGGGTGGCGCCGCGGCCGAGCCGGAGCATGGCGCCGGGGATGCCGCCGCTGAGCACGATCAGGTAGATCGGCAGCCCGCGGGGCGGGTCGGCGTCCGGGGGGTTCTGCGCCCGGCCCTGGAGGAGGTCGCAGAGGTAGGTCGCGCCGTTGTCGTCCATGGTCCGCCCCGGCCTCGATGGACGACGGCCCTCCCCCCGCGAGGTGCGACAGCGGCCGTGCCCGCGCCCGCCGCGAGGGCCCGGGTCGGCCCGCGGTCGGGGGGCCGTCTGTGGGGAGCTTAGGTCGCCGTTGCCGCCTGTCAAACCGGCCCGGCCGCCGCGGCCCGGCGCCGGGGAACGACCCGTGACCTAGAGTTGCCGCGGGCGTCGGCCGTGGCCCGTCCCCGGCGGTCCGGGGCGACGCGGAGGGGGTCCGACTCGAGGCGGCGGGGGCATGGCTCAACATCTCCGGAACGGCAACGCCCGGCCCTGGCGCGGGCGGGCGACGGCCACGAGGCGGGCCGCGGCGGCGATCCCGGCGGCGCTGCTGGACCTGGCCGGCGAGCCGATGGCCCTGCTCGACCCCGCCCTGATCGTCCGCGCCGCCAACCCGGCCTTCCGCGCCGCCTTCGGCCGCGGCGTCGAGGTCGTCGGCCTCCCCGTGGGCGAGCTCGGCGACGACGCGCTCGGCGACCCGGCCCTCCGCCGGGCGCTCCGCGCCGCGCTGGCCGAGGGCGAGGAGGTCGACGAGCGGCTCGGCCCGCGCGGCGGCCCCGCGCGGCGGCTCCGCGCCCGACGCGTCGTCGACGCCGATGGCCGGCCCGCCGTGCTCGTGGCCGTCGCCGGCGCGGCCCAGGCGACGCCGACGCCGGCCCCCGAGGCGATCGGCCGCGCCGCCGAGCCCGGCAGCCCCGGCCACCTCGCCCTGGTCGCCAGCCGGACCGACAACGCCGTCGTCATCACCGACGCCCTCGGCCGCGTCGAGTGGGTCAACGAGGGCTTCACCCGGATCACCGGCTACACCCTCGAGGACGTCGTCGGCCGGACCCCCGGCTCGGTCCTCCAGGGGCCCGAGACCGACCCGCGGACCGTCGCCGTGATGCGGCGCGGCATCCGGGCCGGCGCGGGCTTCAACGTCGAGGTGCTCAACTACGCCAGGTCGGGCCGGGCCTACTGGCTGGACATCGAGGCCCGGCCGGTCTTCGACGTCGCCGGGGCCCTGACCCACTTCATCGCCATCCAGTGCGACGTCACCGGGCGGAAGCGGGCCGAGCGTCGCACCGAGGCGCTGAACCGGCTGCTCCGCTGCATCCACCGGGCCCTCTCGCAGTACCTCGACGACTCGAACTCGCGCGCCACGTACCACGACCTGGCGGCCGGCCTGCTCGACCTGACCGACAGCCGCGCCGTCGCGATCGTCACCGTCGGCGAGACGGGGGCCGAGGAGGTCGAGCTCCTGGCCGCCGCGGGCGGCGACCCCGAGGGGCTCCGCCCCTGGATCGACCGGGCCCGGGCCGGGGGCCGGTTCGCGATCGACGCGCCGGGCGGCGTCCACCACGCGGGCATGCCGCTCTTCCACGGCGCGACGCTCGTCGGCGTCGTCGCCCTGGCCGGCCGGCCCGGCGGCTACGACGCCGAGCTGACCTCGTACATCGAGCCCCTGCTGACGACCTGCGCCAACCTCGTCGAGGCCGACCGCAACGACCGCCGCCGCCGCCGCGCCGAGGAGCAGATCCGCTTGCTCTACGGCCGCCTGGAGCGCCGGCTCGACCGCCTCTCCTGCCTCCGCCTGATCGACATGGCGATCACCTCGAGCCTCGACCTGCGGGTCACGCTCGGCGTCGTCCTCGACCACGCCCTGGCGCAACTGGGCGTCGACGCCGCGGCGATCCTGCTGCTCGACCCGATCCAGCAGGGGCTCGACTGCGCCTGCCGCCGCGGCTTCCGCGCCAGCGACCCGTCCGAGCTAGCCGTCCGCGTCGGCGAGGGCCTCTCCGGCGCCGCGGTTCGGGAGCATCGCACCGTCGCCGTCGCCGACCTCGCCGCCGAGGCGACCGCACTCGCCCGCCCCCAACTGGTCGACCGCGAGGGCTTCGTCGCCTACTTCGCCGTCCCGCTGCTGGTCAAGGGGCAGGTCAAGGGGGTGCTCGAGGCCTACCATCGCAACCGCCTCGACCCCGAGCCCGAGTGGCTCGATTTCCTCGAGACGCTCGCCGGCCAGGCGGCGATCGCCGTCGACAACGCCTCGCTCTTCGAGCACCTCCAGCGCTCCAACTCCGAACTGACGCTGGCCTACGACGCGACAATCGAGGGCTGGTCGCACGCGCTGGACCTCCGCGACAGGGAGACCGAGGGGCACTCCCGCCGCGTCACCGAGATGACCCTCCGGCTGGCCCGTGCCATGGGGATCGACGGCCCCGAGCTGGTCCAGGTCCGCCGCGGGGCGCTGCTGCACGACATCGGCAAGATGGGCGTCCCCGACGCCATCCTCCAGAAGCCCGGCCCGCTGACCGACGCCGAGTGGGTCGTCATGAGGAAGCACCCCGACTACGCCCGCGACATGCTCAGCCCGATCGCCTTCCTCCGCCCGGCCCTGCCGATCCCCTACTGCCACCACGAGAAGTGGGACGGCACCGGCTACCCCCGCGGCCTGGCCGGCGACCGCATCCCGCTCGAGGCCCGGATCTTCGCCGCCGTCGACATCTGGGACGCGCTGCTCTCCGACCGCCCCTATCGCAAGGGCTGGCCCCCCGCCCAGGTCTACGACCACATCCGCTCCCTCGCCGGCACCCACCTCGACCCCGCCGTCGTCGAGGCGTTCCTCGCCATCCTCGACGCGGACAGGGAAAAGTGCTGAGTGCTGAGTCACGAGTGCTGAGTGAAGAGGCCTTCGTTCTTTCCCCCGCTCTCCCTGGGAGAGA
Source organism: Isosphaeraceae bacterium (assembly GCA_035551935.1). GTDB lineage: Bacteria > Planctomycetota > Planctomycetia > Isosphaerales > Isosphaeraceae > DASZMJ01. The sequence goes on from DASZMJ010000119.1 coordinate 6,305, forward strand.
CTGACCGGTCGTCACTCTTCCCGTAGCAGGCACGCTCCGCGTGCCGTCCGCCGAGCCAGCAGGTCCGTGTGTTCGGGCGGACGGCACGCGGAGCGTGCCTGCTACGGGGAAGTGTGACGACCGGTCAGCTGGGAGAGGGCCGGGGTGGGGGGCGGTGTCTCGAGGCCGAGGACTCGGCAAGCCTCCCGGCCGGCGACCACGGGCTCGAGGCCGACCCCGCGGCGCCCGAAGCGCACGATTTCGAGCGTTCCGCGCGCCTTTTTCGAGAATCCGGTTATAGCAACGGCCCCGGGTTTCGAGATTAAGGGTCGAGCGGATGGCCGGCGACGACGCCGCGCCGGCGCGGTCCGCGAGCCGACACCGCAGAAACCGCCCCCTTTGAGTGAGGTCGCCGATCATGTCGAAGTCCACGACCCAACTGACGCCCGCCCAGCTCGCCGCCCGCCAGGCGAACGCGAAGAACTCCACCGGCCCCCGCACCGACGACGGCAAGGCCCGCGCCGCCAAGAACGCGCTCTTGCACGGCCTCTGCTCGCTGGCGCCGGTGTTGCCCGGCGAAGATCCCGCCGAATTCGAACGCACCTTGGCACAATGGATCAAAGAGCAGCAGCCGGCGACCGAAGAGGAACGCAACCTCGTCTTCAACATGTGCTGCGCCACCGTCGCGATGGGCCGCGTCCGCAAGGCCGACGCCGCCGCGGCGCTCGTGCGCATGCGCCAGGCCGGCGAGGCGTTCGACAAGGACCGCGCCGAGAGCTTGAAGGAGCCGGCCTACCTCCTCGACATCGGCCGGTACGGCGCCGTGCCGATCCTGCTGGCCCGCGCCGACGGCGTGCGCCGGCTGATCGGCCTGTGGCAGCGGCTGGACCGGCGGCTGGACCAGGTCGGCTTCCTCGACCTCAAGGAGCGCGAGGCCGCCGCGACGCTGCTGGGCTGCCGCTTCGACGACCTGTTCGACGAGCGCGCCCGCGAGCTGCACGGCCTGGGCATGGCGCTGGAGGTCGCGCGCGGGGCCAAGCTCGACGAGCACCCCAAACTCCTCAAGCGGGGCGTGGTCATCGACGCGGACCGGCCGATGGAGCGGCTGCGCGCGATCATCGCCTCGGAGCTCGAGGCA
>DASZMJ010000120.1:0-5723 GCA_035551935.1 Isosphaeraceae bacterium
TCGATCTCGACCAGGTTCTCGGCCGCGGGCTCGGGGCCGAAGAAGAACATCGGCGTCGGGATGATCGACGTGTCGGCATACGAGCGGAGATGCGCGGCGAGGTCGGGGAAGACGCGGGGATAGATCAGGAGGCTGAGCGCGTCGCGGAGGTTCGCCTCCTGGCCGAGCAGCGCCGCGGCCTTGGACCTGGCGGCGGCGAGGTCGGCCGACGGCAGGTCGGCGCCGGGGCGTTCGGTCAGGGGCTTGCGCCCCTTGAGGATGCGCTCCTGGAGCGGCTTCGGGAAGCCGCCCGGGGGCTGGCCGAGGCGCCCTTCGAAGAACTCGACGACGCTCTCGGGGAAGGCCAGCTCGCGCGCCGGGTCGAGCGTGTCCTCGGGCTCGAGGTTGTTCGCCACCAGGAACAGCGCCATGTCGCCGACGACCTTCGACGACGGCGTGACCTTGACGATGTCGCCGAAAAGCACGTTCACCTTGGCATACGCCGCGCAGACCTCCGTCCAGCGCGACGCCAGCCCCAGCGCCTTGGCCTGCTGGAAGAGGTTCGTGTACTGGCCGCCGGGCATCTCGTAGGCGTAGACCTCGGCCGACGGGGCGCGCATGCCGGTCTCGAACGGCGAGTACAGCGCCCGGGCCCCTTCCCAGTAGCGGCTCAGCTCGATCAGGGCGAGCGGGTCGAGGGCCGACTCGCGCGGGGAGAAGCGGAGCGATTCGACGATCGCGTTGAGGCTCGGCTGCGACGTGAGCGCCGACATCGACGCCACGGCGCCGTCGGCGATGTCCAGGCCGACCTCGGCCCCCTTCAACACGCTCGCCGCCTGGGCGCCGCCGATGTCGTGGGTGTGGAAGTGGATCGGCAGGCCGACCTCCTCGCGCAGCGCCTTGATCAGCCGCTCGGCCGCGTACGGCTTGCAGAGGCCGGCCATGTCCTTGATCGCGATCAGGTTGGCCCCGCGGCGCTCGAGGTCCCTGGCCATGTCGACATAGTATTTCAGGTTGTATTTTTCACGCTTGGGGTCGAGGATGTCCCCCGTGTAGCAGATGGCGGCCTCGCAGAGGGCGCCGGCCTCGCGGACGGCGTCGAGCGCGACGGCCATGTTGGGGACCCAGTTCAAGGAGTCGAAGACGCGGAAGAGGTCGATGCCCGCGGCGGCAGACTCCTTGACGAACGCGCGGACGACGTTGTCGGGATAGCTCGTGTAGCCGACGGCGTTCGACCCGCGCAGGAGCATCTGGAAGAGGACGTTGGGGATCGCCTCGCGGAGCTGCGCCAGGCGGTCCCACGGGTCTTCCTTGAGGAACCGCATCGCCGTATCGAAGGTGGCGCCCCCCCACATCTCGATCGAGAACATGCCGGCGCAGAGCCGCGCATAAGCGTCGGCCACGCGGAGCATATCGCGCGTCCGGACCCGCGTCGCGAGCAAGGACTGGTGGGCGTCGCGGAAGGTGGTATCCGTCAGCAAGAGCGGCGTCTGCTCGCGGACCCAGGCCGCGAACTTCTCGGGCCCGAGCGCCTGGAACTTCTGCCGCGAACCCGGCGGCGGCGCGAGGGTGTGGTCGAAGGCCGGCGGGGTGGGCTCGGGGGGCGGCTCGTAGCCCTCGGGCCGCTTCACGCCCGGGAAGCCGTTGACCGTCACCTCGGCGGCGAACGTCAACAGCTTCGTCGCGCGGTCCTGCCGCAACGGGAACTGGAACAGCTCGGGCGCCTGGTCGATGAACCGGGTCGTGCAACGGCCGGCGAGGAAGTCGGGATGCGTGATGACGTTGAGAAGAAAGGGGATGTTCGTCTTCACCCCGCGGACGCGGAACTCCTGGAGCGCGCGCTCCATCCGCCGGGCCGCGTCGACGAACCGCCGGCCGTAGGCCGAGACCTTGACGAGCAGCGAGTCGTAGAACGGCGTGATGATCGCGCCGGTGATCGCGGTGCCGCCGTCGAGCCGGAGTCCCAGGCCGCCGGCGGAGCGGTAGTGGGTGATCCGGCCGTAGTCGGGGTTGAAGTTGTTGGCGGCGTCCTCGGTCGTGATCCGGCACTGGAAGGCAAAGCCGGAGGTCTTGATGGCGCTTTGGTCGGGGATGCCGATCTCGGGGTCGCCGAGCGGCACGCCCCGGGCGACGAGGATCTGGCTCTTGACCAGGTCGATGCCGGTGACGATCTCGGTGACGGTGTGCTCGACCTGGATCCGCGGGTTGACCTCGATGAAGTAGGACCGGCCCGCGTCGACGTCGACGAGGAACTCGACCGTGCCCGCGTTGTCGTACTTCGCGGCGCGGCCGATCTTGAGGGCGGCGTCGCAGAGGGCGTCGCGGATCGCCGGGTCGAGGTTGTAGGCCGGTGCGATCTCGACGACCTTCTGGTGCCGCCGCTGGACCGAGCAGTCGCGCTCGAAGAGGTGGACGAGGTGGCCGTGGCGGTCGCCGAGGAGCTGGACCTCGATGTGCTTGGCGCGGCGGACGAAGGTCTCGAGGAAGACGTCGGGGCAGCCGAAGGCGGTCTGGGCCTCGCGGCGGGCCTGGTCGAGCGCCGCGTCGAGGGCGTCGATGTCCTCGACGACCCGCATCCCGCGGCCGCCGCCGCCCATCGCGGCCTTGACGATGACCGGCATCCCCAGTGCCTCGGCCAATTCCCGAGCCGCCGGGCCGGGCACGACCGGCTCGGGGCTGCCGCCGAGGATCGGCACGCCGGCCTCGGCGGCGAGCTGCCGCGCCGCGACCTTGTCGCCGAGCCGGTCGAGCAGCTCGGCCCTCGGGCCGACGAAGATGATCCCGGCCTCGTCGCAGGCGCGGGCGAACTGCGCGTTCTCGGACAGGAAGCCGTAGCCGGGGTGGATCGCGTCGACCCCCTTCTCGCGGGCCAAGGCGATGATCGCGGGGATGTTCAAGTAGCTGCGGATCGGCTCGCCGGCGTGGCCGACCTGGTAGGCCTCGTCGGCCTTGAGCCGGTGCATCGCGAAGCGGTCCTCGTGCGAGTAGATCGCCACGGTGCGGATGCCCAGCTCGTGCGCCGAGCGGAAGACCCGGATGGCGATCTCGCCCCGGTTGGCCACCAGCAGCTTGCGGATCTCGGCCATCGGTCTCGTCTCATTCCTTCCAGGGGGACGTCGTCGGGGGTCGAGAGGATCGGTCGGACCTCCAGGGCCTCGCGAAATGGGGACTGGCTCCGAGTCGTCGAGGTGCCTGTCCCCAATTCGTTGAGGCCCTGTCACAGGCCGGCGAAGAGCTCGGCCAGCGGGCAGGAGAAACCGGGGAGGACGGCCTCGCCGTCGAGCGCGTCGGCGCCGACGAGGCGGCGGGCGGTGCCGTCGGGCCGGAGGACCAATGCGGTGCGCGTCTTCGGGTAGACGACCCAGACCAGCGGCACGCCGACTCGCAAGAAATCGTGGATTCGTTCGTCGATGTCCTCGGCCAGGTCGTTCGGCGAGACGACCTCGACGGCCAGGTCGGGGCGGATGCGCATGAAGCCGTCGGGGGGGACGTCGCCCGGGAGCCGGCCGGTGCGGACGAACGACACGTCGGGCTTGCGGACCCGGCTGGCGTCGTCCTCGAAGACCTGATAGCCGCAGTTCTCGCCGAAGCAGAGGCCGAGGCGGTTCGCCCGGACGAAGATGTTCAGGAGGGTCAAGAGCGTCGATCCGATCAGGTTCGCTTTCGCTCCCATCGGCGGCTTCTCTAGCAGGTGTCCCCCGACCAGCTCGACGCCGGCGTCGTCGCCCAGCACGAGCAGGTCTTCCGGCGAGTACCCGACCCTCCCGGTGGCAGTCGCCATCGGCATTCCCTCCTCAAGTTCGATCGCCTCGGTCCGTGCCCGACGCCCCCAAGTATACCGGCCTCGTGCTTCGTTGGCGCGCCCTCTTCGGCCCTCCACGGCCCGCAAGCCGGCTTGACGGCGCCCGGCGGTCGGATACCCTGGGCGTGACGTCCCCTTCCGGGGCCCTCGTCCGGGGTCCGCGCGGTCGAGGGGGACCGGCGGCGCGATCGATAACCCCCTCGCGGCCGGCCGATCCCCTCCGACTGACGAACCCGGGCACGGCCGGCCGATAAGGGAGAGGCGGCGCGGCCCCCGTCGTCCCTCCGGGGAGTCGGTAGGGCCGGGTTCGGGGCCGCTGGCCTGGGTCAGGGAGGACCATGCCCGATGGCGAGTCCCGCCGGTGGTCGACAGCCCGGCATGCCCCGGCCTCGGCCGAGGGGCCTGGGGGCCGAGCTGGTCCCCGTCGCCCTCGTGCTGGCGGCCCTGGCCGGCTCGCTGGCCCTGGTCCTCGCCATGTACCGCCGGCCCCCCGCGCCCCGGAAGAACGACGCCCCCGCCCCCGTCGTGGTCGCCGCCCCGAAGCCCGCGCCGGTCGTCGCGCCTCCAAAGCCCGCCCCGAAGCCCAGGCCGCCCGAGCCCGAGGACCCGACGCCCGGGGCCCTGGCGGCCCTCGCCAGTCGCGAGGCCGACGAGCGACGCGCGGCCGAGGCCGCCGACCGCAAGGCCGAGGCGCTGGAGCGGGCCCGGCAGGCGGCCGTCTCGTCGGCCTCGCGCCGACGCCGACGCGAGTTCGCCGTCCGGGCGCGGGCCAGGGCCCTGGAGGACCAGGCCCGCACGCTCGAGGCCGAGGCGGAGGCCCTGGCCGCCGAGCGCGATGCCCTGGTGCGCGACCGGGAGCTCGCCAAGGACGCCCTGCTGCGGGCGCAGTCGCGGTCGCAGTCGAGCCTGGCCGTCCTCCCTTACAAGGGGGCCAATGGCACCTGGCGAAGGCCGATCGCCATCGAGTGCGTCAACGGCACCGCCACCCTCCAGCCGACCGGCCCCACCTTTGGGATGAGCGACCTGAGCGGCCTGGGCATGGTCCGGACCAACCCGCTCGCGGTGGCCGTCGCGCGGGCCTACATCCGGGTCCAGGGGTCGCACACACCCGACGGCGCCCCCAGCGTCCCCTACGTCGTCTTCGTCGTCCGGCCCGACGGCATCCGGTCGTACTACCAGGCCCTGGCGCAACTGGAGCCGCTGGGCCTGGCCTTCGGCTACGAGCTAGTCGAGCAGGACGCCGTCATCGAGTTCCCCGACCCCGAGGCCCCCGGCGACTGGGACGATGCCCCGGCCCCCCGCGCCTTCGGCCCGCTCTCGCGGCGGCCGGGTGCCGGCCCGGGTGGCGGGACCTCCTTCGGCGGGGGCCCCTCGACCCGCGGCCTCGGCCCCGGCGCCGGGCCCGAGGGCTCCGGCCCCGATCCCCGGGCGCTGGCCGCGATCGCCGGCGGCAACCCCGCGGGCGACGGCCGCCTGCCGCTCGACATCGGCGACGAGGAGGACCGGCCGACGATCTTCGGCAATGACCCCGAGGAGCCCGGCTTCGGCCCCGCCGTCCGCGCCCCGCGGCCGGACTCGACGGCCGTGGCCGACGCCGGCGCCGGCGACCCGAACGCCCCGCCCCGGCCGCTCAACCTCGAGGCCCTCCGCGCCGGCCCGCCGCGGTTCCAGGCCGACACGCGGGCGACCCGGAACGACCCGGTCTTGCACCCCGTCGCCGAGCCCTCGGGCCCCGGCGGCGGCTATCCGACCCCGACGACCCCTTCCCAGTCGTTGCCCCGGACGGGCGACGCCCCTGGTCCCGCCTACCGTCCCGGCCGGACGGGAGGCGGTGGCGACGGCAACCTCCGCCCTCGCGCCCAGTTCGCCGAGGGCGGCGACTCGAACGGGACGGCCGGTGCCGATGGCAGCCCCGCCGGGGTCGGGAGCGGTGGTTCGACGG
>DASZMJ010000121.1:0-1844 GCA_035551935.1 Isosphaeraceae bacterium
CGGAGGCGCCGCCCCAGGTCGAGCCGACGAACGAGTCGCACCCGACGCACGACCAGTCGCCGAATTGAGGGAATGGCCCGCACCATCGCCTTCTTCAAGCCCTACGATGTCCTGACCCAGTTCACCGACGAGGCCGGCCGGGCGACGCTCAAGCGCCACATCCCCCTGCCCGGTTTGTATCCCGTCGGCCGGCTCGACCGCGACAGCGAGGGCCTGCTCCTGCTCACCGACGACGGCCGGCTCGCCCACCGGCTGACCGATCCGAGGTATGAGCATCCCAAGACCTACCTCGTCCAGGTCGAGAAGGTCCCGACGTCGGATGCCCTCGAAGCATTGCGCCGCGGGGTCGTGCTCAACGACGGGCCGACCCGCCCGGCCGAGGTGGATCTGCTCGCCGATCCGCCCGACTTGCCCGAGCGGCCGGTGCCGATCCGGTTCCGCAAGAACGTCCCGACCGCGTGGCTCCGGCTCACGATCCGCGAGGGGCGCAATCGCCAGGTCCGGCGGATGACGGCGGCCGTGGGCTTCCCGACGCTCCGGCTCGTGAGGGTCGGCGTCGGGCCGGTCGGGCTCGGCGGGCTCGCGCCGGGCGAATGGCGGGAGCTGACGGTCGAAGAACGGAAGTCGCTCGGTCAAACCCGTTGACATCCGCACACCATCCGCGTAACGTGTGCATCGCTTCGACAGGGATAGGGAGGATCGGCATGAGCCGCGAGACGACGCTGCGACGCATCCTCGACGGCGGGATCATCGCCGTCGTCCGCGCCGAGTCGGGCGAGCGGCTGGCGCAGGTCGTCCGGGCGCTGGCCGAGGGCGGGGTCACGGCGGCGGAGATCACGTTCACCGTGCCCGACGCCGTCGACGTGATCCGGGCGGTCCGCGAGGAATTGGGGGACCGCGTCGTGCTCGGCGCCGGGACGGTGGGCGGAGCCCACCCTACGAAGTGGGATCGCCCGCCATGAGCCGCGAGACGACGCTGCGACGCATCCTCGACGGCGGGATCATCGCCGTCGTCCGCGCGGAGTCGGGCGAGCGGCTGGCGCAGGTCGTCCGGGCGCTGGCCGAGGGCGGGGTCACGGCGGCGGAGATCACGTTCACCGTGCCCGATGCCGTCGACGTGATCCGGACGGTCCGCGAGGAATTGGGGGACCGCGTCGTGCTCGGCGCGGGGACGGTGCTCGACCCCGAGACGGCCCGCGCGGCCTTGCTCGCGGGGGCCGAGTATATCGTGGCGCCGACGGTCAACCTCGACGTGATCCGCCTCTGCCGCCGCTACGACAAGGTCGTCATGCCCGGGGCGTTCACGCCGACGGAGGTCCTGGCCGCGTGGGAGGCCGGCGCCGACGTCGTGAAGGTCTTCCCGGCCGAGTTCGGCGGGCCGGCCTACCTGAAGGCGCTCCGCGGCCCCCTGCCCCAGGTCCGGCTGATGCCGACCGGAGGCGTGGACCTGACGACGGCCCCGGCCTTCCTCCAGGCCGGCGCGTGCTGCCTGGGCGTGGGCGGGTCGCTCGTCGACGCGAAGGCCGTCGCCTCGGGCGACTTCGGCCGGCTCCGCGACCTGGCGTCCCAGTTCGCGGCCGTCGTCCGCCGGCATCGGGGCGGATGAGCGGTTACGGTTTCCCGATGCACTCGAAGGAATGATAATCATGAATGGAATCGGCGCGATCAAGGCGGCCCTCGAGGGGACGCGGCACGTCCTCAAGATGTACGTCGACGACTTCACGGACGCCGACCTGTTCGTCCGCCCGGTGCCGGCCGCGAACCACGCGGCGTGGCAGCTCGGCCAGGTCATCACCGGCGACATCTATCTCGTCCGGTCGGCCCTGCCCGACGCCCCCTTCCCC
>DASZMJ010000122.1:0-8018 GCA_035551935.1 Isosphaeraceae bacterium
TGCGGACCTCTTCCTTGATGAACCGGAAGAGGTCCGCAAGAGCGGACCCTACGGTACTGCCGTCAACGTCCCGCGCGGGCCTCGACGAGCATGTCGAGGGCTTCCTGGCGGGTGGTCTCGGCGGCGGAGTCGCCGCGGAGCATGGCGGCGAGCTCGGCGACGCGGTCGTCGTCGTCGAGCAACGTGATCGTAGTCCGCGTCCGGCCGCGGAGGGTCTGCTTGCGGATGACCCACTGGCGGCCGGCGAAGCTGGCCATCTGCGGCAGGTGGGTCACGCAGATGACCTGATGGTGCCGCGCGAGCGCCGCCAGCTTCTTGCCCAGCACCGCGCCGAGCCGGCCGCCGACGCCGGTGTCGATCTCGTCGAAGACGAGCGTCGGCACGCCGTCGATGCCGGCGAGCACGGTCTTGATCGCCAACGTCAGCCGCGACAGCTCGCCCCCGGAGGCGATCCGACGCAGTGGCCTCGGCCCTTCGCCGGGGTTCGGCGCGAAGACGATCTCGACGCGATCGGGGCCGTCCTCGGGAGGCGTCGCGGCGGCGGTCGGGTCGTCGCCGAGCGGGTCGGTCTCGACCTCGACGGTCACGCGGGCCTCGCCGAGGCTCAGGTCCTTCAACTGCGATTGCACGGCCTTCGCGAACGCCTTGCACGTCTTACGACGGCCCTCGGTCAACGTCGCCGCGGCGGCCTTCAGCGCCGACCACGCCTCGGCCAATGGGGCGTCGAGCCCGAGCAGGTCGGCCTCGTCGCGGTCGAGCGCGGCGAGCTGCTCGTCGATGGAGGCCCGGCGCGCGGCGAGGTCGTCGGGGCAGCAGCGGAAGCGGGCGGCGAGCCGGCGGTAGGTGGCGAGGCGGCCCTCGATCTCCTCGAGCCGGCCGGGGTCGTCGTCGCCGTCGCGGTCGAGCTGGCGGAGGCCGTAGGCGACCTCGCGGACCTCGTCGGCGAGCCGGTCGAGCTGCTCGGCCGCCGCGCCCAGCTCGGGGACGGCTTCGGCCAGCGGTTGCAGGCGACGGGCGACGCGCTCGATGAGCTCTTGCGCGGAGGAGTCGGCCTCGTAGAGCAACGCGAACCCTTCGGCGGTCGCCTCGCGCAGCTCCTCGCGGTGGGCGAGGCGGTGGGCCTCGCGGTTCAGGTCGTCGTACTCGCCGGGGACGGGCTCGGCGGCGGCGAGCTCGTCGCGCTCGAAGGCGAGGAGGTCGCGCTCGCGGCGGCGGTGCTCGGCGGCCTCGATCAGGGCGAGTCGGCGACGGCGGAGGGCGTCGAAGTCGTCGCGGGCGCGGCGGTAGGTTTCGAGGGAAGGCTCGAGGTCGCCGTAGGCGTCGAGCAACGCGCGCTGGCGGTCGGGGTCGAGCAGGGCGCGGGCGTCGTGCTGACCGTGGACGTCGATGAGCCGGCGGCCGAGCTGTCGGAGGGTCGCCACGGCCACCGGCAGGCCGTTGGCGTGCGCCGAGCCGCGGCCCTGCGCCGTCACGCGCCGGGTCACGATCAATTGATCCTCTTCCAGCACGCCGCCGAGGATCGCCTCGACCTCGCCGCGGAGGGCGGGGTCGGCCAGCTCGAAGACGGCGGCGACGCGCGCCTCGTCCTTGCCGGCGCGGACGAGGTCCGAGGCCGCCTTGCCGCCGAGCAAGAGGCCGAGGGCCGTCAGGAGGAGGCTCTTGCCGGCGCCGGTCTCGCCGGTCCAGGCGCAGTAGCCGTCGTACAGCTCGACCCGCACGTCCTCGATCAGGGCGAGGTTCTGCACCGAGAGTTCGCGGAGCACGGCCGGTGGGCCTCCGGTCGGTCGATCGTCCATGGTCCTTCGAGGCCGTCCCCGCTCAGCGGAGCTGGGCGTGCTCGGGCTCGTCGGGGAGCTTGAGGTGCCGGGCGTGGAAGGCGAGGGCCTCGCGGAACTGGCGGTCCCAGTACGACCAGTTGTGCGTGCCGGGCGACTCCTCGTAGTCGTGGGCGATCTTGCAGTTGGTGAGGTGCTCGTGGAAATGGCGGTTCTGGAGGAGGAACGGGTCCTCGAGGCCGCAGTCGATCCGAAGGGCCGGCAGCGACCGGGGCTTCGCGTTCTCGGCGAGGACGTAGGGGTCGTCGGGGCACCCTTTGGGGTGCGTGCCGAAGATCCGGTAGAGTTCGGGGACGAGCTCCTCGGCCTCGGTCGGCTCGCGGCAGAGGCCGAAGATGCCGGAGTGCGAGTGCGCGCTGACGAAGCGGTCGGGGTACTTCAAGGCCAACTTGATCGCGCCGAAGCCCCCCATCGACAGGCCGCCGATCGCCCGCGCCGAGCGTTGGGCCTTGACCGGGAAGTCGGCCTCGACGAGGCCCATCACCTGGTCCATCAGGTCGTCCTCGTACGGGTCCCCCTCGACCGCGTTGGTGTACCAGCCCCGGCCGCCGTCGGGCATCACGACCACCAGCGGATACCCCAGCGTGTACCGCTCGGGGCACGACCGCCGCATCCACGTCGTGCAGTCGTCGGAGAGCCCGTGCAACAGGTACAACGTCGACCACGGCCGCTTCGCGTCCGGCGAGTCCGGGAAGACGATGTTGAACTGCGACGCCTTCGCGAGCTTGTGGCTGTAATAGTTGACCGTCGCGAAGGCCATAGGATGGATACCGGGGGCCAGGGGTCGGGGGCCAGGGGAAAGCAGGCAGACGCCAGAAGGCAGAGGATCGAGGGCGAGGGCGAAGGTCTGTCATCCGTCGGCTGACCCTGGCCCCCGGCCCCCGGCCCCCTCACTTGACCTTGGCGCCGACGACGCAATCGGGGTCGTCCGGGGCCAGCAGGACGACCTTCTCGCCGGAGGTGGCGGCCAGGAGCATGCCGTTGGAGGCCTCGCCGCGGAGCATCGCCGGGGCGAGGTTGTTGACGACGATGATCCGGCGGCCGACGAGCTGCTCGGGCGCGTAATGCTGGCGGATGCCCGCGACGATCTGCTTCTGCTCGTCGCCGACGTCGACCTGGAGCAACAGCAGTTTGTCCGCGTTCGGGTGCGGCCGCGCCTCCAACACCTTCGCCACCCGCAGCTCCAACTTCGCGAAGTCCTCGTACTGGATCGTCTCGGCCATCGGATCGGACCCCTCCTCGACACCCTCCGAAACCCCGTCGCATCCTAGCCGCCCCGCCGGGCCGCTGTCAAGGTAACTAGTGGTCAAAAGTACAGGAAGAGGCTTGCCACAGAGGCCACAGAGGAAGAGGAAAGTGATCAAAACTTGATAAATGATTCTCTTTCCTCTTCCTCTGTGGCCTCTGTGGCAAGCCTCTTCCCCGATTCCCCGTCGAACCACGCCGCGGCGGCGAGGTCGAGGCGGAGGGGGAGGACTTCGTCGGGCGCGACATCGGCGCCGCGGGGAAGGCGGAGGCGGAGGGAATGGGGGCCGAGGTCGAGGGTGGCGATGGTCTCGTGGCCGGTGGGCTCGAGCCGACGGACGGTCGCGACCAGATCGGGCGAGCCGGGGGGCGCGACCGCGATCGCCTCGGGGCGGAGGCCGAGGACGGCGGGACCGGGGCGGAGGGAGGGATGTCCCGGGCCGACCGGCAGGGCGATCTCGGTCCCGGCGATCGCGAACCGCGGCGGGGGCTCGGCGGCGATCCGGCCGGGCAGGAGGTTCATCGGCGGGCTGCCGACGAAGCCGGCGACGAACCGGCTCGCCGGCCGGTCGTACAGCGCCGACGGCGTCCCGACCTGCTCCAACTTGCCCCGATCCAGCACCGCGACCCGGTCCCCCAGGGCCAGGGCTTCTCCCTGGTCGTGGGTCACGAGGATCAAGGTCGCGTCGAGCCCCCGGCGCAGGTCGATCAGGTCGGCCCGGATCGCGGCGCGGAGCGGGGGGTCGAGGCTGGAGAAGGGCTCGTCCAGCAAGAGCAGCTTCGGCCGCCGCGCGATCGCCCGCCCCAGCGCCACCCGCTGCCGCTCGCCCCCCGACAGCGCCCGCGGCATCCGCCCGAGCAACGCCCCCAATCCAAGCTGCCCCGCCACGGCCTCGACCCGTTCCCTCAGTTTCCCCCCCGAGACCCCCCGCGCCCGGAGGCCGAACGCCAGGTTGTCGAAGACGTTGAGGTGCGGGTACGTCGCCGGCTGCTGGAAGACCATCGCCGCGTCGCGGTCCCTCGGCGCCAGCGAGTCGGCCGGCTTGCCGTCCAGCGCGATCGTGCCCGAACTCGGCCGCTCCAGGCCCGCGATCAGGCGGAGCAAGGTGCTCTTGCCCGAGCCCGACGGCCCCAGGACCGTCAGCCACTCCCCCGCGCCGACGGCCAGATCCATCCCCGAAACCGCCTCCACCCCCCCCGCGAACCGCTTCGACACCCCCGACAATCGCACATGCTCGCGGATCGCCGAACCGGCCATCGCCTCGCCCCGGGCCTCGACTCGAAGGATATTCCCCGAATCCTATCGGACTCCTCCGCCCCCCGCAAGCCGCGCCCACGACGGCAAGGATTTGCGTCGCGACGACCGGGGTTGTATAATCTACGCAAATTGCCCATTTTTCCTCATTCCTCGGAACGACAGGGGGCAAGGATGAGGCGCGAGCGGCGTCGGAGGGCGGGTTTCGAGGCGCTGGAAGGGCGGATGTGCCTGTCGGGGGGCCACATCCATGCGCAGGTCGTCGGGGGCTTGCCGAGGGCGTTGGTCGGGTCGATCAAGGGGCCGTATCAGCTCTCGTCGAGCACGTCGAGCGGCCTGGTGCGGCTGGATGTCTTCGGCAGCGGGACGGCCCGGCCGATCGGCGCGGTCAACAGCCAGGGGTTCCTCGCGGGCAACTCGAAGGTGACGGCCAACGGCCTGGCCGGCCAGTTGCTGCTGGCCCAGCCGCGGGGCGAGATCATCTTCGAGACGACCGCCCCCCTGCCGACGACCGCGACCCGCGACCTGCCGCTCCAGATCCGCGTGCTCGGCGGCACCGACGGCTTCGCGGGCATCTCCGGCACCGGCACCGGCGTGGCGCACGTCCTCCGCGGCGCCAGCGCGGGCCTCTCGGGCACGGTCCGGATCACGTTCCGGGTCCGCGTCTGAGCCGGCCGGCCGATTTCGGGACGCGCGGTGGCGCGGTAACGTCGCGAGGAGCCGCCCATCCAACCGGGAGTGTGCGATGAAGTCGAGGCGTGCAGGATACCGGCCGGCGAGCTGCGAAGTGCTGGAAGACCGGGCCGTGCCCAGCGGCGGGCTCGGGCCGATCGGAGCCTTGGGAGACAGTTACACCGACGAGTATCGGTTCTACCCGCCCGATCGCTCCTCGGCGCGGAACTGGGTCGAGATCCTGTCGGCGACGCACCGGGCCAACTTCGGCCCGTTCAGCCTCAAGAGCCGCGGCGAGCCCCGCGACCAGGGCTTCGCCTTCAACTGGGCGCGGTCCGACTCGACCTCCAGCGACGCGTTCGTGAACCAGCTCCCCGGGCTGTCGCGGCAGGTGGCGCGCGGGCAGGTCAAGACGGCCTGGATCTTCACCGGCGGCAACGACTTTTTGTTCTACCTCGAGGGCGTGGTCCAGTCGGGCCAGCTCGGCTCGGCCGCCTCGGTCGCGGGCCTCGACACGGTCTCGTTGAACGCGGAGGAGAACTTCACCGCGACGGTCAATACCCTCCTGGCCGCCAACCCGAACGTCCGGCTCGTCGTCGCGACGGTGCCCGACGTCAACCTCTTGCCGATCGTCCGGCAGTTCGACGGGGTCCCCGCGGCCCAGCCGCTGCTGTCGACCGCCAGCGCCGCGATCGGCCAGTACGACGAGTTCATCCGCGGCATCGCGCACTCCCACCCGTCGCGGATCGCCGTGGCCGACATCCAGCAAGCCTCGGCCCAGATCCTCGCAGCCGGCCCGACGGCCACCTTCGGCGGCACGAGCGTCAACCTCGTCACGCCGGGCGACAATTACCACGACTTCTTCGTCGCCGACGGCATCCACGTCGGCACGATCGGCCAGGGGATCATCGCCGACACCTTCATCCAGGCCGTCGACACCACTTTCGGCGCCCACATCCGGCCCCTCTCGCCGGCCCAGATCGTCCACATCGCCCGCTACGTCCAGACCCCCGCCGGCCGGCGGTTGCCCTGATCGGCGGGCCGAGGGCCGAGGGCAAAGGACAAAAGGCGGGAGGCATTTGCCGACCTGCCCTCTGTCCTTTGCCCTTCGCCCGCTGTACTCTGCGCTGAGCATCAACGACCCCTCGACAACGACGATCAACGGCCCGGCAATCCGGATCGGGAGGGCCACCGGCCATGGGGAACCGCTGGGGTGCGGGTCCCGTCTTCGCGCTGGAGTGGTCGCAGCGCGCGCGGCGCTGGCAGGTCTACGCGGCGCGGTCGGCGGTGGCGGCGTTGCTGCTGGTGCCGCTGCTCGTCATCGGCCTCGGCCGGCAGGACGGGGGCACGGCGGTCTACGAGGTGCTCGTCGGCGGCGAGCTGGCCGCGATGCTGCTGCTGGCGCCGGCGACGACGGCCGGGGCGTTCTGCCGCGACCGGGCCGCCGGCCTGCTCGACCACCTGCTCGTCACCGATTTATCCGCGGCTGAGGTCGTGCTGGGGAAGCTCGTGGCGCGGCTCGGGCCGCTGCTGGGCCTGGTGGCCGCGGGCCTGCCGGTCTTCTTCCTCGGCGCGCTCGTCGGCGGCGCCGACCCCGAGGCGCTCGCGATGGGCCTGGCGGTGGTGGTGGGCACGGGGGTCCTGGCGGCGACCTTGACGCTGGCGCTGTCGCTCCGCGGGACGAAGACGCACGAGGTCCTGATGGCCGGCTACGCGGCGCTGGGGGCCTGGATCGGCTCGGAGTCGATCGGCTGGGCGGTCGCCTGGCACCTCGACCTGCTGGCGCCGCCCGAGTGGCTGCTCAAGGCCAACCCGGCCTGGCTGGCCCTGGCGCCGGTGCAGGAGCCCGGCGCGGCCGACCTGGGCGACGGCCTCGCGTTCCTGGCCGGTTGCCTGCTCGCGTCGGCGGCGCTGACGTCCTGGACGATCGTTCGGCTCCGGGCCGTCTGCGGCCGTCGGGGCGAGGGCCGGGGCGGGTCGAGGTCGGCCGCCGCGCGGCGGCTCGGCTGGCTCCCGGGCCCGGACCTCGACGCCAACCCGATCGCCTGGCGCGAGTGGCGACGGCTCCGCGGGTCGCGGTGGGCCGAGCGGATCTGGATGGCCTATCTCGCCGGCGCCGCGATCCTCAGCGCCATCGCCATCGAGCAGGAGGTCGGCGCCGGCTGGCTGATGGGCACCAACTTCGCGCAGACGGTCAACGGCGTCCAGGTCACCGCCGGCCTGCTCCTCCTGAGCGTCGCGACCGC
This sequence comes from Isosphaeraceae bacterium, assembly GCA_035551935.1. GTDB lineage: Bacteria > Planctomycetota > Planctomycetia > Isosphaerales > Isosphaeraceae > DASZMJ01. The sequence continues at coordinate 7,254 of DASZMJ010000122.1, forward strand.
CTCGGCCTGGGCCGAGGAGCGCGACCCCGGCGTGCTCGACGCCCTGCTCTCGACCCCCTTGCCGGCGTCGACGATCGTCTGGGGCAAGTGGTGGGGCGCCTTCCGCGCCGTGCCATTCCTGGCCCTGCTGCCGGCCGTGCTGGCGATCGGCCCGTCGTGGCGCGCCGAGCGGGTCATCCCGCCGCCGCTGATCTTCCTCGTCGTGCTCGGCCACGGCGCCGTCTTGACGAGCCTCGGCGTGGTCCTCTCCACCCGGATCGCCCGCACCGGCCGCGCCATTGCCGCCAGCGTCGCCGCGTTCGTGCTGATCGACCTCGGCGTCTTCCTCTTCGCCGTCACGCGGCCCCGGGGGATCTCGACGCTCTGGTACCAGTTCGGCCTCTGGATCAGCTCCGTCTTCGCCGTCGCCGACCTCACCGGCGCGATCGAATGGGCCTACGGCCGTTATGATCCCCTCTGGTATCGCTGGCTCCGCTTCGGCCTGCTCTGGGCGGCGATCGACGTCGCCCTGACCCTCCTGATCGTCCGCCACACCATCGCCACCTTCGACCGCTCCTTCGGCCGCATCCCCCCCGGCCCTGGCGTCCCTCGACCCTCCAAGGCCGCGCCCAACCTGCCGCCGGGACGCATCGCCGTCGAGCTTGAATAAGATGTCCCCCTCTCCCCCGTAGCAGGCACGCTCCGCGTGTCGTCCGCCCGCCATGATGCGACGGCATGGCGGTGTCATCCCTTTGGCCCGTCGAGGTCCAGGATTCCACTCCGATG
>DASZMJ010000123.1:0-36080 GCA_035551935.1 Isosphaeraceae bacterium
AGGTCAGCGGCACCGTCGAGAGACTTGGGCCGGGGGTCGAGGGGCTGGCCGTCGGCGCAACGGTCGTCGTCGTGCCGGGGCGGGGCTGCGGCCGTTGCGAATACTGCCACGAAGGGCGCGAGAACATCTGTCCCGGCTTCAAGGTCCTCGGCAATCAGCGCCAGGGGGGGTACGCCGAGTACGTCGTCGTCGACGCCGCCGACTGCTTCCCCGTGCCGGTCGACCGCGTGGACCTGGCCTCGTGGGCGGCGGTGCCCTTGGTCTTCCAGACGGCGTGGCACATGCTCATCACGCTCGGCAAGTTGCGCGCGGGGGAGTCGGTCCTGGTCGAGTCGGGCGGCTCGGGGGTGGGCTCGGCGGCGATCCAGGTGGCCAGGCTCGCCGGGGCGCGGGTCGCGGCGACGGCCGGCGGCGAGCCGAAGCGGCAGCGGCTCGAATCCCTCGGCGTCGACCTCGCGCTGAACTACCAGGCCGACGACGTCCGCCGCCGCGTCCGCGAGTGGACCGGTGGCCGGGGCGTCGCGTTCGTCTTCGCCCACGTCGGCGGCCCGATGCTGACCGAGTCGATGGCCTGCCTGGCCCGCGGCGGCCGGCTGATCACCTGCGGCGCCACCGCCGGGCCGATCGTCCAGCTCGACCTCCGCTTCCTCTTCACCCGCGAGCTGTCGCTCGGCGGCGCCTACCTCGGTACCCGCGCCGACCTCGACGCCGTACTCAAGGAAGTCGCCCTCGGCCGGCTCCGACCGACGATCGACCACGTCTACCCCCTCGGCGAGGTCCACGAGGCCCACCGCCGCGTCGCCGATCGCGACCTCTTCGGCAAGCTCATCCTGGCGCCGGGTTGAGGGCCTGGAGTCACGATCCCACCCATAGTCACGAATGGTCGCGATTCCACGGTATGTTGACGGAACGCAACCCGTCGGAACTTTCAATTTGCCAGCGCATTTCGGGGGTGGTACAACTCATCTTCGCGAGCATGGCATGGATGGACGGATCGATCGGCCGGGCCCCATTCGGCAGCGAAACCCGGGTGACTTTGGAATCCGAGCCGGCCTGTTGCCCTCGCTCGATCGCGTGCCGGCCCCCACCACGGCCGCGGCCCTGCCTCCTGCCGCCCTCGAACCAAGGAGAACCACCGCGATGAGATTCGTGCGTCCGAAGGGGCTCGCCTGGCTCGCCGCCGGAGCCCTGCTGGCCCTGGCCGCCCCGGCGCGGGCCGACTTCTCGCAGAATGTCGAGATCGACGTCTCGGGCCTGTCGGCCGGCACGTATGCCATCGACGCTATCCTGACCAGCGGTGGCGGCGGCGTCGTCAACACCGTCACCCTCAGCAACGTCGCGCTGACCGGCACGGACACCCTGATCAGCCCGCCGAGCACCCTGAACGGCGGCGCCGGCGGCGACCTGGCGACCTCGGGCTACGTCACCACCGACCCGGGCGTCAACCCCGCCGCCGGCTTCTTCAACGAGTTCACCCAGCAGTTCACGCACGGCACCGGCACGACGATCGACCTGACGATCACGACGACGACCAACGCCGGTGCCCCGCCGGACAACTTCAGCCTGGCGGTCCTCGATAGCACCGGCGCGGCCCTGCCGACGAACGACCCGTCGGGGGCGAACAACGTGGTCGTCTTCGACATCGTCTCGCCGTTCACGGCGGGCTCGATCAGCTACTACTCCGGGCCCAACATCGGCGCCTCGCCGAAGGCCGTCCCCGAGCCGGCGAGCCTCGCCCTGCTCGGCCTCGGCGCGGCCGGCTTCTTCGCCCGTCGTCGTCGCGCCGCCTGACCAGGTCTGGCGAGTCCTGCGGGTCCGTGTAGGGTGGGGCGGCCCTACACGGACGGTCTCGGCGCGGCCCGGGTCGCGGCGACGGCCAGGGCGACCCAGCCGACGAGGAAGGCGACGCCGCCGACGGGCGTGGCGAAGACCAGCCAGTGCGGGCCGCCCAGCGCGACGCCGTACAGGCTGCCCGAGAACAGCCCGATCCCGACCACGAACGACCACCCCGCGGCCCTCAGCGCCGGGCCCGCCGGCGCGACCGTCGCCAGCAGCCCGAGCCCGAGCAGGGCCAGGGCGTGATACATCTGGTAGCGCACGCCCGTCTCGAACGTGACCAGGTCCGGCGGCTCCAGCGTCTTCTTCAGCCAGTGGGCCCCGAACGCCCCCGCCGCCACCGCCAAGGCGCCGCACGCCGCGCCGACCCGGACCCACGCCATTCCGTTCATCGCCCCCCCTCGGATTCACGAACCTCGATCCTTCTCGCCCGCCCCCCATCGTAAGCCCCGACCCTCGGGTCGTCGATCCCCTCGTGCGCCGGCCTCCGCCGGCCCCTCCCGGTCGGGTGCCGTCCCAACGTCCCGGAATGGATTCTCTTCGGAACCCGACGCGCCAGCGAGGGCCACCATACCCCGCGACCCGCGGAGCTTTTGGATGCGGGGTTTATCGGGCCGCGACGCTGGACGTCGGCAGGGGAGCGGGGGACAATAAGGGGCTGAGCGCGTGCGGGGATGTCGGTGGTCTGCGGGGCGGCGGACGATGGTGCCCGATTATTACGCGATGCTGGGGATCGAGCCGGGGGTCGACCGGGCGACGATCGAGGCGGCGCTGGCGAAGTGCCAGCCGGCCTGGTCGTCGGGGACGCGCAACCCGAAGAACAAGCACACGTTCCAGTCGTACCTCGACCAGATCCCCGCGTTGCGGCAGGCCCTCCTCGGCGACCCCTCGACGCGCGCGGCCTATGACGCCGAGCTGGCCGCGGCCCGGCGTGCCGAGCGCGAGAGGAAGCTCGACGAGCTCCAGCGCCTGGTGCGGCTCCGGGCCGCCAAGGGGGGCTTGACCGTCGCGGACCGGGCCCTCCTGCTCGGCGAGGCGACCCGGCTCGGCCTGACCGAAGCCGACCTCGACCGCCTGGCCCAGCCTTACCCCGAGAAGGCCCCCGACGCCGTCGAGGATGACCCGGTCGACCCGACCCCCGACGTCGTCGACCCGACCACCCGGCGCCAGATCCGCCTGGCCCTCGAGCACCTCCGCCGCCGCGACCTCTACGACGTGCTCGACCTGCCCCGCGACGCCCCGACCGTCGAGCTGCTCGCCCGGGCCGACGCCGAGCGCCAGCGTTGGATGCAGAAGAGCCAGGTCACGGCCGAGAAGACCGCCTGGCTCGAGGCCGTCTCCTACGCCCAGTCGCACCTCGGCAAGCCCGACGCCCGGGCGCGGTACGACCGGACGTTGACCCTCGAGGCCGAGGAGGCGCTGCTCGCCTCGATGCGGTTCGTCCTCGACGGGGTCGCCGCCCTCGACTCGGGGACGAGGCAGGCGTTGATCGATGAGGGGACGGCCCTGGGGGTCGCGCCCGACCGGGCGTCGCGGCTGATCCGGCGGGCCTGTCGCGCCCAGGGGGTCGCGATCGACGGTGGCGGGTCGTCGGCCCCGGGCGACGGCCCGAGGCGGCTCTTGCGGTGCCGGTCGTGCTCCGGCTTGACCGACTTCGCCGACGCCGCCCGGCCCGGCGGCTCGCCGACGTGCCGCCACTGCGACGCCCCCCTCCAGTGGGAATGCCCCGTCTGCCGCCGCTCCCGATGGGTCGACGAGCCCCGCTGCGCCTGCGGCTTCCCGCTCGAGCTGCGCGAGCCGCTCCTGCGACACCTCGAAGCGAGCGAACACGCCTACAAGACGCTCGACTTCGACGGCGCCCTGGCCCACCTGCGCCGCGTCCAGGAGCTCGCCCCGCAGCACCGGGGGGCGCGGAAGGGTGTCGAGAAGGTCAAGGAGAAGCTCTCGCAGATCGAGGCGGCGAAGACGGACTTCGAGACCGAGCAATCGCGGCAACGGCTCGTCGCCGCCCAGGTCGCGCTGGAGCGCTGGGGGCGACTGGTCGAGCCGGGCAACGCCGAGGTCCGAGCCGCGCGGCAGGACGTGGCCCGCCGGCTCCGCGACGCCGCCGGCCTCGTCGCGCGGGCCCGGCCGTTGATCTCCTCCGACCCGAAGGCCGCGCGCGAGCTGCTCCGCCAGTGCCTCGCGACGGCCGCCGACCTGCCCGAGGCGATCGACGCGTTGCGCCGCTGCCCGCCCGACCCGCCGACGACGTTGCACGTCGCGACCGACGGCGAGCGCGTCCTCTTGCGTTGGGCCGCCCCGCATCCCGACGGCCTCGGCCCGTTGTCCTACCGGGTCGTCCGCCGTCGCGACGGCGTGCCGGCCCACGCGGGCGACGGCAACGTCGTGGCCGAGGTCAAGGCGACCGAGTTCGAGGACCGCGCCGTCAACCCCGGCGAGTCGGTCGGCTACGCCGTCTTCAGCCGACGGCACGACGCCGACTCGCTCCAGGGGGCCTCGGCCGGGCCGTACCTCGTGCTCGGCGAGGTCGCCGACGTCCGCGTCGAGGTCGGCAGCCGCGAGGTCCACCTGGCGTGGCAACCCCCGCGGGGGGCCGTCGCCGTCCGCGTCGTCCGCAGGCGCGGGGTCGCCCCCGCCGGCCCCGACGACGGCGACGCCGTCGAGGCCCTCCGCGACTCGGCCCACGACCGCGACCTCGAAGACGATCGCGTCTACCACTACGGGCTCTTCGCCCTCTATCGCGTCGGCGACCATGGGGCGTTGAGGGCGTCGCGCGGGGTCCTCGTCTCGGCGATGCCGCACGCGCCGGCCGAGGTCATCGACTCGTTGCAACTGGCGACCGACCCGGCCGGCGGGGTCCGCGTCTCGTGGCGCGAGCCGAAGCGCGGGCAGGTTCGCGTCGTGCGGACCTCGAAGCCGCTCGACCACGCCCCCGGCGACCGCCTCAGCAACGGCGACGCCGAACGGATCGACGGCCGATGGCTCGACGTGACGACCCCCGGCCGGGCGATCGACCCGAGCCCGCCGACCCTGGGCGTCTCGCACTACACGCCCTTGATCTCCTGGGCGGGCACCTTGACCGTCGGCCGCGGCCGCTCGTATTCGAGCATCCCCGACCCGGCCGACCTCCGCGCCGCCCGGATGGGCAGCGCCGGCCAGGTCCGCGTCAAGTGGCGCTGGAAGCCCCCCGCGAACCGCACCCGACTCCTCGCCCGCGCCGGCGTCCCTCCGACCGGCCCCGACGACCCCGAGGCCACCGCCGTCGTCGTGACCGAGGACGAGTACTACAACCAGCGCGACTCCTACACGCTCACGCTCCCCGCCTCGTCGCGCGGCCCGTGGCACCTGGCCGTCTTCGGCGTGGCGACGCTCGACGGCCATGAGGTCGTCTCCGCCGGCCTCGACCCGACCGCCCGCGCCGTCGTCCCCGGCCCGAGCCCCGAGGTCACCGTCAGTTACTCCTTCCACCGGCCCGGCTTCCCCGGCCGCCCCTGGTCGGTCACCTTCCGCACCGAGCCCCCCGGCTCACCGATCCCCCCGACGGCCCTCGTCGCCCACGCCCGCACCGCCCCGCTCTCCGCCGACGACGGCGAGATCGTCGACCGCTTCCCCGCCGCCCGCGACGGCGCCACCTTCCGCGTCCGCCCCGGCATCCCCCTCGCCGACCGCCACGCCCGCGTCTTCCCCGACCCCCTCGCCGACCCCGGCGACCTGCCTCCGATCCGATTGCGACACCCGGAGACTGGAGGCACGCGTGTCTAGATTGACACACCTGGAACGTCCGTTGTATACTGATTGGAGATCGATCCAATGTTTCTTCGATTCGTTGCGAACTCGGGCCTTCTCCCCCCAGGCCCCCTCGCGGGGGTAGGATACGATGGCTAACCTCAAGGCCGGCCGGTTGCTCGCGGTCGTCTGCCCTCTCTTCCTGGCCCAGGCAGCCGCGCCCGCTCGCGGTGCTGGCTGGGTTGGCAAGGTCGTTGTGCGGACCCCGAACGCACAGAAGCCGAGGACGAAGATCGGCACCGACCACGATACGACCGACAGTCGGCAACTCGTCCTCGAGGCCTTTGGAATCCAGTACGCGACCTACCGCGTCGTGCGGGAGCGAGGCTCTTGGCTCTGGGTTGTCGCCGAGGCGGGCGAGGCCAAGGGCTGGCTCATGACCTCCGAAGTCCTCACCCTGAACAGGGCGATCGACCTCCATACGGGAGTCATTCAGGCACACCCCGACAACTGGCTCTCCTTCTCGATGCGGGGCATCTACCTGGCCCGTCGGGGCGAGTTCGACCGGGCCGTCGCCGATTACGACGAGGCGATCCGCCTCAAGCCCGAGTTGTGGCCGCACTTCGCGAATCGAGCGCTGATCCAGTTCGCGCGGCACGAGTACGAGGCGGCGTTCAAGGACCTGGATCAAGTCGTCGAGCACGTGCCCAACTACGCGCTCGCTTATGGGATTCGGGGCGTCGTCCGGCATGCCTTGGGCGACTTCGACAAGGCGATCGCCGACGAAAACGAGGCGATCCGGCTACGGCCGAAGTGGTGCCTACCGCTTTGCGCCCGCTCGGCGATCTGGGCCGCGAAGGGAGAGCCTGTCAAAGCCATATCCGATGCTGACCAGGCGATCGAGCTCGACGCCGATAACGCCCGTTGCCACGCCCAGCGCGCCTGGATTCTGGCGACTTGTGCCGATGACGCGATCCGGGACGGGAAACGCGCCCTGGAGTCGGCGACACGTGCCTGTAAGCTCACAAACTGGCACGACGCCTTCTCTCTGGCCGCCCTGGCCGCCGCCTCGGCGGAGGTCGGCGATTTCAAGGCCGCCGTCCGCTGGCAGAAAAAGTCGATGACCGAGGTCCCCCCCGCCGACGAGCTGGCCCAAGGAGATGCAGGCAGCATCCTGAAACTCTACGAGGCTCACAAACCCTTCCGGCATGCTCCCGTGCGTCGTCCAGGAAAATAGATAATTTTCATAATTTTTACATCAAGGTAAATCACGAACACAAATCCCCTGGAACTCGATCGGCGCCCCTTCGGCTTCGAGGCAGAGGTAGCCGCGGCGGGGGTCGCAGGCGGTGCCGCCGGAGACCTCCTCGCCGTTGACCCAGAGGCGGACCTCGCCGTTGATGGCGCGGACGTAGTAGTGGTTCCACTGGCCGACCCCTTTGCTCAGGTGCTTGCGGGGGAAGCTGCGGGAGCCGTCGGGCGAGGTGGGCGGGAAGGGCTTCATCCGGGAGGTGCCGACGGCGAAGACGTCGCCGTGGGTGGTGAACCAGTCGGCCTTCTTGCCGGACTGCTTCTCGTATTGCTCGGTGTACCCGTGGTCGAGCACCTGCACCTCGATCCCCCCGCGCGGCAAGGAACCCGGCTTCAGGCCCTTCAGGGCCTCGTCCGACACCCACACGAAGAAGCCCGAATTGCCGCCCGACTGGAGGTGCCGCCATCGCGCGACCAGCTCGAAGTTGGACAGTGGCGTCTTCGACCGGGCCACGCCGACCGGCTTGCCCGAGCCATGGACGAGGTCGCCCTTCCACGTCCAGGTGTCGGGCTCGCCGTTGACGGTGACGAAGTCACTCTCACCCAACGCTCGCCAGCCGGGGCCGTTGCCGTCGATGAAGGCCCGAGGGGGAGCCTCGGGCTCGTCGGCCCCCCGGGTCGGCGCGAGCCAAAGCGGCACGAGACCGAGGCCGAAGACGGCGAGGCACAGGGAGATCGGTCGCATTGGAGTGGCCTTCTCGACAGTGGTAGGGTGGGTGCTCGCGGGCCTCGGTCATACTCGGCCCGCGAGGGGTTCGCAACGTTACTGAAGGGTGTACCTGAAGGTCATCCGCTTGCCGTCGCGGAGGACCGTCACGCGGACCATGTCACCGGGCCGCCGCTTCTGGACCGTGTAGGCCAGCAGGTCCGTCTCGGTGAGCCGGCCCTTGAGGTCGTCGAACCCGACGAGGATGTCGTCCGCCCGGAGTCCGGCCCGCTTGGCGACGGCATGCTCGCCGTACTCGCCGACATGCTCAACCCGCAGCGCCAGCGCATCATCGGCCAGGCCGGCCCGGCGGCGCTCCTCGGCCGACAGGTCCGCCAGCTTCATGCCTCCCAGGCCCATCCGCCGCAGGTCCCAGGTCGTCGGCCGCCAGGAGATGTCGCCGCGCCGCCAGCCTTCGGGTAGGATCAGGGTCAGGTCGAGTGTCTTCCCTCGTCGGCCCACGCGTGCCGGGAGCCGGCCGGTCGCGGGGGCGTGGTGCAATACCCACTGGAGGTCGGCCGTGGAAAGCAGGGGTTGGCCGTCGAGGGCGAGGATCTCGTCCGCGGGGCGGAGGCCGGCCTGATCGGCGGGCGAGCCGGGGGCGACTCGTTCCACAGTGGCCATCTGCTTGGGGTCCATCGTCAGGCCGATCGTCGAAGGGTCGGGGTTGGGGAAGAGGACGTCGTCGGGGATCGACGCGGCGGCGTCGCGGTAGACTCGGCGCTCGGCGTCGCGGATCTGGTGGCAGTGGATGCAGCTCGACGCGACCTTCCCCTCATAGTCCAGCGTCGCCCGGTACTTGCCCGCCAGGGTCGGATAGTCCCTCGGCGTCCCGTACCGCGACGGCCCGACCTGCTTGCCGGCCAGCGTCGCCCTGATCCGCTCGAGGTCGCGGTGCAGCCGCAGGCCCTCTTCCATCGCCTTGCGGAGGCCTTCCAGCGAAATGTCCTCGTATTCGGGGCGGCCGGACCGGGTGCCGTAACGGCCGTAGATGGTCAGGTCGGGGTTCATCATGTAGGCGGCGAACGACAGGTCGAAGTCGTGCCGGAAGTGGGTCAGGTCGAGCGCGTTGGCCTTGACGATGCGGACGCAGACATACTGGTCGAGCAGGTCGCGGATGATCGGGTCGCGGCGGGCAACCTCGTCGTCGAACTCCTGGCAGGCCTCGCAGGGGATGCAGCGGACGACGACGAACAGCGGCTTGCCGGCCGCCTTCGCGACCCGCATCCCCTCCGACAGGTCGTCGTAGATCCAGTCCTTCGATGCCTGATACGCCTGCCGGTCCTTGCGGACCTTGGCGTCACGGTCCTGCTGGGCTTGAGCCGGGCCGCATGCCAAGAGGAGGAGACTCGTTCCGAGCAGGAGGACGCGCATCGGTCATTCTCCGGACGAAGGGTCAATGGCCTTGGAGACATACGGCGTGGCGTCGCGGGCCAGGGCGCGGGCGGCGTCGCGGGCGAAGGGGCCGGGGGCGTGGGACTCGGCGCGGCGGGCGGCGTCGAGGGTGTCGGCGGCGCGGCCGGCGGCGTGCTCGACGACGGCGAGGCCGTAGAGGGCCTCGAACAGGTCGGGCTCGGCGGCCAGGGCCTCGCGGTACGAGGCGCGGGCGCGGTCGAGGTCGTCCTCGGCGAGGTACGTCGCGGCGACGCGGGCGGCGCGGAGGGCGGGACGGGGGGCGGTCGCGGCCTGCCAGGCGGCGCGGGCACGGTCGGGCTCGCCGAGATGGAGCCGGAGGGTCGCGAGCCGATCGGCCAGCGGCCAGGGGCGTGCCTTGGGAGGATACTCGCGCTCGATCAAGTCGGCGGCCGACGCGGCCCGGCCACGCTCGAGGAGCTCGTCGAGGGCCTTGTCCAGGGCGCTGAGGTTCGGGTGCTCTACCGGCTTCGGCGCGGGGCCGAGCCGACCCCGGACGAGGCCGAGGTTGTAGCTCGCCAGCTCGCGGGCCGCGGCCTGGCGGGGGTCGGAGGGGCTGGAGTCGGCGAGCCGTTCGAGGAATGGCAATGCCGCCTCGTCCATCCGGCGGGCGAGGTAGGCGTCGGCCAGTGAGAGGAGGGCGATCGGGTCGCCGGGGGAACGGTCGAGGGCGCGGCGGAAGGCGAAGGTCACGCGCGCGGGAGTCAGGTCGAAGACGGGGTCGAACGGCAGGCGGAACCGGGGGGCGGTCGCGTCGAGCGGCTCGGCGGGGCCGCCGCCCATCCGGGGCGACGGGCGGAGGCCGTGCGCGGGCTCGCCGGCGGCGAGCAGGCGGCCGAGGTCCTTCCAGCCGTCGGTCGAGTCGGGGTCGTTGCGGAGGACGCGGCGGGCGTGGTCGATGCCCAGCGGCGCGAGCGCTCGCGCCAGGGCCGGCCGCGCCTCGACCAGCCGCGCCAGCGCCTTCGACTCGGCCAGCAACGCCCGCAGGCCGTGCGGCTCGGTGCCCGGGTCGGGGCGGAAGTGGCGGACCAGGAAGTCGACCGGCACGACGTCCGCCGCGGCGAGGCTCGATTCGTGCAAGAACACCGATGCGGCCGGGTCCCAGTAGACGCAGCGCCAGCGCGTGCCGGCTAGCAGCGTCCCCTCCATCAGGAACCCGGTCTCGTGGTCGATCAGCAGGGCCGGCCGCCCCAGCGCGTCGAGTTCCTCGGCCCAGCCGGGGGCGTCGCTGCCGAGCCGGCGGCCGAGCTCGTTGTAATGCTCGTACAGCTCGGGGCCCATCACCTCGAGCCTCGGGTCGGCGAAGACCTTGCGGTCGGGGCCGTGATAGAACTCATAAAGCGCCGCCATGCCGAGGTGGAAGCCGACGGCGCGGTCGGGCATGCCCTCCTTGCCGGCGAACCGCGCCGCCGCGTGCGGCTGCCAGAGCGGGTCCTCGCCCAGGCCGACGGTCCGCCCCTCGCCCGCCACGGCGTACCAGGCCCCGCTGCTGATCGCGGCGATCGTCGCGGCGATCAGGGCCAGGGCGATCAGTCGAGGAGGGAGGCCGCTCGCGTCCTTCGCACCCGACGCGAGCCGACGACCCCGCGCCGTCGCGGCCCACTCGCCGAGGTTCCAGGCCGTCACCGCGCCGACGACCGCGGCGAACTGGTGGCTGTTGCGGGTCGCCTGGAGGCTCAGGGCGCTGAAGGCGGCGAAGAGGAGCAGGCGGAACGGCCGGACCCGCCAGGGCATCGGGCCGCCCTTCTTCTTCTTGCCGACGTCGGGAGGCTCGCGCAACGACGTGAACCCTTGCCAGAGCAACGGCACGAGGAAGCTGAGCGCCCCGAGGGCCATGACGCCGAGGTGCAGGAGGAGCATCGGGTGGTTCAGGCCGTTCCTGGCGATGAACTGCGGGATCGGCTCGAGTTCGGCGATCGAGTTCGAGAAGACCGGGCTCCGCATCGTCGTCGCGAGCTGGACCGGGAACAGGACCCCCTCGATCGCGTACGGGTTCAGGAAGCAGGCCACGAGCGTCAGCACGCTCGCCGGCGCGACGGCCCGCCACCAGGCCGTTCGCGCCCTGGCAAACGCCCCCGGCCTCAGGGCCGCGTCGATCATCGCGAGGGCCAGGACGATCGGCCCGAGCACGAATAATCCTTGCGTGTTGACCCAGAGCATCTGGATCGCGGGCAGGGCATAGGCGAGCTTCGGGAACCGCTCCCAGCGGACCAGCACGGCGAGGAAGGCCGCGAGGAAGAGGAGCGTGACCGTCTCCGGCCGGACGTACATCCGGCCGCCGAGGAGTACAAGGGCCGGCAGCCAGGCGGTCAACATCGCCCAGAGCGGCCAGTCGCGCCGCCGGGCGGTGATGAGGAGGAACACGGCCAGGCACGTGATCGCGCATTTGGCCAGTTGCAGGGTCCTCATCCCGCCGTGGGCGAAGGCCCAGCTCGCGGCGACCTCGAACCCCCAGTGGAGGTCGATCCAGGGATGATCGGGGACGGTGAATGTGTAGAGATCGTGCTCGGGGATGCCGTGCCCCTGGCGGATCAGGTCGCCGGTGCGGAGGTGCCACCAGATGTCCATGTCGCGCTGGGGGAAGACGCCGAGCAGGAACGTCAGCGCGAGGAAGCCCACGACCAAAGCCCCGTCGACCCAGCGCGCCGGCGCCGGCTCGGGGGGCAGCTCGATGGCCCTGGGCGCGCCCTTGGCCTTGCCCTTCGGCTTCGCCCTGGTCGCGTCGTCGGCATCGGCTCTGGCACGGGGCATCGGCGCGGACCTCACTCGCGGCGGCTCGGCACCCATGGTAAACGACCCGGCCGCGGGCGGTCGAGTGGGCCATCGGCCCGTTGCGGGCCGGCCGGGTCGTTGTTACGCTCGGCACGAGGCCCCCGCACCTCGCGGGGGCGACCGAGGGCACCTCGGAGACGACCGATGACGAACCTCGTGTGGGGCGGCCTGGCGATGCTCGGCCTCGGGGCCGTGCTGGCGGCCGCGCCGTCGGCCGCGAGCGGGGGCGAGCCGAAGGTCGGGGACAAGGCCCCCGACTTCGACCTGCCCGGCTCCGACGGCAAGACGTACAAGCTCAGCGACTACAAGGGCAAGAAGCCCGTCGTGCTCGCCTGGTTCCCCAAGGCGTTCACCGGCGGCTGAACGGCCGAGTGCAAGTCGTTCCGTGAGAACGGCAAGGACCTGAAGGGCGCCGGCGTCGCCTACTTCACCGCCAGCGTCGACACCGCCGAGACCAACAAGAAGTTCGCCGACTCGCTCGGCCTCGACTACCCGATCCTCAGCGACCCCGACAAGAAGGTCGCCGAGGCCTACGGCGTCGTCCACCCCGGCCGCGCCGTCGCCGAGCGCTGGACCTTCTACATCGACAAGAAGGGGATCATCCGCGCCATCGACAAGAAGATCAACAACCCCAAGGCCGGCGCCGACGTCGCCGCCAAGGTCAAGGAGCTGAAGCTCGACGAGGATTGACGCCCGTCATCCCCGTAGGGCGGGCACCGCCCTACGGGGCCCTCAGTGCCGCAGGTTGTAGAGACTCAGGTGTTCGAGCATATCCTGGATCCAGGGATGACTCCACGGGGACCGCAGCGCGTAGCCGACGCTGAAGGCCGACAGCATGAGCGCCAGCGCCGCCACCCCGCGCGCGAACCGGCTCCACCCGCCCGACTCGAGCGCCGGCGGCAGCATGAACAGCCAGAACGGGATCAGCCAGAAGAGCCAGCGCAGCCCTTGCGTCGAGCCGCCGTAGTTGCGGGCCTTCGGGTTCCAGGCGTAGAAGGCGAGCATCCCCGCCGTCAGGACCAACGTCAGCCACGCCAGCGGCCGCAGGCCCCGCGCCCGAGCCGAGACGAGGCAGCGGAGCACGCCGTACAACGAGAGCAGGAAGATCGGCGAGAGCGACCAGATGCCGTGGTGGCCGAAGGTCATGTGGAAGAGGTAGACCCCCTTCGGCTCGGGCTCCTTGTTGAGGTAGTCCATCTCCAGGGGCGTGTTCCAGTAGCTCCCCGCGTAGTTATACGACTCGGTCCCGAACTCTTCATACACCGGCCGGACCGTGCCGAAGGCCGCGTACTGCGTCGCCAGGAAGGCCGTGCACGGGATCGCCGCGGCGGGCACGAAGAAGAGCAACGTCCGGCGCGGGAATCGGGCGAAGAGCATCAGGAAGAACAGCACGCCGAAGAGCGCCGCCGGCAATTCGTTGCAGGCGCAGAAGGCCGCGAAGAAGCCCGCCGCGGCGAACGCCTGGGGGCCGGTCGCGCCGTCGTCCCAGATCCGGAGGAAGGCATATAAGGCGAAGAAGGCGCTGTAGGCGGCGACGGTGTGGTTGTTCAAGGTCTGGTCGAAGGCGATCAAATAGGAACCCCATGCCCCGGCGACCAGCGCGAAGCACCAGGCCCAGTCGTTCGCCGCGTAGCGGTCGAGGAACCGGGCGTAGAGCACGAGGAAGACGAGCATCGGCACGACGTTGACCAGGACGATCACCGGCTTGAGGTAGAAGACGAACACCGGCCACTTGAGCGGCTCCTTGGGCCTCTGCAGCTCGTAGCGCAGGCCGTTGGGGGCCGTCTTGTCCTCGATCGGCACGTACCGCTCGTTGCGCTGCTCCTCATAGACCCGGTCGAGGGGGACACCGAGATACGTCCGGAACGGGTACAGGACTCCGGCGATCATCGTCGGCAAGAGCGGCGGCTTGCTCGAGTAATAATGCTTGACCGGCGTCTGGCCGGGTGCGAGCTTCTGGAATGGCGCGGGCTTGAACACTTTATCTTGCGTCTTCGACTGCCACGGGCAGTCGTCGATGGCATACGTGTGCTCCTCCAGCAGGCTCCAGACGGTGCACCATCGCGAGATGTCGTTGGCCTCGAGCTGCGTCGGCATCTTCAGGGTCATGCCGAGCGCCTGCGACGTGGCGGCGCCGATGACGATCAGGGCGAGATACTGCCGGACCGGCGGCCGGGTCGCGGGCGTCGTCGGGAGTTCGGCGGAGTCCGGGGCGTCGTCGGTCATCGGGTTGCCTCTCGTCACGGAGCCTCGGGCGACTCGTCGCGGGGCGCGGCCTGGGTCGTCTCGGCGATGCTGAACGTGTCCTCGGCGCGGATGTTGTACGACGTGACCAGCTCGGCCAGGATGCCGAGGCTGATGAGCTGCGTGCCGACGCCGAGCAGCGCCGCCGAGTAGACGAGCAGAGGGCGGTGGCCGATCGGCTCGGGGTTGGGCTGCGCCTGGTTGCGGACCCAGACGATCGCCAGGAACAGCATCCCCAGGCCGCCGAGCAGGAAGAGCACGAGGCCGACGGCGCCGAGGACGTGCAACGGCCGCTGGCTGAACCGGGTCAGGAAGCGGACGGTCAAGAGGTCGAGGAACCCCTTGACCAGCCGGGCGACGCCGTACTTGGAGTAGCCGAACTTGCGCGGGCGGTGGTGGACGACGACCTCGCCGACCCGGAACCCCTTGGCGTGGGCCAGCACGGGCACGAAGCGGTGCAGCTCGCCGTAGATGCCGACCTCGCGGAGCACTTCGGCGCGATAGACCTTGAATCCACAATTATGATCGTGCAAGTAACAACCCGTCAGGGCGCTGACGGCCGCGTTGAAGACGCGGCTGGGGCCGACCTTGTGCCAGGGGTCGTGGCGGGTCTTCTTCCAGCCGCTGACGACGTCGAGCCCCTCGTCGAGCCTGGCGAGGAACCTGGGGATCTCGGCCGGGTCGTCCTGGAGGTCGCCGTCGAGGGTGAAGACGATCGACCCCCGGGCCGCCTCGAAGCCGGCGGTCAAGGCCGCGGCCTTGCCGAAGTTGCGGCGGAGTCGGATGCCGCGGACCCTCGGGTCGTGCCGCGCGAGGTCGAGGACGACCTCCCACGAGCCGTCGCGGCTGCCGTCGTCGACGAAGAGGAACTCGACGTCGCCGAGCTTCGCGTCGGCGACGACCCTGTTCAGCTCGGCGTGCAACGTCGCCAGGCTCTCGCGCTCGTTGTGGACCGGCACGACGACGCTGATCATGTCGCCCTCGCCCCCGACGGCCTCCAGGGGCCCAGGGCGAGGGCGGCGAGCACCTCGCCGACGACCCAGGCCAGCCGCAGCGCCAGGGCCGACAGCACGGCGCGGTCCGCGCCGACGACCGGCTCGAGCGTCGTCATCAGGACCCACTCCCGCACCCCCAACCCCCCCGGCAACGCCACCACGAATCCCGCGACCGTCGCCAGCGCCACCCCCGCCGTCAGCGCCGGCCACAGGCTGAACGGCACCCCCTCCGGCGACATCGACCGCACCACCGCCCACAGGCTCAGGCCGAGCACCGCCCAGCCGACCGCCGACCAGATCAGCCCTTCGATCAGGAATGGATAGGAGAACCTCGGCAGCGCCTCCCGGCCGACGTTCGGGAACGGGAGCGACGCCGTGACCGCCAGCCTCGGGAAGACGTGCGGCTCGACCACGACCAGGAACGCCAGGCCGAGCGCCAGGCCCAGCAACCCCGGCGCCACCTGGAGGGACCCATACCTCCCGAGCCCCACCGGCACGCCCGGCAGGTCGCCGAACGCCCCCCCGGCCGCGGCGATCAGGCCGCCCGCGGCCATCATGACGAGGGTCTCGTAGAACGTCGCGAACGCCGCCGTCGCCGGCCTCGCCCCCGACGGCGCCACCAGGCCCGCCCGCATCACCACGACCATCGCCTTGCCCGGCACATATTTTCCCAGGTGACTGATGAGATACGCCCGCCACGCCGCCCCGAGCCCCACCGGCGACGGGCTCCGCGCCAGGATGCGCCAGAAGACCACCGCGAACGCCGACAGGCCGACGAGGTAGAGGGCCACGCCCGCCGTCGCCCAGCCGGGATCGACCCTCGGCAGGCCGCCCTTCGTCTTCAGGTCCCGCCACGTCGCGGCCACGTGCCGGCCGACGGCCACGAGCACCACGACGGCCACCGCCGCCTTGACCGCGGCCCTGGCCGTCCCCTTCCAACCCCGTCCCCCCTTACGCTTTGTGACCTCGTCCATCGCCCCCCTGCCCCTTCCGGGCACCCAACATACCCGCTCCCGACTCGCGCCGCCAGCGGGCACGCACGCGGCACCTCCGGCGACGGGCCGGCGCGGTCGGGAGGATCGGGGACCCGGATCGGGACGGAACGCGGGGCGTCAGTCGTCCTCCGCCTCTTCCCGCCCCAACCGACGCTCGACGTCGGCGAGCGACCTTCGACCCGGCTCGGCCGACCGCTCCGCGAGGAATGCCCGGAACTTTTCGCTCCGCCCAAGTTCCGCCGCCTCGCGCTCGAACGCATCCGCGGCCTCGAGGACGAACTCGATGCCGTCCTTGCTCGTGATCCGCACCGGTTCGCCGCCGGCAGTGCGGAGTAGCTCATCGATGGTAACGTTTTCTTTGCGCAGGTCTATGATCGTCACAGTTCGACCCTCTTTCCTCGGATGTACAAGTCGTTATGGCTCTTGACGCCGACCGCGAGGATCGTGACCGTCGCGTCTCCCTCGATCTCGTAGAAGACGCGATGGTCGCCCACCCTCAACTCCCAGGAAGCCAACGGGTTCTCGGCAAGTCGCTTCCTTCGCCGGCTCTCGATGGCTGCGTCGTTCGACAAGTGGGTCCGGACCGCATCCAGGATCACACGCCGGTCGGCCGCCCTGAAATGGGTCAGATCATCCTCGGCACTCGGCGTGAACTCGATCAGGAATGGCACCTCGAGGGCACCCCTTTGGACGGCCTAGTCCGTTCCACCGCAAGGTCAGGTGGGGCATCAGCCCAGGCGTAGATCGGCCTCACGATACCCCTCTTGCGTCCGCTCCCCCGCCAAGACGGCCCCAATCGCTTCCTCCCAATCGGGCCACATCGCCGGATCGGCGGTGTCGCCGTCGGCGAGCAGGGAGAGGCCGCCGAGAAGGCCGCCGATCTCATCAGTCGGGCCTCGCTGGTAGTGGCGGCGTAGGAACTCGAACATGGCGAGGTACGCCTGCCGCGACGTGAGCCGTATTTCGGGGGTTGTGGTCACGGTAGCCTCCGCCGCATAATCAATCCTATCGGATCGGCTCGGGGCCGGCCAGCCAACGAAGCCTCGTCGCATGCAATGGAATCATCGGGCATCACCCCGCCCCGTCCAGAGCCAGCCGCAGGCCGCTGAACTGCCAGCGGGCGTCGGGGGGGAAGAAGTTGCGGTAGGAGGCCCGCAGGTGGGAGCGGGGCGAGGCGCAGGAGCCGCCGCGGAGGACGAGCTGGTTGCACATGAACTTGCCGTTGTATTCGCCGAGCGCGCCGGCGGCGGGGCGGAAGCCGGGATAGGGGGTGTAAGGGCTCTGGGTCCACTCCCAGACGTCGCCGAAGAGCTGGCAGGGGACGTTGGAGAGGGTCGGGTCGGCGTCCTCGACCGGCGGGGCGGCGAGGGGATGGAGGCGGTCGTCCTCGACGAAGTTGCCGGCGACGGGGACGTCGGAGGCGGCGAGCTCCCACTCGGCCTCGGTGGGAAGGCGGGCGCCGGCCCAGCGGGCGAAGGCGTCGGCCTCGTAGTAGCTGAGGTGGCAAACCGGCTCGGCCGGGTCGAGGGGGCGGGGGCCGTCGAGGGTGAAGATCGACCGGGAATCGCCGTCGCCGTCCCAGTAGAGCGGGGCGGGCCAGCCGTGCGACTGCCGGGCGGCCCAGCCGTCGGAGAGCCAGTGCTCCGGCCGGTCATAGCCGCCGTCGGCGATGAAGTCGAGGTAGTCGCCGCAGGTGACGAGCCGGCTGGCCAGTCGGAAGGGCTCGAGGTAGACCCTGTGGCTCGGCCCCTCGTTGTCGAAGGCGAAGCCCTCGCCGTCGTGGCCGACCCACTTGAGCCGCTCGGCGTAGGCGATCCATCGCAGCGGGGGCGCCGGTCGGCCCGGGGGGCGGGCAAGTCCCTCGCGGTAGGAGGGGTGCAGCGGGTTGGAGCCGAAGGCATGCTTGATGTCGGTGAGGATCAGCTCCTGGTGCTGCTGCTCGTGGTGCAGGCCGAGCTCGATGGTCGAGGCCAGGGGCCTCCAGGCGCCCTCGGGCCCGTCGAGCAGGTCGAGCATCCGGTCGTCGACGGCGGCGCGGTAGCGGTAGACCTCGCCGACCGTCGGCCGTGAGAGCAGGCCCCGACGCGGGCGGGGGATGCGCTCGCCAACGGCGTTGTAGTAGGAGTTGAACAGGAAGTCATAACGTTCGTCGATCGGTCGATGGCCGGGGCGGGCGGACAGGACGAAGGTCTCGAAGAACCAGGAGGTGTGGGCCAGGTGCCACTTGGGGGGGCTGGCGTCGGGCATCGACTGGAGGACGTAGTCCTCGTCCTCCAGGGGCTCGCAGAGACCCTCGGACCGGCGCCGGACGGCGCGGTAGCGGTCGGCGAGGGTCGGGCCGGGGGCGGATGGGAGGCCCGGGGCCTCGGTCGCGATGATGGTGGCCATCGTCGGGGACCTCCTCGGTCGATCGGGGCACGGCATGCAAGGGCGAGGCCGCCGCGGGTTCAGCCGGGCGGCCGCTGGAGGCGTGCCCAGCGCCCCTTCAGCTCGCCGAGGATCAGCCAGAAGAGCCGGCTGTGCATCCTCCCGCGGACGCGGCCGCAGGACCGGGCGCGGAACGACTCGGGCTCGCTGTATTCGAGGTGATGGGCCATCTCATGAAGAAAGGTGTCGAACAGTTCTTCCAGCGGGCGGCGGCCTGTGGCGCGGTCGTGGGTGTACACGCGCACGAGCGCCCGCCTCCAGTAGTAGCCGCCGAGGACGCGATATGTCGATCGAGTGTTGATATCTAACTCAAAATGGATTTTACACTCGTAGATCCGACTCAGGCGTGCCCGGAAAAGCGCCCCGAGCGCCGAGACCGGCGGCTCGAAGGCCGGCGTCGACGCGGGCGGCGTCGGCGGCGCGGGCCGGGCTTCCTCGACCTCGATCCGGCCCCCGCGCCGGCCGGCGACCTCGGCCAGGGCCGCGAGGTCGAACTGCCCGGGGTCGATGAGCTGACGGGAGCCGTTGGGCTGGACGAGCCAGTAGGTCTTGGTCATGGCGACGGGCACGGCGATCAAAACGTCAGGGTCCCGCGTCGAGGCCCGCGGCCCAGCGCGTGCCGCGGACGAAGGTGGTCAGGAACTCGGGCGTCCGCATCGCGGCGAGGTCGTGGCCGAGGGCCGTCTGAAACATCCGCCCCTTGCCGTACTCGGACCAGAACAGCAAGGGCTGCGGCTTGCCGTCGTGCGACGCCTCGGCGAGCACGTGGATGTTCTCCTGAAGCTTTAAATTCGTATATTTTTCATCCTTGGTGGTGAACGACGCCCCGAGGCCCCGGGTGATCGGGTGGTCGCGGTCGACGACCTTGACCTCGAACCGGCCGTACTCTGGGTGGAACGTGCCGCGGTTCGGGAAGGCGGTCCCCTTGGCGCGCCAGGTGCCGCCGACGAGCTTGTCGTACTCGTCCCAGCCGTCGAAGGCGTTGTCCGCCGCATGCACGACCACCACGCCGCCGCCGTCGCGGACGAAGGCCAGGAAGTTCGCCTCGCGGTCGCGGGCCCACCGCTTGCGGCGATTTAGGTTCAGGACGAGCACCTTGTACGGCTTGAGCTTCCCGGCGTCGGCCAGGATCGGCGCCTCGGAGTCGTCCGAGACGTCGACATCGAGCCGGCCGCGGTCCTCGAGCGCCTTCTTCAGGAAGGGGGTGGTCTCCTTCCAATGATGGTTGTTCTCGCCGGTCAGGATCAGGACCTTCGGGCGCCCCTCCTGCCGGGGCGGGGCCAGGCCGAGGATCAGCAGGAGGGTGGTCGCGACGGCGACCGGGACCGGACATCGCACGGGCGGGCACCTCGCGAGGGGGCCGGAGCTACGCATTCCTGCCGCTCGAACCTAACATCCGCTCGCCCGTTTGGCCACCGTGCCCCACGTCTTTCCGAAGGACACCCGGCGCCGCGGGCATTGCCACCGGCGCCGGACCCTCCTTCGCCGACCTGCTCCGGAAGGCCCGGTCCCTGCCGATCGGCGGTATCCCGTGGCTGGACCGAGGTTCGTTCGCCGCGAGTGGCTTGCAAGCTCACGGCCCAGTCGGCGCGGCGGCGTTCGTCGGCTTCTCGGTCGTCGGGCAGGAGGACGACGCCTGTCCCGGTCAAGCCATGCTTGAGGGCATTGCCTCGGACGCGGGCCTTGGCCTCGGGGGTCGTGGAGCCCGGCGAGAGTTGGGCGTTCCTGCGATTGGCGGCGATCTGGGCTTCGGTGGTCGAGTCGTGGTTGCGGATGCAAAGTCATCCCGAATCGAGGGGATGGGCTCGTCTTTCGTAGGGTCCGCCATAGCGGACCGATCTCATTCCGGCACAAGGGGATCGGTCCGCTATGGCGGACCCTACGAAGAACGATTCATTCACGCGACTCGGGATGCCCCCCCACCGGAATCCCGCGTGAGCGGCCGACGCATTGGACAGTCGCCAACCTCCCTGCTAGCCTGCGGGGGCGGGAGGCAACCGAGGGTGAAGGACGGGGGGCGAGGGATGGGATACGACCGGGCGAGACTGATCGAGCTGCTCCGGCGCGACGCGCTGAGGACGGGGACGTTCACGCTGGCCAGCGGCCGGACGTCGCACTATTACGTCGACGGCCGGACCGTGACGCTGGCCGCGGAGGGGGCGGCAGTGATCGGCGCGGGGGTGCTGGAAGTGCTGGCCGATCGGCCCGAGGTTGAGGCCGTCGGCGGCCTGACCCTGGGCGCCGACCCGATCGTCGGCGCGACGCTGGCGGTCGCCGGCGCGCGGGGCGGTCGCGAGCTGCGCGGCTTCCTCGTGCGCAAGGAGGCCAAGGGGCACGGCCTGGGCAAGTTGGTCGAGGGGCCGCTCGTGGCGGGGATGACCGTCGCGATCGTCGACGACGTGGCGACGACCGGCGGCTCGTCGCTCCAGGCCGTGGCGGCCGTCGAGGCGATCGGCTGCCGGGTCGCCGTCGTCGTCGCCGTGCTCGACCGCCTCGAGGGCGCCGCCGCGGCCTTCGCCGCTCGGGGCCTGGAGTTCCGCCCCCTCGTCACCATCCGCGACCTCGGCGTCGAACCCCTACCGCCGGCCGGCTAGCCTAGCTCTCGGGGTCGCACGGCGATTCGGCGTCGAGCGCAGCCTCGTCGGCCCGCCAGCGCTTGCGGATGATCTCGAGCTTGCGGGTGATCGTCTGCCGCGCGCAGTGGAAGCGGTCGGCGAGCTCCTCGTTGGTGTAGCCCTCGAGCTTAGCGACGGCGATCGCGCGGAGGCGGTCGTCGCCGAGGCGGTCGAGGAGGTTGCGATACTCCTCGGCGACCATCGCGGCGAAGGCCGGGGAGGGCTCTTGGCCGAGCAGGTGCTCGAAGGCATCGCGCGGGTCGGCGTCGGCGTCGATCAGGTCGGTGATGGGCCGGACCTTGCCGCCGCCGCGCTTGCTCGTCCGCTCGCTTCGGACGCGCTTGAACGCCTTGCACTTGGTGATCCGCACCAGGATCTTCCAGAGGTTGTCGCGGTCGTCGAGCTGCGGGAAGCGGCCGAGTTGGGCGCCGTCCCAGAAACTGTTGAAGGCGCTCAGCGCGACGTCCTCTTCCTCGCCGCCGGCCGTCTTACTCCCCTTGCGCAGCCGCTGCCGAGCCAGGAGCACAAGCCGCGAATAGTAACGCTCCCAGAGCCTGCGGAGCGAATCGGCGTCGCCCGCCTTGACCCCAACGATGAAGTCCGTCACCGAATCCTCGGTCGCCATGGTGACACCTCCCCGGACCTCCCGGCGTTCTGTGACGCCCACTCTAACACAAACACGCTCGGATGCCAGCAAATACCGGCTTTCCTGGGCGGAGACGCCGCGGGCCGGTTTCTCGGAGAGATGACTTGCAATGCCGACCCCCGGGCCGCTACACTTGCGACGGTACCGACACGGACCCTTCATGACGAGGCGGGGTTCGCGGTCGAGACTACCCCGCGGGAGTAGCTCAGGGGTAGAGCACCACGTTGCCAACGTGGTTGTCGTGGGTTCAAATCCCATCTCCCGCTCTATTTCCGCCGCGGCGGCCGGATGCCGTCGCCGCCGGCCCGATGCCCGCGCGAGCGACATCAACGCCCGCAGCCGACGGACCACGATGAGCACCAGCGACTCCGACCTGGAAGAGACCGCCGGCACGGAAGACGCCGGCACCGCGACCGCCGAGGATCAGGAGCCGAAGCGGAAGCTCGCGCTCGACGTCCAGATCAGCGACGTCGGCCCCTGCAAGAAACACGTCAAGGTCGCGATCCCCCGGCCCGAGATCGACCGCCAGTTCGAGGAGTCGCTCGGCGAGCTCCGTCGCGAGGCGGCCGTCCCCGGCTTCCGGCCCGGCCGAGCCCCGCAGAAGCTCGTCGGCCGCCGCTTCCGCAAGGAAGTCGCCGGCCAGGTCAAGAGTGCGCTGCTGGCCGCCTCGCTCGAGCAGATCGAGGAGGACTACAAGCTCAACGCCATCAGCCAGCCGACGCTCGACGTCGCCGCCATCGACCTGCCCGACGAGGGGCCGATGCAGTTCGAGATGGACCTGGAGGTCCAGCCCGATTTCAAGTTGCCGGCCTACAAGGCGGCCGTCGTGAAGCGGCCAACCCGCCAGATCACCGACGCCGACGTCGAGGCGCAACTCAAGACCTTCCTCGAGCGTTACGCGCAGCTCGTGCCCAAGCTCGAAGGCGGGGCCGAGGTCGGCGACTATGTGACGGCCGACCTGACCTTCCACCGCGACGGGCAGACGATGAACGAGGCGAAGGAGGTCGAGTTCCGCATCCAGCCCGAGCTACGGTTCCAGGACGGCCGCGTGCCCGACCTGGCCAGGGCCCTGGCCGGCGCCCGGCCCGGCGAGACCCGAGATGCCGACACGATCGTCGGCACCGCCTCGCCCGATCCGTCGCTCCGCGGCCAGACGATCCGGGTCACCTTCACCGTCCACGACCTGAAGACCCTCCGCCTCCCCGAGGTCGACGCCGCCTTCCTCCGCGAGGTCGGCTTCGACAGTCTCGACGAGCTGAAGAAGGGGCTCCGCGACCTCCTCGAGCGCCGGCTCCTGTTCCAGCAGCGGCAGGCCCTCCGGCGCGAGCTGCTCGACCAGCTCCTGAATGAGACCGAGTTCGAGCTGCCCCCCGACCTCGTCAGTCGCCAGGAGCGCGCCACCCTTCGCCGCCTGGTCAACGAGATGCAGGAGGCCGGGCTCTCCGAGGCCCAGATCCGCGCCCGTGAGGCCGAGCTGCGCGCCAACGCCCACGACGCGACCCTGCGCAGCCTCAAGGAGTTCTTCCTCCTCTCCAAGATCGCCGAGGCCGAGGACCTCAAGGTCGAGGAGGAGGACATCGACCACGAGATCGAGGCCATCGCCGCCCGCACCGACGACTCCCCGCGCCGCATCCGCGCCCGGATCGAGAAAGAGGGCCTGGGGGAGGGCCTCGTCACGCAGATCATCGAGCGCAAGACGATCGACCGCATCCTCGAATACGTCAAGTACGAGGAGGTCGCGATGGCCGAGGAGCAAGCCGTCGAGACCCTCGACCAATCGGCCTCCCCGGCCGCCGCCGACCAAGGCGAGGGCGAGGCGTCCGACGTCCCGTCGGCCTGATCGGTCGGTGCCCAGGCCCGACGCCGGGACCCTTTGCCGCGGCCGCGCCGCGGCTATAATGGCCGCAGGGGTGCCCGCGTCCGCGCCCCGCGGACCGGGCCCCGGAACGGCTCGACATCCGATCCCTTTCCGTGCTCAGAAGGGCCCATCCCATGTATGAAGCGCCGATGGAGCCGTTCGACCGGCCATTCTCGCCCCCGACCCTCCAGCGTTACCGCGACTACGCGCGGCAGCGGCAGATGACCCTGGGCGACCTGCTGCTGGAGAACCGCATCGTCTTCCTCGAAGGGGTCATCAACGACGCCGTCGCCAACCTGACGGTCATGAAGTTCCTCTTCCTCCAGTTCGAGAACCGGACGCAGCCGATCAGCTTCTACATCAACAGCCCCGGCGGCAGCGTCACCAGCACCCTGGCCATCTACGACACGATGCAGTTCATCGACTGCCCGGTGGCCACCTACTGCATCGGCATGGCCGCCTCGGGCGCCGCGGTGCTCCTGGCCGGCGGGACGAAGGGGCGACGCTACGCCTTGCCGCACTCGAAGGTCATGATCCACCAGCCGTACGGGCAGGTCGGCGGCCAGGTCTCGGACATCGAGATCCAGGCGCAGGAGATCCTCGACAGCAAGAAGAACATCAACGAGATCCTCGCCAAGCACACCGGCCAGCCGTTCGACAAGATCGCCCGCGACACCGAGCGCGACCGCTACCTCAACGCCTTGCAGGCCAAGGAATACGGCGTCGTCGACGAGGTCGTCGGCCACATCCCCAGCGCCGAGGCCGCCCGCGGGCCCGTCACCTGAACCGATCGCACCGCAGCCGCAACCGCAACCGCCTACGCCACGAGCCCCGGAGCCCTCGACCATGCCCTTGATCCCGATCGTCATCGAGCGGAGCGGTCGCGAAGAGCGGGCGATGGACATCTATTCCCGCCTGCTCCAGGACCGCATCATCCTCCTCGGCACGGCCATCGACGACAACGTGGCCAACCTGATCGTCGCGCAGATGCTCGTGCTGACCCACCAGGACGACAAGGCCGACATCCACCTGTATATCAACAGCCCCGGCGGCAGTGTGACCGCCGGCCTGGCGATCTACGACACGATGCAGTACGTCCCCTGCGACGTGGCCACCTACTGTATCGGCCAGTGCGCCAGCATGGGCTCGCTGCTCCTGGCCGCCGGCGCCAGGGGGAAGCGCAACGCCCTGCCGCACGGCCGGATCATGATCCACCAGCCCCTGGCCGGCATGGAAGGCACGGCCACCGACATCATGATCCACGCGGAGGAATTCCTCCGCATGAAGAAGCAGCTCAACGGCATCTACCAGAAGCACACCGGCCAGACCCTCGAACGCCTCCAGGAAGACACCGACCGCGATCGGTTCATGTCGCCGGAGGAGGCGCGCGAGTACGGCCTCGTCGATAATGTGCTCGACCGCACGCTCATCCTGCCGACGAGTCCGGGCGACAAGCCGGCGGTCTGATACCGAATCGCGTGAAGGAATCGCTCTTCGTAGGGTCCGCTCTTGCGGACCGATCCCCGTGTGCCGGGAGGAGATCGGTCCGCAAGAGCGGACCCGACGAAGAGGCGTCCTAACGAAGCCGCTCGAGCAAGGCGCGGAGGGCGTCGCCGCCGCGCCGGCTCGACAGGAAGGCGAGGATCGGCAGGGCGAGGGTCAGGCTCGACAGGCAGAACCACGTCCAGGCGAGGGACGAGGAGCCGGCACCTCGGCCGCGGAGCCGTCGCCGGAGTAACGGGGCGAGGGTCTCCAGCATCGCTTCCGCCCCGCGGCCATGCGCCTCGACCTCGGCGGCGCGGAAGCCGGGCGTGAACTCGACGGTGAAACCGCGGCCGGCCTTCGTATCCTCGAAGCCGCGGAGCGACCGGCCGAAGTTCGCGCCCACGGCGTCGGGCAGGTCGTCGAGCGCCTCGCGGAGTGCGGCGAAGAGGGCCGGCGGCTCGATGTTGTAGATCGCCAGGCGACGCCGGGCGCGGGCGATCCAGAGCATCGCCAGGCCGGCCAGGATGGCCAGCACGGCCAGTCGCGCGGTCGGGCTCGCCAGGCCGTGATGCATCCCCTGGCCGATCGGCCCGAGCGCGACCAGGCCCGCCAGGCCGCAGCAGAGCCAGGCCGCGTCGATCGGGCCGGCCACGAGCCGGGGGTTGCGGCCGGCCTGCCAGCACCCGAGCGCGAAGAAGTACGACGCCAGGGGGCCGACCATCAGCAGGACCTGCACCCCCGGCGACATCGGTCGTCTCCCTCCGCGATCACTCGGCGGCCAGCTCGTCGAGCACCGGCCCGTTGGCCGGCGGGAACTCCAGGGCCGGTAGCTCCCGCGCCGGCATCCAGCGGAAGCCCGACCCCGGCGCCGGCTGATCCTCGGGGTCGCAGGGGACACAATCGAAGTAATGCAGCTCGATCAGCCCGTGGGGATAATGATGGGTGACGACCCGTCGGAGTCGCTCGACGACCACCGCGAGGCCGGCCTCCTCGCGGCATTCCCGGGCGGTCGCCGCGGCCGGAGACTCGCCCGGCTCGCACTTGCCGCCGGGGAACTCCCAGAGCCCCGGCATCGGCGAGCCGGCCGTCGGCGGCCGGCGCCGGACGAGGTAGGCCACGCCCTCGCGGACCAGGGCGATGCCGACGCGAGTCGGGGACCGGGCCTTGCTCTCCTCCACGACCAAGGTCAGACCCGCCCTTCCTTGGCCGCCTCGATGGCCCGGCCGGGCGATCCCATGACATTGTAACCGCAATCGACGTGCAGAACCTCGCCGGTGATGCCGCTGGCCAGGTCCGACAGCAGAAACATCCCCGCCTTGCCGACCTCCTCGCGCTCGACGTTCCGGCCCAATGGCGCGACCGCCTCGTACAGGCCGGCGAGCTTGTCCGAGTCGCCGACGGCCGAGGCGGCGAGCGTCTTGACCGGCCCGGCCGAGAGGGCGTTGACGCGGATCTTCTTCGGCCCGAGGTCATACGCCAGGTACTTCACCGAGGCGTCGAGCGCCGCCTTGCAGACGCCCATCAAATTGTAGCCGGAGACGACGCGCTCGCCGCCGAAGTACGTCAACGTCGCGATCGCGCCGCCGTTCGGCATGACGTCGGCCGCGTGGCGCGCGACGCGCACCAGCGAATAGACGCTGATGTCCATCGCCGTCTTGAACCCCTCGCGGCTCGACAGGACGAACGGGTTTCTGAGATCATCGATCGGCGCGAAGGCGATCGAGTGGAGGACGAAGTCGAGCGTGCCGTAGGTCGCGCGGGCTTCGTCGAAGACGCGGGCGATGTCCTCGTCCTTCTGGACGTCGCAGGGGGTAATCAGCTTCGCCCCGATCGGGTCGGCGAGCTTGCGGACGCGGCGCTCCATCTTGTCGCCGGGCAGGTGGGTGAAGCCGATCTCGGCCCCCTCGTCCAGCAGTTGCCGGCTAATCGCCCAGGCGATGCTGAAGTCGTTGGCGACCCCGAGCACCAGCCCCTTCTTCCCCGAGAACAAGGCCATCGGTCGGACTCCTCCCGCCAGACTCCCTTAAGGGCGTGACCCCCCGAGGATAGCGTGATCGACCCGACCGCTCAACCGGACTCCGGTCGGCGCCCCGACGCCGTTGCGGTTCGGCCGAGATGGCAACAGCTCGCACTCCCCTCGATCCTCCTCGTCGCCACCCTCCTCCGCCTCCTGCACCTCGACCGCCATAGCCTCTGGTACGACGAGGTCGTCTCGATGCGACTGGCGCGCACCGACGGCCCTCGGGCCTTGCTGGCGTCGCTCTTCCAGATCGACGCGACCCGGGCGCCGCTGCACCCGTTGCTCCTTCAAGCCTGGCTCCGCCTCTTCGGCACGTCCGAGCTAGCCGGCCGCTCGTTCAGCGCGGCCTGCGGCGTCCTGACGGTGCTCGTGGTTTACCTCCTCGGCCGCGAGGCGTTCGATGCCCGCACGGGTCGCTGGGCCGCCTGGCTCGCGGCGACGAGCCCGGCCCTGGTGCGATACTCGCAAGAAGTCCGGATGTATGCCTGGTTCGTCCTGGTGACGGCGCTCTCCTGGTGGTTCTTGCTGCGATTGCGGCGTTCGTCGAGTCGTTGGTGCCTCGAGGCCTTCGCCGCGAGCCAGGTCGCGATGGCGTACAGCCATCCGCTCGCCTTGCTGATGCTGGCGACGCAAGTCGGCGTGATCCTGGCGTTCCGACGGTCGTTCCGGGTGTCGTGGCGCGGCTGGTTCGTCGCGGAAATGGCGGTCGGGCTCGTGATCGCCCCCTGGGTCGGACATTATCTCGACCACCCTCCCGAATCGACCTCCGGCCGACTGCCGCTCCGCTTCCTGCTCGGCCTGCCGATCGAGTTCGTCGGCGGCGACAGCACGGCCCTGCTTCTCTGCGTCGCCCTGATCGCCTTCGGCCTGTACGCGGGGGGCAGGTCGTTCGCGTCGATCGACGCGATCCTGCTCACCTGGTTCGCGGTCCCGACGCTGGTCCTGTATCTGGCCTCACGCGTCGGGCCGCCGGTCTTCGGCCCGGCGCGGTACAACCTCTACGTGGCGCCGGCGTACTTGTTGCTGCTGGCCCGAGGACTCGTCTCGTTAAGATGGTGGTACGCCCGCCTCGTGTTGGCGCTGGCGGGCCTGATCCTCGCGCTGCCGATGATCGAGTCGACGGTCTATGCCCCGGATCTCAAGGCCGACTGGCGCGCCGCGAGGCGTTACCTCGACGGCTTTGATTTCGAGGACACACCGGTGACGGTGGTCGTCGTGTCGGCCGACCCGCGCCACAACGTGGAGGTCGAGACGGCGCGCGAGTATCTCGCCGGCAGCGGCGCTCGCGTCGTCTCGGCCGAAGAGGCTTCGGCCAACCCCGGGGGCCTACGGACCGATCGCGAGACGATCGTCATCTTCGCCGTCGGCGTGCGTGGCAGGGAAGCCGTCGTGGTTCTGCCCCATCGTCTCGCCGACTTCTACGATCCCAGGATCGAGAAGAACTTCCACGGCCTCCGATTCCTCATGACGAGCGTGCCGTAGTCGCGCCGAGACGACACGAACGTCCGACTCATCGGGATCGCGACGCCGGCTCGAGGATCCACTTCGCATAACACACCAGCACGATCACATATAACTGGAGCCAGTACAGGTCCGCCCCGAACAGGGCGAGCGGGGAGAACGTCCTGCCCGTGCCGCGATAGATGAGGGCAAGGGCCTCGATGCCGACATTGGCGAAGAACACGACCGCCATGACCCTCTGCCGACGGCGCGCGAAGAATATGCCGAGCAGGAGGCTCGAGGAGACGAGGGCGAGGTCGAAGGCGAGGATGGTCGCGTCGAAGGCGGGCTTGAGGTCGGCGCGGCCGGGGAAGGCGGCGCCGATCAGGAGGATGGCATTCAAGCAGGCGATCACGACCACCGAAAGGGCCAGGGCGGCGCGGCCCGCGATCATGGATTCGCCGGCGCGGGTCGATCGGCCGCGGGCCTCGGCTTGGGGTCGGCCCTCGGGAGATCGGTGACGGGGAAGGCGAGCCCCGCGAGGCCCTCGTCGAGGCCGCCCCTCGCGGCGTGGAGGGCCTGCCGCGTGGCGGCGCCGATGCGGAGGCTGCGCCGCTTGAGCTCCGGGTCGATCTGGCCGAGGCCGAGGCCCTCGATGAGGCTGAACGCCCCCTTGACCTGCGGATCGGCCGCGAGCTCGGCGCCGGCGTCGGGCTTGAGGTCGTCGGGGCGGACCACGGCCGGGCGAGCCAGGGCGAGGACCCAACGCTCGGGGCCGACGCGGACCCAGAGCGTCGCCTCGACCTTGACCGTCGCGAGGTCCGGCGCCATCTCCAGGGCCGTCACGATCGCGCCGATCCGGCCGCGGTCGGCGACCCCCTTGAGCTTGGCGGGCAACGGGTCGGTCGGCTCCTCGCCGTCGAGCAGCCCCTTCAGCGCGCCCAGGGCGTTCATCGCATCCGGTGGCGCCCCCCCTTCAACGTCGGGGAGGACGAGACCTTGATAGCGGATGAAGCCGAGATCCTTGTCGTTGACGACCTCCGTCGCCGCGCGGCGAGCGAGCCAGCGTGCCTCGGGCTCGGCGAGCACCGGCACGAGGTCGTCGATCGGCGCCGGGTCGGTCCCCCTGGGAGAGAATCCCCGCCCTTCCAGGGCGGACGAGAGGTCCTCGATCGGCAGCGACTCGACCTCCTTGAGCCCCGTCCTCCAGCCGAGTCGCAGCAAGCGGGCGGCGTCCTTCGGCGCGCGCTTGACGCGCCGGACGTCGCTTCGATTCAGGGTCACGAGCATCAGGCGCGACGGCTTGGCCTGCGGGTCGTCGGCGAGTCGGGACAGCTCGGCGTCGATCCAGGGGGTGATGACGTCGTCCTTCTCGGGCCCGCGGGCGCGGTCCTTCTTCCAGGCTTCCAGCCGCTGCCGGCGCTGCGACCGCCCTTGCTTCACGAGGGGGGCCTCCGCCGCCTTCCAGCGCTTCGGCCAGTTCCGCAGGTGCTCGCCGGCCCAGTCGCGACGGACGACCAGCAGCACCTTGCCCGCGGGCGCCTGGTCAACGATCTGGCCGAGCGTCGTCTGGCCGTCCTTGAGCGTCACCGCGTCGGCGGCGACGCCCTTCGATGGCCCCAGCGCCAGGATCACCGCCGCGAGCGAGGTCCCGATGGACATGGTTCGGCCTCCGTGAAGGCGCCGGGCGCGGTTACAATCGATCGCGGACGATCACCCTTCCCTTCCATCATAGCCGGTGCTCGCGGGAAATGGGCAGACCTCGGCTCTCGCCGCTCGGCGATCGTGCGATCCTGGCCCGGTTCGACACCGAGGCCGAGGCGCGCGATTGGGCCGCCGCCGTCCGGGCCGAGCGGATGGCCGGGGTCGTCGACCTCGTGCTGGCCTACCGATCGGCCGCGGTCCATCTCGACCCAGACGCGGCCGACCTCGACGAAACGGAAGGGCGCCTGCGATCGATCCAGCTCCAGACGACCTCGGCCGAGGCCGGTCGCCTGATCGTCCTGCCGGTGCTCTACGACGGCCCCGACCTGGCCGCGGTCGCGCGCCGGCTGGGCCTGACCGAGGCCGAGGTGGTCGCTCAGCACTCGACCCCGGAATACGACGTCTTCGCCATCGGCTTCCTGCCGGGGTTCCCGTACGCCGGCTATCTGCCCGGCGCGATCGCCGGCCTGCCCCGGCTCGAATCGCCGCGGCTGGCCGTCCCGGCCGGCTCGGTGGCCATCGCGGGGAGGCAGACGGGGGTCTATCCCTCCGAGTCTCCCGGCGGCTGGCACTTACTCGGCAGGACCCCGTATCGGGTCGTCGACCTCGCCCTCGGCCATTTCCCGATCCGCGCCGGCGACCGCCTTCGCTTCGAGCCCATCGACCCGGGCACCTTCGGCGCCCGACTCGGCGACTTGCTCGAACCCGATCCGAGTCGGACCGGCCCATCGGTCGCGGAGGATGGAAGGACCCGGGTTCATGATCGCACGCGAAACGGCGGGAAACTTCCGGTCGTTGCCGACCCGCGACGCGGCTCGCGAGGGCCCTTTGAAGTGTCCGTCGGCATGGCCTAGGGTTGCGACGGGGCGACGACGCGGGCCGATCGCGAGACGGCGCCGAGCCCCCGGAGGTCGAGCGCCAACATGATGCCGGTCATTCGTTCGGCGAGCCCGACGGTGCTCCTGCGGATCACCGACGGGACGTCGTATATGCATCGGTCATTCCGAGACTTTCGCCAGGCGCACCGCAGCGCCGAGGCGTTCGCGGGGGCGGGATTCGCCGTCGCGATGGTCTCGGCCACGGGTCGGCTCCTCATGCATTTTGAGCCCAGGGCCGGGCGGTTGCCGGGCTGAATCGGGCCGTGGGGCGTCCGCCGCGCGCGGTCGTAGGGGCCTTGACGCGGAAAAACCGCGAGAAAAACGGGGTAGAGGGTGGCCGGCCCCGTTTTTTCCTGTAGATTATCGACGATCGCGCCGATGACGAATCGCGAAGGCCTCGGTTGTCGTCCTCTCCGTGTCAGGGGGTCGAGGCTCGGTCGGTCCGCTCGAAGGTAGCGAACCCCACGTCAGGAGGAAGTCGTTCCCATGGCCAAGAAAGCCGCACCCAAGGCCGCCGGCGCCAAGGCGGCCCCCGCCGCGAACGCCAAGGCGGCCGCCACCCGCCCGAAGGCCGCGACGAAGACCGAGGTCTTCGGCGCCCTGGCCGAGAAGACCAAGCTGACCAAGAAACAGGTCGCGGAGGTCTTCGACGCGATCAACGAGCTGGTGCTCGACCACCTCGGCAAGAAGGGCCCCGGCCTCTTCGTCATCCCCGGCCTGATCCGCCTGAAGGTCGTCCACAAGCCCGCCACCAAGGCCAAGCCCGGCAAGAACCCCGCCACCGGCGAGCCGATCACCATCCCGGCCAAGCCCGCCCGCCGCGTGGTCAAGGCCGTGCCGCTGAAGGTCCTGAAGGACTCCATCTGAGCGACGCCCCCCGGCCCTCCCTTCCCCGGGAGGGCCGGGGGGACGCTCGCCGTGGTGGGCCTAGAACCCATCGGCCGGCTTCGGCGGCATGAGCCGGGCCCAGGCGAGGGACTCGCGGGTCCAGCCCAGCGTACGGCTGAGCGCGGTGAGGCGATCGATCGCGGCGCCGAGGTCGCGGGCGCCAGGTCGGCCCTTGTAGGCGTCGAGGTAGTCGGAATACGCGTCGACCAGGTCGGTCCGGGCCTGGTGCAGGGTGCGATAGCGCGCCAACTCCTCGCCCGCGGCGTCGGCGCGGCCCAGGGCGACCTCGACGCGACTGAGCCGGTAGTGGTATTCCTCCTGCGACGGCACGAGGTGGATGGCCTTGCGATACTCGGCGGCGGCCGCGGGCCAATCGCCCGAGCGCTCTCGGACCAGGCCGCGAAACTTGGAGATCTCGGCCAGGTAGTGGTCGTCGGCCGCCGTCAGGGCCGGGGTCTCGACGCGGGCCCGGCCGCGATAGCGCCAGGCGTCGGGCGACGTCGGCGCCGCGGCCGCGGCCGCGGCGAGGCCCGAGGAATCCCCCTGCTTGTCGAGGATCTCCAGGTCGACCACCCAGACCCTCGGGTCGGCCGGCCACGCGGCGAGGCAGGCGGCGACCTGCCCCGACGCCTCCTCGTGTTCGCCGTTGGCCTCGGCGGCTCGGGCCAGGGCCAACCGCGCGTCGAAGTCGGTGGGGTCGGCGGCCGCATAGCGACGGAGCCGGGCCTCGGCCTGGTCGTAGGCCACGCGCTCCAGCTCGGTCCGGAGCCGCATGATCAGGATCGTCGGGTGGTCTTCCGCCGGACTGATGTCGTAGTACCGCCAGATCAAGGCACGGGCTTCCTCCCAGCGCTCCTCGTAGGCGTAGATCTCCAGCAGGGCGTTGGCGACCTCGTCGAAGATCCAGTCGGGGAGGCTTCGCGCCGGCTCGGGGGAGATGCAGGCCGACCACGCCGCTTCGGCCTCGCGGGCGCGGCCGAGCCGCAGGTAGGCCTTGCCCTCGAAGTAGAGCGCCTCCGACTTCGTCGGCCACCAATCCGGCACCTTCGCCAGCTCACGGGCGCAGGCGAGCAGGTCGTTACGGGCATCGCAGACGCGAGCCAGGAGCATCCGCGCCTCCCCGTCGTGCGGCGACCGTCGCAGTCGCTCGCGCAATGCCCACTCGGCCTCGTCGAGCCGCTCGGGCGCCACTTTCATCGCGTCGTCGACCTGCGCCTTGCCCGTCCGCGCCGGGTAGAGCCAGCTCGAGATCGTGCGGAGGTCGGGCAAGGGCCGGAAATCGCGATAGAGCCGCCACCCGTTCCAGGATAACAGCGCGACGACGACGGCCCAGAACGCGAGGCCCGCCAGTCGCGACCGCAACCTCCGGAGCCGGGGCCTGCCCTCGGCGATGATCGGCGAAGGCGGCGGGGATTCGAGCTTCATTGTCTGGGGATTCATGGCGGAGGACCGAAGACGAGAGGAGGACGTGGCGGTCGGTCAGCGGGCCGGCGCCGGGGAGTCGAGCAGGAGCCGGACGGCCCCATCCTGGGAGACACGGAAGACCTGGCCGGCACCGGGGTCGGCGACCAGCAGCGAGCCGTCATGGTCGCGGGCGAGCCCTGCGGGGCGAACGAGCGGCGCGCCGCGCACGAAGGGCGTGACTTGCCCCGAGCGCGCGACGGCGAAGATAGTGGCGGCGTCGCCGTCGCTCACGAGGAAGCGGTCGCCGTCGGCGAGCAGGGCGAGCGGGAGCCGGAACGGTCGCCCCCGGACGATCGGCTGAGGGCGACCTTCGGCATCGAGCCGGATGAGCTGGTCGCCGCGCATCGCGAGCACGACGACCGAGCCATCGCGGTCGATGGCCACCGCGCGGGGCGCGACGACCGTCGCGATCGTCGCCGTCGCGCCGCCCCCTTTCGGAACGCGGCCGACGAGGTCGAGCCTCAGGTCGGCGACGACGATCGAGCCGTCCTCGGCGACGGCCAGGCCCGTCGGCACCTCGAAGGACCCGGCGGCGATCGGGGCAGGGTCGCGGCCGGCTTCGAGCCGGTAGACCTCCGACGAGGCCGAGTCGGCCGCGAGGATCCCCCCGTCCGTCCCGATCGCCAGAGCCCTGGTCGCCCGGAGCGGGGCCCGGTGCTGGTTCGAGGCACGGAAGACCTCCGAGATCGTGCCGTCCGGCCCGCGGCGGACGATCCCCGGCAGGGCCGCGTCGGCGATCACGATCGTGCCATCCCTCGCGACGGCGACGGCCACCGGCCGCCTCGCCCTCGGGGGGGCAGCGGCGGCGACGGACAACGACGCCGCGATCACCAGCAACAGGGTCGCGGTCGGCTGCTTGACGCGGGACATCGACTCAATCCGGCGCACGGACCGGCTCCGGGGCCACGCCGAGGCGGCGGAGGGCGGCGCCCGCGGCGGGGTCGCCCGGGCGATCGCGGAGCGCGAGGCGATACCAGAGGATCGCCTCGTCGCGGCAACCCATGCGTTCGCGGACATCGCCGATCCGGCGATAGAGGTCGGGGTTCGGATCGCGGCCGAGGCCGCCTCCGGCCGCCCGGACTTCGTCGAAGACCGCGCGGGCCTCGTTGCTCGCCAGGTCGAAGGCGGCGAAGGAGTCGGCGAGGCGCGTTTTCTCGCCCTCGCTGCCGCACATTCTTAGCGCGTTGAGGAGGCTGTAGAAGACCTCGCGGTCCGACGGGTCGGCCTCGTGGGCGCGGCGAAAGGCCCGCGCCGCCGCCTCCCAGTCGCGACGCCCCTGGGCCACGCGACCCTCGAATTTCGCGAGGCGACCGGACTCCTTGAGCCGCGATGGCAGCCGCTCCAGCGCCTCGGCCAGGGCGTCGGGCTCCTCCGACTCGGCGACGGCCGTCAGGTAGGCCCCGGCGACGTCGAGGTCGTCGGGGCGCTCGCGTTCGAGTCGGCGGAGGAGGTCGAGGGCCTCGTCGATGCGCGAATCCTCGACCAGCGCGCGGCCCAGCGCGATCATCGACCGGAGGTCCTTCGGGTTGTCCTTCGCGACCGGCTCGAACGCCTGCACGACCGCACCGGGTGCCAGAGGCTCGGCGTCGCGACGGAGCAGGTCCACGAGCAGTAACACGCGGTCGTGGGGGTCGGTCTCGGACCCGAAGAGCCGCAAGGCGAGCCGGCGCGCATCGTCGTTCCGCCGCTGCAAGTCGTACAGGCTCAAGAGCGCCCAGCCCGCCTCCGGCACGCGCGGATCGGCCTCGATCGCGGCCAGCCAGGCCGCCTCGGCCTTGTCGTAGCGCGCGAGCCGATACGACGCCTTGCCGACGTTCAGCCACCGCAGCGACGCCGGCACCGGGCGCCTCGGATGGACGTCGGCCAGCCCCGCGAGCACCCGCCTGGGATCAGGGCCGGGGCGCTCGCGGTCGAGGATCTGCGAGAGGACGAGATGACCGTCGACCTCGTCGGGGTGGGCCCGCACCTGCTCCAGGGCGCGGTCGGCCGCGGCGTCGAGCCGCCCTTCGGCGACGAGTCGTCGCGCCTCCACCAACGGCGGCCGCGCGGCCTCCACCGGCCAGAACGCCCAGACGACGCCCGCCGCCAGCGCCCCGGCCGTCGCCATCCCGAGCAGGAGGTCACGGGCCCGAAACGCCATCGAGGACAATCCCTTCCGAAGACCACGGGGACGGAGTGCCGGGCGCGGAGGCCGGTCGTCGCCCCAGGACTATTCTATCCGTCCCGAGGGCGCGGCGGCGAGGGGCTCTCGCACGCGGTAGGTACGCCGCGGGGCGAGGTCCTTCATCGCCGAGCGGGCGCCGCTCGGCCAGCGGACGACCACGCGGTCGATCCGCGCCGCGCGGCCCAGGCCCACGAGGAGGCGAGGGTCGTTGCTCGAGAGGTAGCTGCCGCCTCCCTTGACCTGCCGGGTGATCGTCCGGCCGTCGGCGACGACCTCGACGACGGCGCCGATGGCGCCACGGTTGGAGCGGCGGCCGACCAGGTCGAGCCGGACCCAGGAGCCGGGGTCCGGGGCCTCGTTGTCGAGCAACGCGGGCCGGCCGTCCATCATGGTGACGACGACGTCGAGGTCGCCGTCGTCGTCGAGGTCGCCGAACGCGGCCCCGCGAGCGACGTGGTCGGCGTCGAAGAACGGCCCGGCCCCGCCGACG
>DASZMJ010000124.1:0-1513 GCA_035551935.1 Isosphaeraceae bacterium
GTCGAGACCTGCCTGGTCGAGGTCACGGGGACCGGTTGGGGCGTATAGTCGAGCGGCACGTCCTCGACGACGGTGGGCCGGGGCGCCTCCGGGGGCGAGGTATAGGCATAGCCCTTGAGGTCGACCCACCAGGCCCGCCACGACTCGGGGTCCTCGCCCCGGTCCTGGCCCGCGACGTCGCCGAGCACGCGCGCGACCCGCCCGTTCAACTGCTTGATCTCGTCGTTCTGGGCGTCGATGGCGGCGACGTCGTGGGCGAGCTGTTGCTGGGCGCCGAGCGCCGCTTTCTGATACTCGACCATCATCTGCCCCACGGCGAAATGCGTCTGTTGCAGGGTCGTCGTGGTCGTGGTACCCGCCTGGCTGATCTGGACGCCGAGGTTGCTCATCTCGGCGGCGGGGTTGGCATGTAACAGCGCGTTGTTATTGTGGTGTCCGCGGAAGAATGTCGCCCATTCGGCGGAGGCGTTCACCCGGAAATTCGCCACGGCCGCGGCCACCGCGGGGTCGGTCGGATTGAACTGGTTGAACTGGGAGAGGGACAGGACCTGCCCTGCCGCCCCTGGTCCGCTCCTCGTCGATGAGGACGCGGTGCTCCGCGTGAGGACAGGCAGGCCGTTGCTGTCGTAATCGATCCGGTCGTTCGGGCCGATCGGGATGAAGGGCATGGCCGGCGGGGCGTACGTCCGCTGGACGTTGAAGCGCTTGCCCTCGACGAACAGGGTCCCCGGCGAGCCCGGCCCGTTGACCGGCCTGACCTCGTACTTGACCGGCTTGCGGAGCAAGGCGACGAGGAGGCCGGCGAACTCGCGCGGGTCGCGCTGGCGGAGCGTCTCGGTGGCGGCGCGTCGGACGTCGGCCGAGCTGTCGAAGACGGCGAGGGTGGCCAGGGCGCGCGACGCCCTCGCCGCGTCGATCTGGCCGAGGACCTGCACGGCGCGATCGTGATGGGCGGCACTGCCGGCGATGAAGACCGACCAGAGGGCGGGGGTCGCGCGGGGGTCGCTCACCGTCGCCAGCGCCGCCTCGGCCGCGGCGCGGCGGGACTTGTCGCCGAGCCAGCCGTGCCACTTCGTGAGCAAGGGCTTCCAGTGCTTATCCGCCTTCTTCTGGGCCGCCGCGTCCTCCTTCTCGGCGGCGACCTGCGCCTCGGTGATCCATCGGCCGCCGACCTTCTTGCAGCCGAGGCGCTTCCAGGCCGCCTCCCGTGAGGGGTTGAGGCCGTTGACGGCGGTGAAGTGGGCCTGGGCTTCGGCGTCGAGGCCATTCTGCTCGCACCAGAGGGCCAGCTCCCACTGGGCGTCGGCCGTGTTCGGGGCCCGGGCGCGCCGGCCGTTGTATTCGGCGAGCCGCGCGGTGAGCGCCTCGTCGGCCTTCACCTTGTTGGCGACGGTCTCGGGCCGCTTCCACTGGCCGCCGTAGGCGACCAGCCCCAGCAGCCCCCGGGCCGTGGCATTCTTGGGGTCGCTCAGCACCGCCAGGGCCAGTTGCTTCACCCGCTCGGCCCGCAGCC
>DASZMJ010000125.1:0-12696 GCA_035551935.1 Isosphaeraceae bacterium
CGCGTGCCGTCCGCCCTCCCACAAGCGTCTTGGGTGATGGCGGACGGCACGCGGAGCGTGCCTGCGACGGGGAAGAGGGACGGCCGGTCCGCCCCGGTGGGGCGAGGGGAGGAGGCAACAGGAATGCCCCGGAATTCGGCCGGGCGAGTTGTGGAAACGGGCGGGTGATGGGGTATGATGTGAGGACCGTGGCGCGGAGGCGCCCCCCGGGGCCGAGCAGGCCGGGGCCGGTCCGGTGCCGAGGAACGGCCGACTCGACGACGGGAGATTCCGCCGATGTCCGCGGCGACCACGACGCTGTTCATCGCCCTGCTCGGGATCGCGCCGGGCCCCGGGCCCGAGGCCGATCCGACGAGCCTCGTCGCCCGGCTCGGCTCGCCGAGGTTCGTCGAGCGCGAGGAGGCGACCCGCTCGCTCCAGGATCTCGGCGAGAAGGCGCTGCCGGCCCTCCGGGCGGCGCGGGAGTCGAAGGACCCGGAGGTCCGCACCCGAGTCGCCGCGCTGGTCGACCGGATCGAGAGCGAGCTGATCGTCCGGCCGACCCTCGTGACGCTCCACTTCCGCGACCGCCCCATCAAGGAGGTCGTCCAGGCGCTCGCCGACCAGAGCAAGCTCTCGTTGCAGCTCGTCAACGAGGCGTTGCCGAAGTGGCGGGAGACCCGGATCACCCTCGAGGCGGCCGAGCCCGTCCCGCTCTGGTCGGCGCTGGAACGGCTCTGCGAGGCGGGGCACCTCGGCTACAACCCGAACGGCGTCATCAACATGGGCCACGGCCCGCGGCACGTCGTCCAGATCAACGACCAGTACGGCCCGCCGGCCGAGCCCGGCGGGGTCGCCGTCAACGGCCCGTTCCGCCTCTCCCTGACGGACCTGACCCACACCCGGCATCGCATGGTCAACCAGGGCGGCAACCGGCCGATGGGCGGCTTCCGGCCGGGCATGGGCCGCGTCCAGCCGATCCGGCCCGGGGCGGCCGGCGCCAACGTCAACGACAACTTCAACTTCAACATGCAGGTGATGGGCGAGCCGCGGCTGCTCCTGAGCATGAACGGGCCGTTGAAGGTCCTGGAGGCCGTCGACGACGCCGGCAACTCGCTGCTGCCGCCGCAGGCCAACGGCAACATGATGGTGCATCAGATGGGCTATTTCAACGGCTGGAACCAGGGGGGCGCCCAGGTCCTGCCGCTGAACGGCCAGCTCTCCTACCCCCAGCACGCCGGCCGCAGCATCAAGCGGCTCAAGGGGGTCGTGCCGCTGTCGGTCGCCACCCGCAAGTCCGACCCGCTGGTCATCCCCCTGGCCGACGCCGCCGGCAAGACCTTTACGGCCGGCGAGTCGACCCTCGTCGTCCACGACGCCAACAAGCCCAACCCGAACGCCGGCCAGCCGGGGTCCTTCCTCGACCTGACGATCCGCACCGAGCCGACCGCCGGTGGCCCCACAAACTCCAATCCCCAGGCGACGATCCAGCCGCAGACCCAGATCGAGGTAGTCGACGCGTCGGGGAAGCTGGTCAACTGGTGGCAGCAGAGTTTCAACGGCCGGCCCGGCGAGATCCGGATCGGGCTGGTGGCCAACCCCCAGGGCAACGTGGGCCCGCCGACGCAACTCCGGTTCTATGAGCTGGTCCGGGCGACTACCGAGGTCACCTTCGAGTTCCACGACATCCTGCTGCCCTGACCCGACCCACCTCGACCCCGGGCCCGGTTCGGCCCGGCTCGCTGCCCGTGCCCGCACCGCGGAGGTCTCGCGATGGTCCCGGCCCTGTTGGCGATGACGTTGCTGCTGGGGGCGACCGGCCCGGCCGACGCCGACCCGGCGGCCCTGGTCGCGCAGCTCGGGGCGCCGAAGTTCGCCGACCGCGAGGCGGCCACGTTGCGGCTCGAGGCCCTCGGCGGCGCGGCCCTGCCGGCCCTCCGGGCGGCCGTCGCGGCGCGCGACCCCGAGGTCCGTGCGCGGGCCCTGGCGCTGCGCGACCGGATCGAGAGCACCCTGATCGTCCGGCCGACGCTGGTGACGCTGGACTTCCGCGACCGGCCCACGGCCGAGGTCGTCGCGGCCGTCGGCAAGCGGGCGGGGATGCCGTTGAGCTTCGAGCCGAGGCGGCGGTTCTTCGCGCAGTCGCGACGGATCACGCTCGAGGCGGCCGAGCCCGTCCCGTTCTGGTCGGCCGTCGACCGGCTCAGCCGCGTCGGTCGGCTCCAGTACAGCGCCGGCCCGGTCGCCAGCGTCGACGGCGGCCCGGCCGTGCCGAGCCTCGTCTTCGTCGAGGGCAACGGCCGGCCGGCGCCGACCTCCGACAGCGGCCCGTTCCGGGTCAAACTGACGAGCGTCCACCTCTCCCGCGACCTCAACTTCGAGGCGCCCGACGGCCCGCCCGTGCCGGACCTGGCACCGGCGGACGAGCGGGAGGCCGATGCCCCGGCGGTGATCGAGCAGTTCCACGTCCAGCTCCAGGTGCTCGGCGAGCCGCGCCTGATGCTGGCGCAGACCGGCCCGGCGCGCTTGATCGAGGCGGTCGACGACCTCGGCCAGTCGCTCAAGCCCCCGCAGGGGGCCGAGGCGCCCGAGCTGCCGGTCGGCTTCGCCCCGCGCGGCCGGCTCGGCGGGATCGAGGTCGAGGACGACGACGAGCCCAACTTCGCGCCGGGCGAACAGGTGCAGTTCCAGGTCGAGCTGAATCGGCCGCCGCACCCCGGCAAGGCGATCGGCCGGCTCCGCGGGGTCGTCCCCCTGGCCGTCGCAGGCCGCCGCCCCGACCCCTTGACGATCCGCCTGGCCGACGCGACCGGCCGGCAGGTGCGCAACGGCGAATTCGCCGTGACGATCCACGCCGTCCGGGTGGACGCCGACGGCACCCAGATCGAGCTGACGTTCCGCCCCGAGCGGGCCGGCGGCGGCCCCGGCGTCGCGGCGGCGATCATGGGGCGGCTCGAGGTCGTCGACGCCAAGGGCCGCATCCTGCCCTGGGGCGCCTTCAACGCCGACGTCCAGGGGGACGCGGCCCGGCTGGGCCTCCAGGTCACCCCCGCGCCCGACCAGGGCTCGCCGGCCCTCCTGCGGGTCTACGGCCTGGTGCGGGCCCCGGCCGAGGTGCCGTTCGAATTCCGCGACATCCGAATGCCCTGATCCGGGCGCCCGCCGGCCCGGCGACGATGCCCGAGATCCACACCGAGGGAGGACGCGCGATGACGGCCGCAACCCTGTCGCTCCTGGCCCTCTGCGGCCTGGGCCCGGGACCGGGGCCCGACCCCGACCCGACGACCCTGATCGCGCAGCTCGGCTCGGCCCGCTTCGTCGAGCGCGAGCGGGCGACGACCGAGCTCGAGGAGATCGGCCCCGAGGCCCTCC
Organism: Isosphaeraceae bacterium; assembly: GCA_035551935.1. Taxonomy (GTDB): domain Bacteria; phylum Planctomycetota; class Planctomycetia; order Isosphaerales; family Isosphaeraceae; genus DASZMJ01. The sequence goes on from DASZMJ010000125.1 coordinate 3,352, forward strand.
CCGCCCTCCGCGTCGCCAAGGACGCCCGCGACCCCGAGGTCCGCGCCCGGGCCGAGGCGATCATCGGCCGGATCGAGCTCCGCCGCCTGACCCGGCCGACGCTGGTCCGGCTCGACCTCCGCGACCGGACCCTCCCCGAGGTCGTCCTGGACCTGCGCCGGCAGACCGGCTTCCACCTCCGGCTCGAGGACGACCTCGACCCCGCCGCCCGCGACCGCCGCGTCACGCTCCGGGCCGACGCGCCGGTGCCGTTCTGGGAGGCGCTGGACAAGCTCTGCGCCGCCGCCGAACTGCGCAGGTTCGACCGCAAGACCCGCGACGAGACCGAGCCGACGATCGTCCTGGCCGACGGTGAGGGCCTCCGCCCCCGCCCCGGCGCCACCGACGGCCCGTTCCACGCGGCGATCCTCGACCGGCGTCGCCAGCCCGACCAGATGGCCCGCAACCGGCCCGGGGGCGGCATGTTGGCGCAGCTAAGAATCCAGCTCGTGGCCGAGCCGGGCATCCTGCTCCGCCGCGCCGGCCCCTGGCGGGTCGTCGAGGCGGTCGACGACCGCCAGAATACGCTGCCGACGCCGCCCGACGAGCTGATCGAGCTGAACCAACTGCCGCGGGCCGACCGCATCGACCCGACGGCCCTCGGCAGCTTCCAGGGCGAGGTCTGGCTCCGCCTGCCCAACCGCGGCGGGGCGAAGCTCGACCGGCTCCGCGTCGCCACCCCCCTGGTCGCCGCCGCCCGCCGCCCCGACCCCCTGGTCGTCCGCCTGGCCGACGCCGCCGGCAAGAGCTTCACCGTCGGCGAGACCGCGCTCCGCTTCAACCGCGTCGAGACCGAGCCGGGCAGCGGCGTGATCGAGCTCCTTGTCCGCTCGCCCGAGCCGGCCTTCCAGCTCCCCGACCCCAACAACCTCGGCGGCCCCGGCTTCCGCGGCGGCTTCCGCGGCCGGTTCCCGCTGGAACTCTCCGACGCCCTCCAGCTCCAGATCGAGGTCGTCGACGCCCGCGGCCGCCCCTGCCCCTGGGAGCACGAGCCGCAGTCCGGCCCCAACGGCCGCTTCCGCATGATGCGGCTCCGCGGCTTCCGCATCGGCGAGGACCTCGTCACGATCCGAGTCTCCCCCCCCGAAGACTCCGAGCCCGTCGAATTCCGCTTCTACAGCCTCATGGAGGCGAGCACGGAACCGACGTTCGAGTTCGACAATATCACCTTGCCGTAGGGAAAAGTGCGGAGTGCGGAGTAACGAGTGCGGAGTGAAGAGAATACGGCCGTGATTCGCCAGCCTTCTCTTCACTCAGCACTCGTTACTCGGCACTCCACACTTCTTGAAGCCGCGAAGCGGCGGCCGGGTCGAGCAGCCACGTCACCCGTCCCGGCGCGGCCTGGAGCAAGGAGCCGGGGATCTGCGCGGTCATCGGGCCGGCCAGCGAGCGGGCGACGGGCTCGGCCTTGGCGGGGCCGAAGGCGAGGACCAGGATCGACCGGGCCGCGAGGATCGGCGCGACGCCGACGGTCAGGGCCCGCTCGGGCACCCCGTCGAGGCCGCCGAACTCGTCGGCGTAGAGGGCCCGCGTCTCGGCCGCCAGCCGGATCATCCGCGACGGCAGGCCGAGGGCCTCGGCCTCGGCCAGCCCCATCGGCTCGTTGAACCCGATGTGGCCATTCCGGCCGATGCCGAGCAGTTGCAGGTCCAGGCCGCCGTCGGCCGCGATCCAGCGGTCGAATTCCTTCGCGTGCGCCCCGACCGCCCCCTCGGGCACGCTGCCGTCGAGGACGTGCGCCCGGTTGGCCGGCAGGTCGACGTGAGAAAACAAGTGCTTATACATAAACATCCGATAGCTCCGCGGGTCGCACGGGCTGATCGGGTAGTATTCGTCGAGGTTGTAGGTGGCGACGTCGCGGAACGAGAGTGAGCCGGCGCGGTGGCGGGCGACGAGGTCGGCGTAGACGAGGACCGGGGTGGCGCCGGTGGCCAGGCCGATCGCGGCGCGGCCCCGGGCCGCGACGGCGTGGCCGATCGTCGTGGCGATGCGGTCGGCGGCGGCGCGACAGGCGTCGCGCGCGTCGTCGAAGACCTCGACGCGGGCGGCGGGGTGGGCGATCGTCCTCAAGGCGGGGCTTCCTTCGGGGTGTGCGGCGCTCAGTGGCTGCTGGCGACCAGGGGGGCATCGACGGGGCCGGGGACGGGCTCGGCCTGGTCGCGGAGGAGGGCCAGCGCCGCCTGGATCGGGTCGTGGGGGTCGGCGTGGCCGGGGGCGGATGACTCGATCTGGAAGAGCTCGACGCCGACGAAGCGGTCCTGGTCCTTGCCTCGGCCGGCGGCGATGCTGTGGCCGCCGACCCACTCTCGGGTCAAGGCGGCGTAGGCGCGGCCGAGGTGCGAGCAGAACTCGGTGTAGTCGGTCAGGAGCACCTGCGAGGCGTGGCAGTGGATGGCCCAGTCCTTGGTGCGCTCGGCCTCGGAGTCGTAGGGGAAGAAGGCGTTGGGCCGGGGCAAGGGGCCCCAGGGGGTCCAGCCGGTCAGGACGACGGCGTCGGCCAATCGGGCGCCGAGCAGGCCGATGGCCGCCAGCGCCCGGGTCATGCGGTGGGCGGTGTGGGCGTCGGTGGCCGGCGGCACGATCACGGCGCCGGGGCGGCGGTCGACGAACCAGGCGACGACCTTGTCGAGGTCGGCCGGCGTCGGCTGATAGCCGGGGTTGCGGTACGCCTCGAGGTCCCAGCAGACGGCCTCGGCGCCGAGGACCTCGCACTCGAGGCGGAACTCGCTCTCGCGCACCGAGACCTTCTTGGCGGCGTTGAGCCACGGGGCGTCGACGTGCCGCTCGCCGGTGAAGACGAGGATCTCGATGACCGGCAGGCCGCGGCCGACGGCGTACTCGTGCAACAGGCACGCGGCGGTGATCGCGCCGTCGTCGGCGTGGGGGCAGAGCATGACCATCGGCCGTGTCGGCCCGACGGCGCGCCGGAGGACGTCGCGGACGTCGACGAGCTGGCCGTGGCCGCCCGCCTCCTGGACCGTGCGGAGCAGGCCCTCGACGGCGGTCTGCCAGGGGCGGCTCGAGGCCGTGCCGGTGCGTTCCATGGGCGCGATCACTCCGGCGCGAACCCGGCCCCCCGCCCTCGTCGGCGGGCTTCGACCCTACCCCTCAGGCCGGGCCGTCGCGCGGCACCTGCTGCCGAACCTTGTGATGTTATGGACCCACCTTATTGTTCAATCCGCGACGGCGCCCGTCAACCCGCCGCGGGGCGATTCCGGCCGGCATCCTCACCGCAACTTCATCTCCAGGGCCCGCGCCGCGTCGTCGATCGCGCCGCGGCCGCGATCGATGATCCCGGCAAAATAGAAATATCCATGAATCAATCCGTCGTAGCGTCGGCACTCGGCCGCGACGCCCGCCGCGCGGAGCCGCGCGGCGTACGACTCGGCCTCGTCGCGGAGCACGTCGAACTCGGCGGTCTGGACCAGCGCCGGCGGCAGGCCGCGGAGGTCGTCGGCCGATGCCGGCGCGGCCAGGGGGTCGCGCCCGGAGACGAGGTCCGGGAGGTAATTCGACCAGTACCGTCGCATCCCGAGGCGCGTCAGGCCGTAACCCTCGGCGTGCTCGCGATAGGAGGGAGTATTGCAGCCGGAATCCAGCACGGGATAGATCAGCATCTGGAACGCGATCGGCGGCCCGCCGCGGTCGCGCGCCCTCAGCGCGACGGCCGCCGCCAGGTTGCCGCCGGCGCTCTCGCCGCCGACGGCGAGGCGGTCGGGGTCGACGCCGAACTCCTCGGGATGCGCGGCGACGTATCCAGTCGCCGCGAAGGCGTCGTCCAGCGCCGCGGGGAAGCGATGTTCGGGCGCGCGGCGGTAATCGACGGAGACGACGACGCAGCCCGAGCCGTTGGCGAGCCGACGGCACGGGGTGTCGACCGTGTCGAGGTCGCCGATCGTCCAGCCGCCGCCGTGGAAGAACATCAGCGCCGGCCGCGGGCCCTCGATGTCGCCGATCGGCGTGTAGACCCGCACCGGAATCCCGCCCGCGATCGTCCGATCCTCGACCTTGCCGACCTCCTCCGGCGGCCCCGCCAGCGACCTCCGCTCGCGGAAGAGCCGGCGCGCCTCCTCGACCGGCAGCTCCGCGAGGCTCGGCGCGCCGACGGCCGCGAGCTGGTCCAGGTACGCCTTGGCCTGCGGGTCGAGCGGCATGGCGATGATCTCGGAGGCGGTCGTAGGGCGCGTGAAACACGCCGTATTCCTATCGCGGCGGCGGTTCGCGGTAAACCCTCATCCCGACCCTCTCGTGGCTTCCGCACCGATCTGGGGTCGGATTATACTCGAAGGAGATCGAGACGGTCGCGAGGGACGCGGCCGCCCGTCGCCCGGGCCTTTCGCCATGTCGCCGCCGAGGCATGACCCATATCAATATGACGTGATCGTCGTCGGCGCGGGGCACGCGGGCCTCGAGGCGGCCTTGGCCGCGGCGCGAATGGGGCGGCGGACGGCCCTCCTGACGCTCAACTGCGACGCCGTCGGCCAGATGAGCTGCAACCCGGCCATCGGCGGCGTGGCCAAGGGGCAGATCGTCCGCGAGGTCGACGCCCTCGGCGGCGCGATGGGCCTGTTCACCGACGCCGCCGCGATCCAGTTCCGCTTGTTGAACCGCGGCAAGGGGCCGGCGATGCACAGTCCCCGCGCCCAGTGCGACAAGAAGGCGTATCAGCGCGTCGCCAAGCTTGCCGTCGAGCGCCAGCCGAACCTGACCCTCCGCCAGGAGTTGACCGAGGCCCTCCTCGACGATTCCGGCCGGATCGTCGGCGTCCGCTGCCGTGGCGGGGCCGAGTACAAAGGGCGGGCCGTCGTCCTGACGACAGGAACGTTCCTCCAGGCGTTGATGCACACCGGCGAGGTCCGCACCCCCGGCGGTCGCGCCGGCGACGTGAGCGCCGAGGGGCTCTCGGCGAGCCTCCGATCCCTGGGCTTCGAGTTGCGACGGTTCAAGACCGGCACGCCCCCGCGGCTCAACGGCCGCACGATCGACTTCGACCGCCTCGAGCCCCAACCCGGCGACGCCGAGCCCGTCCCGTTCTCGTTCCTGACGGACTCGATCGAGCAACCGCAGCTCGATTGCCACATCACGTACACGAATCCCGCCGTCCACGACCTGATCCGGGCCAACCTGCACCGCGCGCCGATGTACTCGGGGCAGATCCAGAGCACCGGCCCGCGGTATTGCCCGTCGATCGAGGACAAGGTCGTCCGCTTCGCCGACCGCGAGCAGCACCAGATCTTCCTCGAGCCCGAGGGGCGCGACACGCTCGAATACTACTGCAACGGCATCTCCACCAGCCTCCCTCGCGACGTGCAGGAGGCCATCATCCCCCTGATCCCCGGCCTCGAACGCGCCGAGATCATGCGGTTCGGCTACGCGGTCGAGTACGACTTCGCCCCGCCGACTCAACTCCACTCGACCCTCGAAACGAAGGCCGTCGCCGGCCTCTACTTCGCCGGCCAGATCAACGGCACGACCGGCTACGAGGAGGCCGCCGCGCAGGGGCTCGTCGCCGGTGTCAATGCGGCGCTCGCCGTCGCCGGGGCCGAGCCGTTCATCCTGGACCGCTCGCAGGCGTACATCGGCGTCCTGATCGACGACCTCGTGACGCGGGGGGTCGACGAGCCTTATCGGATGTTCACGAGTCGCGCCGAGTATCGCCTGCTGCTGCGGCACGACAACGCCGACCTCCGGCTCACCGGGCTGGGTCGGGCCGTCGGGCTGGTGGATGACGACCGCTGGGCCCGATTCGAGGCCCACCGCGGCCGGATCGAGCGGCTCCGGGCGGCCCTCCGCGCCTCTCGGCTCGACGGCGTGACGCTCGATCAGGCCCTCCGCCGTCCGGAATTGTCGTGGGAGGAATTGTTGGGGCTCCGTCCCGAGCTCGCCCCGCTGGCCGACGACCCCGTCGCGGTCGAGCAGGTGGTCATCGAGGCGAAATATGGCGGCTACATCGCGCGACAGGCCGAGCAGGTCGAGCGGTTCCGGCGGCTGGAGTCGAAGCCGTTGCCCGCGGACCTCGTTTATGCGGCCGTGCCGCAGCTCCGGGCCGAGGCGCGGGAGAAGCTCGCGCGGGTCCGGCCGCGGTCACTCGGCCAGGCGGGGCGGATCAGCGGCATCAACCCGGCGGACATCGCGACCTTGCTCGTCTTCCTGAAACGCCCGCGGCCGGCCCCCGTCGCCCTCGATGCCGAGCCGGCCCCGCGTCCCTGAAACCCCGAAGGACCGCGATGCTGGCCATTGTCGCCGTTCGAAGAGGCCCCTACGATTCCCGTAATCCCACCAAACCCCTGCGGTCCCGCCCCTCACGAGGATGGCGCCGGGGGTCAGGGGGTTTCGCACACGTCACCGTCATCGGCATTCGGGTTGACAGAATGGGCAGGTCTCCTATAATTGGGCGCGTTGGTAATCTCGGTAATCTTGAGAGTTTTCGCAGATTTTATCGATTCGGCGACTCCGACCCGCTGCGATGATGGTCTGAGGGCGCCGGCTCCCCGTCTTTTTTCGCGAAGGGCCCGGGGCCGGAGGCCGCACGTCACGGAGGAATGTGGAGTCCGGCGGCGTCCTCGGAACAACGCGGACCCCGCCGGTCCGATGGGGGCAACGAGCCCGGCCGCGCGACCGACCGGCCCAGGCCAGGGCTCGCCAGATGGGACGTTCCCGACCATGAAGACCGTGTACACGACGGGCGAGGCGGCGAAGATCTGCAAGGTCAGCCAGCAGACGATCATCCGCTGCTTCGACTCGGGCCAGCTCAAGGGGTTCCGCGTCCCCGGCTCGCGGTTCCGTCGGATCCCGCGCGAGGCGCTCTATCGCTTCATGAAAGAGAATGGCATCCCGACCGACGCCTTGGAGAGCGGCCGGCGGCGGATCCTGATCGTCGACGACGACCAGGCGATCGTCGACATGATCACCGACGTCCTGGCCAACGACAGCCGGTTCGAGTCGCGGGCGGTCAACAACGGCTTCCAGGCGGGCATGCTCGCCAAGGAGTACCACCCCGACCTCATCGTGCTCGACGTGATGCTGCCGGACATCAACGGCAAGGCCGTCTGCGAGCTGGTCCGCCACGACCCGACGATGGCCGACATCAAGATCATCTGCATCTCGGGGCTCGTCGAGGAGGACAAGATCGAGGAGCTCCGTGAGGCCGGCGCCGACGACTTCCTGCACAAGCCGCTCGACGTCGACGAGTTGCTCCGGCGGATCTGCGCCCTGCTGGACATCGAGGCCGAGGGCTCCTGAGCCCCTTCGTCGTGGATCGATCCTCGTAGAGGTCCGCTCTTGCGGATCTCTTGAATTGATCCATCGAAGAGGTCCGCAAGAGCGGACCCTACAAGGACGAGGCTTCGCATTGGCGGCCGGGGCGGTCGCGGGTAGACTTGCGGAACACGAGTGGGCCCGGCCGCCCAGGACGGGGCGGCCGGGACGGGTCGGGGAGGATCTCCGGCCCGCCGCGGGAAGGAGCCCGACGGGTGCCACCGAGCCAAGCGCCGGCCCAGGCCGGCCCGATCGCCCGAGCCGACGACCCCCGCCGCGCCCTCGAGCGGCTGGGGGCCCTGCCCCTGCGCCCGACCTCGGCCCGCGCGATCCTCGCCGGAGCCGACCCGGCCGAGTTCGACCGCCTTCGCGGGCTCGATCCCGGCTGGACCCCCGGCCTCGACCCCCTCGATCTCGTCGCCGATCGCCCCTGGTGGCCGTCGGCCCCGGGCGGGGCGGTCGATCGGCTCTGGCGGCACGCGGTCGCCACGGCGATCGCCGCGCGGAAGCTCGCCGACGAGGCCGGCGACCCCGAGCCCGATCGCCTCGCGCGCGCCGGGCTCCTCCATCGCCTCGGCGACTGGGCCGTCGCCGCGGTCGCGCCCGACTGGCTCGACGCCTGGTACGCCGAGCCCGACCCGTCCCGGCGCCGCGGCCTCGAGCGCGCGGCCCTCGGCCGCGATGCCTCGGCCCTCGGCCGCGACCTGGCCGAGGACTGGCGGCTCGACCCGCTCGTGATCGACGCGACCTGGCTCGTCGCCGACCCGCGCGGGGCGCTCGACGCCTGCTCGGCCGAGCCGGGGCGGCTGGCGTTGCTCCGCAAGGCTAGCCTCTGGGCCGAGCGCACTCCCTGGGCCCTCGCCCGGACCGGCTCGCGGCCGATGTCGGCGCCTGACCCGCGCCTCCATCTCCTGATCGCCGAGGTCCAGCTCCGCTGCGACGGCGGCCTTGCTCCCGCCGACGCCAACGGTTTCGAGGCCGACACCGCGCGTCGGCTCGCCCGGCTCCGCCTCGATCACGGGCAGTTGCTGCGCGCGCATGACGCAGATTGGCGCCGTCTCCAGGCCGCGCTCGACGCCCTCGACGCCGCCGAGCTGGCCGCGTCGGCCACGTTGGAGCAGGCCAAGCTGGCCGCGCTGGCCGAGTTCGCGGCCGGGGCGGGGCACGAGCTGAACAACCCGCTCGCGGTGATCCAGGGTCGGGCGCAGCTCCTGCTCGCGAAGCGGCCCGACGCCGACGACGCCCGCGCCTTGCGGGCGATCATCGCCCAGGCCCAGCGCGCGCATCGCATCCTCCGCGACCTGATGTATTTCGCCCGGCCGCCCGAGTCCCGGCCGCGACCGTGCCTGACCGATGAGGTCCTCCGCGGCGCCGTCCGCGACCTTGCCGACGAAGCCGAGGGGCGCGGGGTGGGCCTCTCGGCCGAGACCCGAGACTCCGGCCCGAAGGGCTGGGCCGACCCGGACCCGCTCCGCCACCTGGCCGACGTCTTCCTCCGCAATGCGCTGGAGGCGACGCCCACCGGCGGCACCGTGCGCGCGGTCGCCACCGGCGACGACCGCCGGCTCCGCTGGACCTTCCGCGACGACGGCCGCGGCCTCGCGCCGGCGGCGGCCGAGCACCTCTTCGACCCCTTCTACTGCGGCCGGCAGGCCGGCCGCGGGCTCGGCCTCGGCCTTCCCCGCGCCGCCCGCTTCGTCGCCCTCGCCGGCGGCTCGATCCGCTGGCGCCCCGCCCCCTCGGGCCGAGGCACCGTCTTCACCGTCGAGCTGCCGACCGCGGGGCTCGCTCCGGATGCGGGTTGCGGAATTCGGAATGCGGAATCCGAAGATCAGAATGAAGGGAGACGCTGAATCGGTCTCGAATCGATTCTCTTGAGAATCCGAATCCGCATAGGTGCCACGGGTCCGGCTTCGGACCCGTGGCACCTATGCACGAGCGATTCATGATTCGATTCCACAATCCGCATTCCGAATTCCGCAATCCCTCCTACGCGCTACTCGCCTCCCAGACCATCGGGTCGGCGACCGCGTGGCAGTCGGCGCACAG
>DASZMJ010000126.1:0-2391 GCA_035551935.1 Isosphaeraceae bacterium
GGCTAGGGTGGGGGGTGGCCCCCGACGGGCTCTCATCCCGGCCCTCTTCTTGGCCCTGATCGCGGTCCCTGCTCGCGCCCAGCACGCCGCGCCGCTGCCGCCCCGGGTCGTCGGCTACTACGCCTCTTGGACCGACCGCGCGCCGAGGAATTACCACGTTGCCGACATCCCCGCCGAACGGCTCACGCACGTCAATTACGCCTTCGCCCTCATCGACCCCGAGGGCCGGATCGTCCTCGACGACCCCCGCTCCGACGGTGAGGACGGCATCCTCGCCGGCCTCCGGGAGTTGAAGAAGAAACACCCGCATCTGAAGGCGCTCGTCTCCGTCGGCGGCTGGGGCGGCTCGGCGCGGTTCTCGGACGTCGCGCTGACGGTCGCCTCGCGGCGCAGGTTCGCGGACTCGTGCGTCGAGTTCATGGCGAATCACGACCTCGATGGCGTCGACATCGACTGGGAATTCCCCGTCACCGGCGGCGCGCGGGGCAACGCGAAGCGCCCCGAGGACAGGGCCAATTTCACGAAGCTGCTCGCCACGCTCCGCGACGCCCTCGACGCCCACACCCTCATCGACCGCCGCACTCACCTGCTCACGATCGCCGCCCCCGCCGGCGCGCCGACGTCGGACCACATGGAGCTGAAGGCGATCGGCGCGATCCTCGACTGGGTCAACCTCATGGACTACGACTTCGCCGGCGGCTGGAGCCGCGCCGCCGGGTTCCACGCCGCGCTGGCCGGCGACCGGGGGATGACCGTCGAGGCGTCGGTCCGGCACTACGTCGAGGCGGGCGTGCCGCGCGACAAGCTCGTCGTCGGCGTCCCATTCTACGGCAAGGGGTGGGTCGTCGCCGACACGAAGGACGACGGCCTGAACCAGCCCCCGGCGAAGAATCCTCCCAAGGGCTTTTCGCCCGGCTTCGACGTCGCCTATCGCGACATCCCCGCGAAGCTCCCCGGCGCCTCGCGGCACTGGTCGGCGAAGGCGAAGGCCCCCTACCTCTTCGACCCGGCCCGCAAGATCTTCTTCGGCTACGACGACCCTGAGTCGCTCCGCCTCAAGGCCGAGTACGCCCGCGAGCACAACCTCGGCGGCCTGATGATCTGGGAGCTCTCGCAGGACGACCGCGAGGGCACGCTCATCCGCTCCTTCGCACCGCGTCGGCCGTGACGACGTCGATGCGGATCGCCCTGGTCACCCGCCGCTTCCCCCCGCTGATCGGCGGCGCCGAGGCGATGCTCCGCTACCTGGCGATCGCGCTCGCCGACGCTGGGGCCGAGGTCACCGTCCTCACCTCGCGCCTCGGCGACCTGCCGGCCGAGGAGCGGGTCGGAGAGGCCCGGGTCGTCCGCCTGGCAACATCGCCCGCGCGGTTCGTCGGGACGTGGCTCTACATGCGGAATCTCCGCCGATGGCTCGCGGATCATCCCGTCGATCTCGCCTACGTCTCGATGCTCAAGCACGATGCCTTCGTCGCCGTGGGCGAGGGAAGGCGGCGAGGATTCCCCGTCGTCCTGCGGCCCGAGGGGGCGGGCGCGACGGGCGACGTCGCCTGGCAAGCCTGGGGCCGCGGCGGGCGGGCGATCGCCCGGCGGTGCAAGGAGGCCGACGCCTTCGTGGCGATCTCCGAGGCTGTTCACGCCGAGCTGGTCGGCGCGGGCTACGATGAGTCGCGGATCGCCGACCTGCCCAACGGCGTCCCGGTGCCCGACGAGCCGTGGTCGCCCCGACCCGACTGGGCCGAGAGTCCGCATGCCGTCTTCGTCGGCCGGCTCGCACCCGAGAAGGGATTACGCACCCTCGTCGACGCCTGGCCGATCGTCCGCCGCGCGTTCCCGGCCGCGCGCTTGACGCTCGTCGGCGAAGGGCCCGAGCGCCCTTCGCTCGAGGCGCAAATCGCCCGCCTCGGCCTGGCCGATGCCATCGAATTACCCGGCGCGTCGGCGAGCCCGACCGCTATCCTCGCCACGGCCGACCTGTTCGCCCTGCCGTCGCGCGAGGAGGGGATGAGCATCGCGCTGCTGGAGGCGATGGCCCTGGGCATCCCGACGGTGGCCACGGCGATCCCCGGCAACCTCAAGCTCGTGGCCGACGGCCTCCATGGCCGCCTCGCCCCGCCCGACGATCCCGGGGGGCTCGCCCGCGCGATCGTCGCCCAGTGGTCCGACCCCGGGGCCGCCCTGCGGATGGGACGCGAGGCCCGCGCGCGGGTGATCGAGCGCTACTCGATCGCCGCGGTCGCGCGGGCGCATCTCGATTTGTTCGGACGACTTGTCCGTCGGTGAGGCCCGCGGCGGTCACTTCTTCCGCTTCAGCTCGGAGAGGATCTGCTCGAAGCCGACCATCTCGAACTTGTCCGGCCGCTCGCCCATCGGCCGCATGCAGAAGATGAA
>DASZMJ010000127.1:0-3942 GCA_035551935.1 Isosphaeraceae bacterium
GTCGAGGGCCTGCTGCTCGTCGGGGGTCATCGGGCGGAGCGCGACGCGGGCGGCCATGGGGCACGTCCTGGGAGATGCCCCCATCCACATTGCATTGCAAATCACTTGCCGGATGAACCACTTAGGCAACGAATCATCCTCCACGGATGATTGCACGGCGGACTCCGACATACCAGGGGGAGCTACGAACTCCCGTTATGTCCCCCGGTGAAAGAATCGACCAGCCCCACGATCGCCGCGCGGATCGAGTCCGAGTATTCCAACACAATTCCGACGCACTTTCGGAGTCATGAAACCCCAGCCAAGCCATCGCGAGACCCTAAGCGAATCGACCGAACTTCAAGGTATGCCATCGGTTTCCTCATGAGATGGCGACGAGACCCTGACGAGCCTGGTACAGTGAGGCTACCTTCTCAGCCTATATGACCGGAGTTCAAGTCCCCGTGGGGGTATCCCGAAAGGGAACAAGGGGTCAGGGCTTTCGCCCTGACCCCTTGTTCATGCGCTGAACCCGTGTCGTGAAACGGATCGCTCACGACGGATTCCGGGGTGGTGACGGCGTGAGTTCGACGCAACTTACCGCGAGCCAGGGACTTGCGTACCAAGGGCCTGAGAACCCGTCCGGGGCAGTTAAAGCCTATTGCTGAAGGGACTTACGGCGGTGTCTTGCAGTCCACCACCCCGAAATCCGTCTTGAGGGTTTCCCATTGCAATGGCCGGTGTCGGCCGCCGCCAGCCCTCCGTCACCGTGGGCCCGGGGCGCCCGGCACAGGCCGCCAGGCGCACCAGGCTCGCGGGCTCAGCGGCCGATGGCGACGACCTCGCCCGGGATGTTGAAGTTGAAGCCGGCGAGGATGTTGCCGGTGCCGAGGAAGATCCGGCCGTGGGCCAGCGCCGGGCCGCTGTTGGAGCCGCCGACGGGGATCGCGGCGAGCTTGGTGCCGGTCCTCGGGTCGAAGGCGTAGAGATTCGGGTCGAAGGACGGCTTGAAGAAGACGACCCCGTCGCCGATCGCCACGCCGTTGGCCATCAGGCCGAAGGTCTCGAACCGCCAGAGCTCGCCGGAGCCGTCCCCCTTGATCGCGATCAGGGCGCACTTCGGCAGGTCGCCGCTCAGGTCGTTGCCCGGGGCGAAGACGACCCCGTCGGCCTCGGCGCTGTCGGTGTAGAGACCGCCGAGGGAGCTGCCGGGGATGAACTGGATGGGCGGGTCGGTGACCGCGACGCCGGTCCGGGCGTCGAGGACGTGGAAGAAGCCGTTCTTCTGGCCGTCGCTGACGACCTTGCGGCCGTCGCGCAGGCGGTACACCTGCGGCGAGTCGCCGAAGTCGGCGTCGGGCCCGAGCGGGAACTTGATCGTCCAGATGTCGTTCGGGAGCCGCTGGTTGACCCACCGGATGGCGCCGCTGCGGGCGTCGAAGGCCATGATCGCGTCGCTGTTGCCGGTGGCCGGCGCCGTGAAGTTGTTGCCGGTGCCGACGTAGATCGTGTCGGAGTCCTCGTCGTAGACCGGCGAGGTCCAGATGCTGACGCCGGAGGCGCCCTTGGCGTAGTCGGCGTCGGAGACGGTGAAGGTCTGCCAGCGGACGCGGCCGTCGCGCGGGTCGAGCAGGACGAGCGAGCCGCGCGAGCGGAACGGCGGGTCGGCGCTCTCGTCGTTGGAGGCGACGCCGATGGCGACGTCCTTGCCGACGATCGTCCCCGAGCCCCAGATCGCCGGCCGGCCGAGGGGATTGGGCAGGATCTTCCAGCGGACGGCGCCGGTCTCGGTGTCGAGGCCGTAGATGAAGCCGTTGGCCTGGTCGCCGATGACGACGCGGCCCCGCAGGACGGTGGCGCTGGCCGTGAAGGCGGCGCCGTCAAGGTGGGTCATCCAGCGGACGCGGCCGTCGCGGGCCCGGAGGGCGATGACGTTGCCGAGCGTATCGCCGGCGTAGACGGTGTCGCCGACGACCGCCGGCGTGCCGGAGACGGCGCCCGGCGTCGGCATCCGCCAGAGGACCTTGAACCTCGACACGTCCCTCGGGCCGATGCCGGCCTGGTCGTTGTGCCTGGTGCCGCGCGGGTCGTGGCCGAACATCGGCCAGTCGCTCCGCGCCACGACATCGTCGCCGTCGTCATCGTCGTCGTGGCCTGGACCGTCGGAGCGGGCCGTGTTGACGGCGAACGTTGCGAGAAGGGCCAGGGAGGCTGCGCACGCTGCGAGTGTGCGGGTCAAGGACCTCATGAGCGTTCTCCTGGGTGGGGGGTCTCTCGGATCGAGTTGGGGTTCCGATCAGGATCGACGGCGCCGCCGACTCGCGACGAACGCCGCGCCGAGGCCGAGCAGCGCGAACGACGCGGGCTCGGGGACGGCCTTGATCTCGCCGAGCAGGCCGTGGGCCTCGCCGCCGATGCCGGCGGTGAAGAAGAGGGTGTTCGGGTCGCCGCCGAGGCCGCCCTGGCCGAACTTCAACGCCCAGAGGCCCGGTTCGGTGAAGGGGACGCCGTTCTGTTCGGTGAGCTGGCCGAGGAAGGCGCCGGTGGTCGGGTCGAAGGCGTTGATGTGGCCGTCGAGGAAGTTGCCGACGAGCAGGTCGCCGCCGAACTGGCCGAAGCCCGAGGGCGCCAGCGCGACGCCCCAGGGGGCGTTGAACGGGTTGAAGTTGCCTCCGAGGCCGACGTGCATCTTCAGGACGCCGTCGGCGCTGTAGGCGTCGACGAAGCCGCCGCCGAGCGTGTTGGCGAAGCCGCCGGCGTGCGCGTAGGTGACGTAGACCGTGTCGCCGATGCGATGGACGCCGTAGACGTTGTAGCCGGCGGCGACGGTCGGGTCGGTGAACGCGCCGGCGGCGAAGTGGGTGGGGTGGAACGTCGAGTCGAAGACGTCGATCCGATTATTCCGGGCGTCGGCGGCATAGAGGACCGTGCCCTGGGAACTGTCGCCGATGGCCAGGCCGGTGTAGACGGCGCCGGGGGTCGTCACGGCGAGTTGGGCGTTCGTGCCCGAGGCCCCGTTCCAGCCGGTGATGGTGCCGTTGAGCGAGGCGAAGAGGAAGACGGCGTGGCCGCCCGTCGTCAGGTTGAAGTCGTTGGCATTGCCGTTGAAGACCTGGCCGGTGGGGTTGCCATTGGCGGCGCTGCCGGCGGGGGGCGGGATGGTGACGACGAGCGGGCCGTTCGGCGGCGGCGGGAACGGCTGGCCGGCGCCGGTGTAGAGGGTCGCGACCCCGGTGCCCTGGTCGGAGACCCAGAGCGGGCTCCCCGGACCGGCGGACATGCCCCAGGGGTTCTTCAGGTTCGGGTCGGTGACGGCGGCCAGGCCGCTGACGTCGGAGACGAGGTTGGTCTGCTGGTAGAAGTCGGCCCGGCACGTCGCGGGCGACGCGGCCGCGAGGGCGAGCCCGGCGAGGGCCGCCCTCCGGAGTGCGAGTCGCATGAGCTTCGATCCCCCAATGGTTCGTGAGGTCTTGATGAGATTGTCGGTGGTATCGCGGGACGACGGGAGCCGTCCGTGGGAGCCGGTGAGGCGTCGGCTCTCGCCAAGTCTTGACGCAGTTCGACGGGCCACACCGACAAGACGCCCCGAGGACAAAGCGTGCCTCCGAAACCTCGCCTCGGGTCGATCGGCATCGATCGGTGTTGGTAGAAGACCGTCGGCCTCGCGGCTGTCCCGCGACGGGCGGCCCTCAGCGACCTCGCTCGATGTAATCCGACGGAGACACCGATGGCGCGGCCGCTCGGTGCCGATCGATCCGGCCGGGTTGCTGGCGTCGCCCGTGGGTCGCGTGACACCCGGGCCTCTCCGCCGGGTTCGTCGGCCGACCCTGCGCCCGGCGGATGCGAGCGGAACGTCGCGGGGCCGGCCTTCGGCCTCGGGCCACGCTCATGCGATGAACGGGGCGAGTGGCCGCGGCCCTCGGGCGGCGAGGTCCGCCCGAGGGCCGTCATGAATTGATCGTT
>DASZMJ010000128.1:0-12903 GCA_035551935.1 Isosphaeraceae bacterium
TGCGTCGAGTCCGCGACGACGCACCGACTCGGCTGGGTGGTGCGTCGTCGCGGACTCGACGCACCCTACCAGCTGGCCCTCGGTCCCTCTTGCCGATCCCGGCGGCGACTTTTCGAGGGGGCGTCGGGTGTCGATGCGGCCTGGGGCGTTGTAGACTCGGGGCCCCGGCGAGCGCGGGCCGCCGGCCGGTTTCGTGATCGAAGCGAGGACACCCCCGATGCGCAAAACCGTGGTCTTGCTGCTCCTCGCCTGGAACGCCGCGGCCATCGCGAAGGGTGACAACCCGACCCCGCTGGCGAAGGGGGTCCGGGGGCTGGTGACGAGGGCTCCGGGCGCGGTGTCGACCGACGGCAAGTTGGAGAAGGCGGAGTGGGCGGGAGCCTTCTGCACGCCGGTGCATTATGGACACGCCCGGCTCGAGGACCGGGCGGCGATGTTCTTCTACCAGTGGGACGACCGGGCCTTCTACGTCGGCCTCCGGGCGCTCGACCGCCACCGAGCGGACGTCGGCGACGCGAAGTCGCTCTGGAACGGCGATGCGGTCGAGTTCTACCTGGATACGCGCGACGGCGCGGCCCTCCGGGGCAAGGACTGGACGGCGGGGGCGATCCACTTCTTCTTCACGCCGTTCGAGGGGGTCCGGGTCCATCCGCGCTGGGTGATGCGCGGGGGGATCGCCACGAGCGACACGAAGCTCGAAGGGGTCGAGCTGGCGGCGATGGAGCACGACTGGGGATACGAGGTCGAGCTGAAGCTCCCCTGGTCGAACTTCCCCGAGTTCCGGCCGAAGGTCGGGGCGTTGCTGGCGATGGACGCCGAGCTTTGCAGCGGCGACGGCCAGGGGCGGACCGACCGGACGTTCGCCTACGGGTCGCCGCTCTCGGTGCAGCAGCCGGCGTCGCAAGGGCTGGTCGAGCTGGTCGAGAGGCTCGACCCGGCCGACCTGGCGACGGTCGGGCCGGCGTGCTTCCCGCTCTGGGTCGAGACGCCGTGGGTCCAGGCCGAGCGGGCGCGGGTGGTCGCGGTGGTGGCGATCCCGCCGGCCTTCGCCGACGAGGTCGGGTCGGTCGCCGTCCGCATCCATGACGCCGACGGCCGGGTGGTGCGGACCCTGCCGGCGAAGGTCGAACGCTTCGGGCCGGAGGGCCTGGGCTTCGTCCGCGCCGTCGCGTCGTGGTCGATCGATGATTCTGCGCCGAATACGTATTTCGTCACCGCGCGTGTCGAGTCGAGGGACGGCAAGCCGATGACGGCCGTCGCGCCGCGGATGGTCCAGGAGGCGCAGATGACCGGGCGCTGAAGGTTGTGACGAGGCCCTTGCGGCGCCGTCGCGGAGATGATATAGGCAAGGGGCTGCCCGAGCCTATTCAGGCCATCCGACTCATCTCCATCACCGCATCCCGGCCTCTCCCGGGGCGCGCAGAGGTGTCCAAGACCATGAGCGTGATGCTCCTCGCCCTGGCCGAGGGCCGTCCGGGCCGAGCGATCCCGGTCGACCTGCCCGACTTCGTCATCGGCCGCGACGCCTCGTGCCAGCTCCGGCTGGACCACGAGGCCGTCGGCGGCCGGCATTGCCGCATCCGCCGCGACGGGCGTCGGGTCGTCGTCGAGGACCTGACCGCCGGCACCGGCGGCGGCACCGCGATCAACGAGCGGGCCGTCCGGGTCGCCGAGGTCCGCCACGGCGACCGCCTGAGCGTCGGCCCGGCGCGGTTCCAGTTCATCATCGGCCAGGAGGACGGCGGCCCCGCCGTCGCCGAGCCCGTGGCCCCGCCGGCCGGGCGGGTCCGGCTGATCGTCGAGTCGGGCAAGGTCAAGGGCCAGGCCATCGAGGTCAGCGACGAGCGGTTCCTGATCGGCCGCGACGCCTCGTGCCAGCTCCGCCCCAACAACCCGACGACCAGCCGCAAGCACGCCATGATCGAGCGCCGGGGGGGGCGGATCTTCGTCCGCGACCTCGGCACGACCAACGGCACGGTGCTCAACGACCGCAACCTCCGCGGCGAGGAGGCCGAGGCCGCCGACGGCGACCGGCTGACGATCGGCCCGCTGGCCTTCACCCTCTCCATCGAGCCGATCGGCTCCGCGATCCCCCGCGCCGACTCGGCGGTCCACCGGGTGCTCGAGGAGGGGCCGACGGCCGCCGACGAGCCGACCGTCCTTCTCCTGCCGACGAAAGCCGCCCCGGCCGCCGCCCCCGAGCCCGAGCCCAAAGCCGTGGTGCCGGCCCCGGCGCCGCGGCCCGCGTCGGACCCGAGCAAGCCGGTCGACTCGGGGCTCATCCGGCTCTCGCAGCTCGGCCTGGAGCTCGTCGGCGACGTCCTGGTCGTCACCATCCGCACCGCCCGGCTCGACGACACCGAGTCGACCGCCGGCCCGATCCGATACGGCCTGGCGACCTTGCTCGAACAGGGCTATCCCCACCACGTCGTCGTCAACTTCGAGGAGGTCGAGTCGATCGCGCGGCGGTCCGCCGGCGTGATCTTCGGGCACGCCCAGCGCCTCGTCCGCGCCCGCGGCCTGATGCGCATCGTCAACCTCCGCCCCGAGGTCCGCGCCCAGATCGAGGAGCTGGGACTCATCCTCCCCGTCGAGCCCTTCGACTCCATCGACGCCGCCGTCCGCACCCCCTGGTGATTCCCGTGACAGGCACGCTCCGCGTGCCGTCCGCTCCTCCGCGATGGAAGGCGGACGGCACGCGGAGCGTGCCCGCTACGGGGAAGAGGGACGACCGGTCCGACCATTGTGGCAGGCACGCTCCGCGTGCCGTCCGCCCACCCACAAGGTTCTTGGGTCGTGGCGGACGGCACGCGGAGCATGCCTGCTACGGGGAAGGTCGCAAGGCGACGACGTAGACGCTCCCGCCCTGGCGATTCGCCACGGCGAGCAGGCCGCGCCCGGGGCTGTACGCCAGGCCCACCGGCCGGATCGCGCCCAGGTTCCCCGCCCCCCGCAGCGGCAATCGGCCGACCGAGCGCCCGCCGACCGCCGGCAAGACTTCGAGCGCGGATTCGGGTTCGAGAATCCGAACGATCCAACGATCGCGGGATGGTTCCCCTCGGACCTCGCCCGGGGCCGTGACGACCACCGCATCGCGCAGGCCTGAGCATGGCATGAAAAGGAAATCCTTCCCCATGTCGTCGACCCGCGGGCCGCGGCCGGCGGCCAGGGGCGTGCGCGCGAAGAGCCGGGGGCGGGCCGGGTCCGCGAGGTCGATCGTGGCGACTTGATCGGTGCCGAGCAGGGTGACGACGGCGCGGCGACCGGTCGCCGAGAGGAAGAGGCGGTCGGGGTCGTCGCCGGGTCGGTCGAACTCGAGCCGGGCGACGGGACGCGGCGGGTTGCGGCCGTCGCCGAGGTCGAAGGTGGTCAGGGCGGGGAGGGGGCGATTCGATTCCCCCTCGGCTCGGCCGGAGGTCAGCACGAAGGCGAAGCGACCGTCGGCGCTCGTGGCCATGTCGTCGGGGTCGAAGCCGACGCGGACCCTCGGCCCGAGCCACATGCCCCGGAAGTCGATCGCCTGCCACCACGCCTCCTCGACGTGCCTCGCGTCGCCGGCGGGGCGAATGAGGAGGTCGAGGCGATCCTTCGCCGGCCATACCGCGACCGCCCGGCCGTCGACGTCGATCGTGCGGAGCAGCTCCAACCGCGAGGCGTCGAGCACGCGATAGAGGACGACCTTGCCGTACCTCGGGCACGTGACCGCCAGCAACCGGCCCTCGTCGGCGAAGGCGACCCGCTCGGCGCGCTGCTGGCCGGTCTCGACGCGGGCCGTGGCGACGAGCGTGAACGGCCCGCAATCGATCGTCGTCGGGCGATTGGCGTTGGCGAGCAGCACCGCGGCCCCGCCGATCGCCGCGAGCCCAAGGAGCCCGAGCACCGCCGCGCGACCGGCGCGGGGCGGACCGTGACCGCGCCTGAGGCGGACCCTCGGCTCGGTGCCGAGCCAGAGCCGCACGAGGTTGCCCCGGTGTCGGAACGTCAGCAGGACGAGCAGGCCGATCGACAGCAGGCTCAAGGCGATGTGGTCGCGCCGCCACGGGGCGTGCTGGCGGAGGAAGTACGCGGCCACGAACACGCAGCCGGACAGCAGCGACGAGAGGGAGACGATCCGCGTGATCAGCAGGATCACGATGAACGCCGCGACGGTGCAGGTGCTCGCGATCCAGTCGAGCGCGAAGAGGGCGCCGATGCTCGTGGCGACCCCCTTGCCCCCGCGGAACTTCAGGTAAACCGGGAAGTTGTGCCCGAGGATCGCCGCCAGCGCGACTTGCACGCTCAGGTCCGTGGTCGGGTAGCCGTAATGCTTCGCGACCATCGGGATGAGGAGGGTCGGGAAGTAGCCCTTCGCGAAATCGAGCAGGAAGACGATCACGAAATAACGGAACCCGAGCACCCGGCCGACGTTGGTGGCGCCGACGTTGCCGGAGCCGACGGTCCGGATGTCAATCCCCTTGACCAGATAGGTGATCACGTAGGCGAACGGGATCGCGCCGATCAGGTAGGCCAGGGCGCAGCAGAGCGGGGCCAGGAGCCGGGGGTTCATGGGTCTCGTCCCGTCGGGTGTGCTTCGGCAAGGGTCGGGCCGGCCCGCCGAGGAACTCGGCGCGGCGGGCCTGGAAGACGGCGACGGCCGCCTCGTAGTCGTCGTGCCGGCCGATGTCGAGCCAATCGCAGGGCTCTCGGAAGCAGTGGACGGCGTGGCCGGCCTCGCGCATCGCCTCGAGCAGCTCGGGCATCCCCAGGGCTCGGCCGGGCTCGAGGAAGTCCCAGGCGATCGGGTCGAGGATATAGATGCCCATGCTCACATGGAAGGGGATGACCGGCTTCTCGACGTAGGCGGCCAGGACGTGCGGGTCGTCGCCGAACTCGAGGACGCCGAAGTCGACCTTCACCTCGCGCGGGAAGGCGGCGATGGTCGCGCGGGCGTCGCGGTCGCGGTGGAAGGCGTACATCCGGGCGAAGTCGAGCGTCGTCAGGATGTCGCCGTTGATGACGAGCACCGCCTCGTCCGGGCGCGGCAGGAGGGCCAGGCCGCCGGCCGTCCCCAGCGGCGTGACCTCGCGGTGGTAGCGGACGTGCGTGCCGAAGCGGCGGCCGTCGCCGCAAAACATTTCGATATATTCGGTCAGGTATCCGGTGATGATCTCCGTCGCGCCGAAGCCCGCGCGGGCGAGCTGGCGGAGGACGACCTCGAGGATCGGCATCGGGTTGTCGTCGCCGAGCGGCATCAGCGGCTTGGGGAAGACGGTCGTGTACGGCCGGAGCCGCGTCCCCTTGCCCCCCGCGAGGACGATCGCTTTCATGATCCCATCCTCAAAACGTTCAGGCCGCCGCGACGGGCCGACTCCCGGCCTTCGCGGCGGCGACGTCCTCGAACAAGGCGACCAGGCGCGCGACGTGCGCGTCGAACGACTGCGCGCGGCCGAGCCGCTCGGCGTGGCCGGCCATCTCGAGCCGCGCGGCGTCGTCGGCCATGCGGTCGAGCGCATCGGCCAGGTGGTCCGGCGCGTCGGGCGAGCGGACGACGAACCCCTCGCGCCCCGGGGTCATGACCTCGCCGGCGCCGTTGCAGGCGGTGGTGATGACCGGCAGGCCCCGCGCCAGGGCCTCGAAGACGACGAGCGAGCAAGGGTCGTAATACGTCGGCAGGACGAAGAAGTCGCTCGCCGCGTAAGCCTCGGCGACCTCGGGCACGAAGCCGGCGAAGTGGACGACGTCGCCGAGGCCGAGTCGGTTCGCCTGCCTCCGAAATGCGCCCGGCCGCCCGCCGCCGCATGCCAGGAGATGGATCGGCCGCGCGGCCGGGTCGCGGCGGAGGCGCAACGCCAATGCCTCCAGCAGCGGCCCGAGCCCCTTGAGCCGGAAGTTGTGCGCGACGAACAGCGCCACCAACGCATCCCCCGGGATGCCGAGCCTCGACCGGAACCCGCGACGGGCCGCGACCGGGTCGGCCACGGCGAGCCGGCCGGCGTCGATGGCGTTGGGGATGACGTGAATCCGCTGGCGCGGGACGCCGTGATAGCGCTCGAGATGGCCGCGGACGTAGTTGCTCACCGCGACGACGTGAGCCCCCCGCGCCGGGTCGTACTGGCGACGTTCGATGGTTTGATACGTCCACGCCTTCGGGTTGAACCACTTCGCCGCCAGGTACAGCCGCCGCCAGCCCGCCGGGAACCGCCTCGCGTTCGCCTCGAGGCTCGCCGCGTGGACGCCCCCCTGCGGGATGATGACGTCGTGATGCCAGGTGTTGATGAAACCGACGGTGCAGTCGTAGTCGGGCCGGCGGAGCAGCGCCTCGGACTGGACGGCGAAGTCCCAGAGGCGTTGCCGACGGGTCCGGCCGGCCGCGGGGACGCGGACGCGGCGGACCCCGTCGGGGAGGGCGTCGTCGCGCCAGTCGTGGGCGAGCAGGTCGACGCGGTGCCCGGCGGCATCGAGGGCGCGGGCGAGGTCGGCGACGTACGTCTCGGCCCCACCCCGGCCCGGGTCGACGCGGAAGAAGTTCAAGGCCAGCCGCATCCTGCCTTCCCCCGAGGGCCTCAACGGTTGTGCGCCCGATAGCGTTCCGCCTTCGCCCGGATCATCCCGGCCTGCCGGCGCGGCCGGCGCAGGCCGACCGCGCGGCGATAGAGCCGCCAGAATCGGAGCCGGTCGCGGTCGTCGATCCCGGCGACGTCATAGGTCGAGTAAAGGAGTTGCCCCAGGTCCTTCCGGCGCCACCGCGGCGCCGACCAGCGATGCTCGCCGAGGCGGTGCAGGTCGATCAAGGTCAGCCGCGACCCCGGCCGCGCGCGCGGAGTCGTGTCGAGGAAAAAATGACATAAATATAAATCTTTGTGGAAAACATAAGATTGGTGCAGCTTCGCCACCATGCCGGCCATCTCGGCGAGGATCGACCGTTTCCACGCGGCGAACTCCGGCGCGGGCATCGTCTTGGCGAGCGAGGGGAGGATCTCGTTCAGCTCGACGGCGCCGGTCAGCTCGGCGACCATGAGGAAGCTCGACAGGCGTCCCCAGGGGCCGATCCGCTCGCCGACGGCGACGGCGTCGGGCACGGCGATCCCGAGGGCTCGGGCCCGTTCGAGGTGGGCCCACTCGGCCGCGGCGGGCGAGTGCTTGCCGCCGGGATCGACGAGGGCCCGCAGCCGCGCCGACCAGGGGAGCCGCTCGTGCCGCTTGAGGTAGACCGACAGCTCGCCCCGGGGGGAATCGAACCGCACGCGGGCCGTCGACCGACCTTGCTTGGCGTGGTAGCGGTCGCGGGCGTCGAGGTCCATCACCGTCGCCTCGAGGTCCTCGGGCAAGGCGGCGCGATACCCCTCGGCGAGCCACGCCCAGCGCGTCCCCTCGGTCAGGCGTTGCAGGAAGGTGCCGTGGCTCAACGCGTCAGGCCCTCCCACGAAGCCGGCCGTCGGAACCGGAAGACGCGGACGCCCGACCCCTCGCGAGGGCCCGGGAAGCGCGCGACCGGCTCCGCCGCGAAGCCGAGGATCGCCCGCAACGTCTCCCCCCGCCGGCTCGGGGCCGCCAGCTCGTCGTCGCCGACGACGACGAAGGCCAGCCGCGCGTCGGTCAACGCCTGCCGGACGTGCCAGTAGTCGTACGCATTCAAGCCCGAGACGAACGCCGCCCACCCCCTCGTGTCGAGCACCGCGTCGCCGTACTTCGCGTGGTCGAGCAGCCAGCGGCCGGCCTCGGAATGGCACGCGCGGCTCTCGTGGCTGCTGCCGCGGGCCTGCAAGGCGATGCCGAGACCGAGGAGCGCGACGAGGAACGACGCCCCGAGGGCCCGCGCCGTCGCGCCGTTCCATCCCATGAGGGCCGACAGGCGCCGGCCGATCAGGACCAACGCCGCGGCGGACCAGGGGACCGAGAGCAGGACGATCGGCAGCACGTGCCGGCCCGAGAGGTAGCCGAGCGTCGCCGCGTGGCGGGCGAGGGCGACCGCATCAACGACGAGGAAGACCACGACGAGCCGCTTCGCCGGCCCCGCGACGGCCCGCGCCCGGATCGCCCCCCAGAGCGCCAGCACGGCGAACGCCCAGGCCATCCACTCGACCCACTTCGTGGCGAGGCGCCGGGCGGCGTCGAGCCAGCCGCGCGTCGGCACATGCCCGGACTCCTCCTTGGCCGAGAAGTCCCAGCGCGGGTCGTCGAGCCCCTTCGGCAGGCCGTGCCCGACCGCCTTCGGCGCGGCTTTCGCGCTCGGCGATTGCGACGTCGCGATCCGCAGCGCGAGCTTCTCCGAGACCTCCCCTTTGACGATCGCGTACGACCCGACCATCGCCAGGAAGGCCAGGCCGAGCGGCGCCCAACGTGCCCCCAACCCCTTCGTCGGGTGGGCACCGCCCACCCGACGGGAGGAGATCGTCGCCGTGATCAAGACGGCGACGGGGATGAGGGCGACTTCCGGGCGCGCCAGGAAGCCGAGGCCCGCGACCAGGCCGCTCGCGACCGACGCCGACCATCCGCGTCCGTCGAGGGCGGCCACGCCGAGCCGGAGCGCGCCCAGGGAGCAGAGCAGGGCGACGCTGTCGGCGAGCGTGTCGTGGCCGACGCGGGCGGGCAGGGGCAGCAGGACGAAGAGGAGGGTGGCCAGCGTCGCCGTGCGAGCGTCGAAGAGGCGACGAACGAGGCCATGCAGGGGGATCAAGAGCGCGATCGCCGCGAGGGCCGAGACGCCCTGAGCGGCCAGCCACCACGACTCGGGACCGCGCCGCTCGAAGTTCGCGACGATCGGCCGCGCGAGGGCGACGAGGGCCGGGTAGAGCGGGTGCCGGTCGGTCCCGCGGACGACGTCGGCCCAAGGGCGTTGGTGGAAGGCGCGGGCGACGCGGATGAAGATCAGGCCGTCCTGCGCGGGCAAGGTCGCGCGGGCCATGCCCCAGGCGTGCAAGGCCGTCGCCAGCACGATGACTCCGCCCAGGCCGCGACGGCACGCCATCGAGGTCCCTCCCTGAACCCGGCCCATCAACGGCGCAATCCATTCGCCGCGGGCCGCGAGTCTAGGCCCGATCGCCGCGCCGGGCAAGGGCAATCGCGGGATTGCGGATGGTCGAATGCGGAGTGCGGACGGCCGCTTTCGGCCCCATGCGATTTGCCGCCCAGAGATCGGCCAGGGTCTGCTCCCAGGGGATCGCGGGGCGCCAGCCGGTCTCGGCGACGATCTTGCGGATATCAGCGCGAGAGTCGGCGGGGCTCGACGGGCCAGCGTGGTGGGCGTGGGGCTCCAGCACGACCCGGCGGCCGCTGAGCCGGATGAGGGCGTCGAGGCCGTCGCCGACGCGCCGCGATCGACCGGTGCCAACGTGGTAGACCTGGCCCGGTCGGCCGCGGCGGGCGAGGGCGACCAGGGCCGCGGCGGCGTCGCGGACGTCGAGGAAATCGCGTCGGGAGTCGAGGTCGCCGACGGTCAGGAGGACCGGATCGGGGCCCGGCGCGGCCAGGTCGCGGGCATACCGTCCGAGGGCCTGCGAAGCGGGCAGGCCCGGGCCGATCGGGTTGAACAGCCGGGCCACGACGACCTCCAATGGCTTTGAGGCAGCGAGGGCGAGCCGACTCGCGCACCACTTGCTCAGCGCATACGGGCCGGCCGGCCGGCAGGGTTTGTCCTCCACGATCGGCAAGTCCTCGACCGGCACCGGTCCCAGCTCCGCCGCCGAGCCGGCCAGCACGAGCCGCGCCCGACGGCCCGCGAGGGCGGCGAGCAGGTTGGCCGTGCCTCCCGTGTTGATCCGGTACAGCCGGCATGCGGGCGCGGGCGGCACGAGTGCCGCGAGGTGGAACACGAGCCGGGGCCGGACGACATCGACGGCGCGCGCGAGAGCGTCGGCGTCGTCGATGTCGCCGGGAATGTGCTCGGTGTCCGTCTTACGCCGGCCGAACGTGACGACCGGGCCGATCTCGACGAGTGCCGCCAGGAGGTGCCGGCCGAGGAAGCCCGAGCCGCCGGTCACGAGCACCGGGCCGATCATGCCGGGACCTCGATCAGGGCCCGACGCGTGCCGAGCATCCGCGTTGCGACGGCGAAGACGGCGTCGGGGTCGAGCTCGCGCATGCAGCGGTGGTGGCCGAGCGGGCACGTCGGCCGCTGGCACGGGCCGCAATCGACCGGGAGGAAGATGTGCGCGGCCCGGGGGTGGTACGTCCGCGTCCAGGCGATGTGCGTCGGTCCGAAGAGGGTCAGGCACGGGACGTCGAACGGCGCCGCGAAGTGGCGCGGGCCGGAGTCGGTCGTCACGAGCAAGGCCGACCGCCGGACGCAGGCCTTCGACAGGCCGATGCCGAGCGGCTCGTCGGCAAGGCTGACCACGTCGGGATGGCGAGCCCGACCGACGATCTCGATCGCCGCATCCCGCTCGGCCGGCCCGCAGAGGACGAGGACGTGGGCCCCGGCCTCGGTCGCGAGCCGTCGCGCCAGTTGCGCGAAATGCGCCGCCGGCCACGCCTTGGCCGGGCCGAACGCCCCGCCGGTGTTCAAGGTCACGACCGGCCCACTTCGGGGCAGGCCCAGCCGCTCCCAGGCGCGATCGGCGGCCTGTTCGTCGGCCGCGGTCGTGGACAGCTCGGTGCGGACCGAGTCGGCCCGGCAGCCGAGCCGTCGGGCGATCTCGAGGTAATGATGCACGATCGGCGACGGCAAGCGTCGGCCGCGGTCGTCGGTCGGGAAGGAGAGCCGGTCCGTCAGCAGGGGCCCGCGCCCGCCCTTCGCGTAGCCGATCCGCCGCCGTGCGCCGCCGAGCGTCGCCAGGATCGCCGACCGGAACGAGTTCGGCAGCAAGACCGCCAGGTCGATCCGCTCGGCGCGGAGCCGGCGGACGATCCCGAAGGATCGGTGCTCGGTCATTCTTGAGCGAGGGTCGACGATCCAGAGGTCGTCGAACCACGGGCCGCCGTCGAGGGTCGCCGCCACGGCCGGCCTGGCGATGCCGACGATCGTCGCCCCCGCGAATCCCCGGCGCAACGCCCGCAAGGCCGGCGTCGCCATCACGCCGTCGCCGACGAGGTTCGGGCAGAAGACGGCGATCCGCATCCGTGCGCGCCCTTCAGTCGGATTCCGTTCCATCCCGCGCGGGCAGCAAGGCCGAGAGGGCCTCGTCGAGCACCTCGGCGCCGTCGAGGAATTCGAGGCCGATGCGCAACGCGAGCAGCGGGACCGGGCCGAGGCCCGGGGTCCGCAGCTTCACCGAATCCTTCTGGGTGGTCAAGGCCAGCCCGGCGCCGAGCGTGCGCGACCAGTCGGCCAGCTCGGCGACGTCGGCGGCCGAATACGGATGATGATCGGGGAAGGCCCGGAACCCGGCGACCTCGACACCGAGCCCGGCCAGGGTCCGTCGGAACCCCTCGGGATTGCCGAGCCCGCAGAAGGCGACGGCCTTTTCCTTTTCGAGTCGATCGAGGCACCGGGAACGGCCCTCGGCGTCGATCAGGTCGCGCGGGGCGTGGCGGGCCTCGGCCCACCGCAAGGGGCCGGCCTGGCGCTCGGCCTCGGCGCGGATCGCGGCCCGCGTCGGGGCGTCGACCAGGTCCGCCCGCGACAGGACGACCACCCCCGCGCGCTTCAGGCTACTCACGGGCTCCCTCAAGAGCCCGCGCGGGAAGAGCCGGCCGAGGCCGAACGGGTCGAGCGCATCGAGCAGGACGATGTCGAGGTCGCGCGCCAGCCTGCGGTGCTGGAAGCCGTCGTCGAGGACGAGCCACTCCGCCTCCAGCTCCTCGACGGCGATCCTCGCCAGCGCGACCCGGTCCGGATTCTGGAGGTGCGGCACGTCCGGCAGGTTGTCCTCGAGCACGCGCCCTTCGTCGTTGAGCCCTTCGGCCTGGCCATAGCCCCGGCTCAGGATCGCGACTCGGACGCCCCTCTCTCGCCCCCACCGCGCCACCCACTCGACCATCGGCGTCTTGCCCGTGCCGCCGAGGGTCAGGTTGCCGACCGAGATCACCGGCACTGCCGCCTTCTCGATCGCCTTCCCGCCCCGATCGAAGGCCCTGTTGCGCAGCGTCACCCCGATCCCATATCCCGCCCCCGCGACGCCCAATACGCCCCGCGCGAGGCTCGGTCCCACGCCGCGTGCCTCGCCGCGGATCAGGCGATGATAGGAGGAGACGTCGAATCGCAAGGGTCCATCCCGGGCTCACTCATGCTCGACCCGGATCAGCTCGAGGCCGACCCCGGCGCGCTCAATATCAGCAATCGCCGAAGTGAGTGCGATCCGGTACGAGGGCGCTTCCCGATCGAAATCGATGCGGAGGACCCCCTCGCAGATCGAGATGTGCGAATCGTC
Organism: Isosphaeraceae bacterium; assembly: GCA_035551935.1. GTDB lineage: Bacteria > Planctomycetota > Planctomycetia > Isosphaerales > Isosphaeraceae > DASZMJ01. The sequence goes on from DASZMJ010000128.1 coordinate 12,288, forward strand.
GCACCCCACCTCGAAGATCGCGTCCACGACCTCTTCAGACAAATCATGATATTCGCCTGCAAAGACGAGAGTGAAGCTGTACGTCGCGCAGGCCGTCCGGGTCTTGGCTGTGCTCATGGCGTCCTCGGGGCGGTGTGGGGGCAGCGATCGACGTCACGCCGGATTCGCTCGGCGTGCCCTTCCGGATTGCGAGGCGTGGACCAGACCGGTGTCATACAACCACCGCGTTGGCCGAACGGGCAGCGAAGTTGGCCCCAGGAATGGCCGCGGGAGATCGTCAGGACCCAGCCATGATCCTCAGCATACTGCACCGCGGCCTCGATCTCCTTATTCGGATGCCTCGGCCGCCGACCGTTTGCCATCGCTCCTCCATCCCCGTCCAATTGTAGCGTCTCTACTCCTACCCCTCTAATTGATCGAGGACGCGGCGTAGCTCGACGACTTCGAGCGGGCAATCGGGCCAGTCGTGCTCCCAGCAAACGATCAGGTCGCAGCCGGCCGGGTCATGACCCAGGGCAAACGCATCTAATTCACAAATCCTTGTCTGCAAAGAACTTGCGACTAGTTGAATTCCGTGCACTAGATTGCAAATCCTTGCAGGACAAGGATTTGCGAA
>DASZMJ010000129.1:0-27500 GCA_035551935.1 Isosphaeraceae bacterium
GTGCCTGGCCCCCCTATCCTCCCGCCCAACCCATAAGCCGTCTCAACCCCGTCCAAAAAACTACAAGGCCACCCACCGGCCACTTTCGTTCCGTTCGAGGAGGGGGCCGGAGCATCGCGGGCTTACAGCCGGAGGAAGACCTTCCGCTGGTAGAGGAAGCGGGCGACGGCGAAGGCGAGCAGGAGGCCGACGACGGCCTGGGCGAGCGGGCCGTAGGTGCCGAGGTGGCGCTCGAGGTCGCCGCCGACGAGGCGACGGGCGATCGCCTTGAAGAGGCCGAGGTTGTCGAGCATGTAGATGGTGATCGGGTTCATGCCGATCCAGACGAACGGGGTCGCCCAGCCGCGCCAGCCGAGGACGTCGATGACGAGGTAGAAGCCGGCCAGCAGGAGGCTGCCGTAGCCGCAGGCCACGAGCACGAACGACGAGGTCCAGAGCTTCTTGATGACCGGGAAGTACGGGTCCCACGCCCGGCCCAAGGCCGCCAGCGCGACGCCCGAGGCCGCGAGCAGGGCCACCTTCCACCAGGGGCCGAGCCTGGTATCGCGGAGCAGCACGCCGGCGAAGACGCCGATCAGGCCATTGGCGATGGCCGGCAGGGTGCTCAGGAGGCCCTCGGGGTCGTGGTCGCCGTCCCACTTGCGGAGTGGGAGATAGTGCGCGTCGACCCAGTTGGCGAGGTTCCGGCCCTCGGCGAAGTCGCCCGCCGTGCCGCCCGGCACCGGGACGAACGTCAGGAGCGCCCAGTAGCCCACGAGCAGGCCCACGCACCAGGCGAGCCGGCCCCGGTTGCCGCAGGAGACGAAGATCAAGGCAGCAAAGAGATACGATATTGCAATACGTTGCAGAACGCCCAGGAGGCGGATCTGCGCGAAAGGCGTGGAGAACCCGCCGTAGTAGAAGATGCCCAGCACGTACAGCAAGGCCGCGCGCCGCACGATGCGACGCAGGACGACGGCGCGGCCCTCGGTCGCCAGTCGGCCCTCGAGCGAGAAGACCAGCGACACGCCGACGATGAAGAGGAACAGCGGGAAGATCAGGTCCTCGAAGTGAAATCCCCCCCATTCGACGTGCTCGAGCTGCTCGGCCAGCGCGCGGACCGGGCCGGCGTCGCGGACCTTGCGGAGGGCCGAGACCAACTCGTCGGCGCCGACGATCCAGAACATGTCGAAGCCGCGCAGGGCGTCGAGCGACACGAGTCGGCCGGGCCTGGCGGCGGTCGGTGGCGGGTCGGTCGGGTCGTGCATGTCGGGGTCCGCGCGCTCGGGGTCGCGGGCCACCATCCCGCAAAAGTCGGGCGGAGTCAACCCACGAGCCCGAGGCGCGTCCCCGACCCCCCGCGCGGCCGATCAGGTCGCGGCCATGCCGCCGGCGGCGAGGAGGGTCTCGCCTGTGACCCAGCGGGAATCGTCGGAGGCGAGGAAGACGGCGATCGGGCCGATGTCGTCCGGCCGGCCGATCCGGCCCAACGGGGTCTGGGCCAGCACCCGGGCGTGGAAGTCCGTCTCCAGGATGCCGGAGGCGTGCACGCCCTCCGTCTCGATCATGCCGGGGTTGATCGAGTTGACGCGGATCTGCCGCGGCCCCAGCTCCTTCGACAGCGACTTCGTCACGGCGTCGACCGCCGCCTTCGTCGCGCTGTAGACCGTCGCGCCCGCCGAGGGGGAGACGCCGACGAGCGAGCTGATGTTGATGATGCTCCCCCCCTCGGGCCCGAAGTGCCTCGCCGCCTCCTGCGCCGCGAGGATCAGGCCGAGGACGTTGAGGTTGAACTGCTTGTGGAAGTGTTCCTCCGTGACGTCCTCCAGCGGCGCGAACTCGTAGATGCCGGCGTTGTTGACGAGGACGTCGAGCCGGCCGAAGGCCCTCCTCGCCCCGGCGAACAGCGCGTCGAGGTCGGCCTTCTTCGAGAGGTCCGCGCGGACGGCGACCGCCTTGCCCCCCGCGGCCTCGATCTCGGCGACGACGCGGTCGGCCCCCTCCTTGCTGGCCGAGTAATTGACCACGACGGCCGCCCCGGCGGCGGCGAGGTGCCGCGCGATCGACGCGCCGATCCCCTTGGACGCCCCGGTGACGATCGCCACCTTGCCAGCGAGCTTCGACATGGTAATCCCCCGTGTTCGGTGATCGACCCGACCGACGGGGGGAATGGTAGCGCCCTCGTCCCCTCGGGCAAGTACTCACTTTTCGGTAAGTGGCCCGTTCGTGAGGCGCGATTCGGGACGGCGGAAGTGATGCCGATTGAGTCATCAGGAGATCGGTGGGCGGTGCTCGCCCGACGAAGAGAGAGATCCAGGCCATCCCGTATCACCCTTCCGAATCGCAACGGCGTCGAGTCATTACTCGATGAAAGAGACGTTTTTGCGGACGTCGGCGGGAGGGCCATGACGGGGCGAGCGGCCGGGCGCGTGGGGGCGGCCGGTGAAGGGGGCTGGCCGGGCGACGCCGATCGGGCGGCGGGCGGCGGCGACGAGGTCGGGGGGGGCGACGAGGGTCGAGAGGAAGAGGACGATCGACTTGCGCTCGCTCCGCGAGAGCCGGCCGAAGCGCCGGGCGGTGGCGGCGGCCTCGCCGCCGTGGAAGTCGACGGCCTGGTCGAGCGTCTCGGCGCGGCCGTCGTGGAGATAGGGGCCGGTATCGCGGTAGCCCCACAACGGGGGCGTCCGCCACTCGCTCGCCCGGGCGCCGAGCGGCCCGTCGTTGCGGGTTTGCCGGCCCCGGACCAGTTCGCCGCGCGATCGCGACGGGGGAGCGTCCACGGGGACGCCGTAGTACGTGCCGGCGTCGGTCAGGCCGCGGCCCATGTCGTGCAGGAGCAGGTCGCTGAAGAGCCCGTCGACGTCGCCGAGCCGGGGCGTGTGACACGTCGCGCAGCCGATGCCGACGAAGAGCCGGGCCCCCTGCTCGATCCAGATTTCGGACCGGTCGTCCTTCGGCGCCAGCGCGACCGGGGCCGGCAGCGACCGGATGTAGGCCGCGAGGGCGTCGCAGTCGCCTTGCGAGAGGTCGAGGCCCGTCGGGGGCGCGTCGTCGCCCCGCGGGTCCGTCCCCTGGGAGTGGCCGGGGACCTCCAGGCCGAGCTCGCCGGCGCAGGCCGAGCGGACGAAGTCGTCGAGCGTGCCGACCTGCGCCTTCCAGCCGAACCGGCCGAGGCCGCCGCCGGGCAGCCGGCACACGCGGCCGTGGACCTCGGGGAAGGTGGGTAACTCCCGCGCGGCCGCCTCCTCGAGGACCGCGTCGGGCACCGCGTCGATCCGGCCGAGGCCGAAGAGCGCCGGGGCGTTGCGCTGGGTGCGGAAGAGAGTGATGTCCTCGTGTCGCTTCGTCGTCGCGAGGTCCGAGAGGTCGTTGCCGGCCTCCGCCGGACCCAGCAGCCCCAGGCGCCAGGCGTCGTAGTCGGGCCCGGTGCCGAATCGGTGCAGGACGACCGACCGGGCCGAGACCAGGCCGGGGTGGAGCTTGGCCATGGCGTCGCGATGGGTCCACGAGGCGGTGATCAGGTCCACGTTCTTCTCGATCGGTCCCGCCCCGCCGGGGGCCCCCTGGCCGTGGCAGGCGACGCACGACCGCTCGTTGTAGACCGGGCCGAGGCCGTCGCCGGCGCGGCTGCGAGAGTCGCGCGGCGTCCAGTCCCTCAGGAAGAGCTCGCGTCCTTCGGCCACCGCCGCATCCTCGACCGCGCCGGCGCCGGCCCGAGCCTGCAACGCCGCGCAGGCCAAGAGCCCCAGGCCGATGGAGACGGACGCCACGATGCCGACCGATTGCCTCCGCGCGCGCATGGCGGACCCCCTCCCGATCGGGAGCTTCGAGACGATTCGACATCAACCAAGAAAGGGCCGAGGCGCGCCCGGGTCGTCCGCGACCGGGGCGGCCGGCGGTTCACGCTGCCTCCGTGTAGACGACGATCGCCGGCCCCGGATTCGGTCGGCCCCCGCGCCCATCCTCCGCGACCGCGGCGGCTTGACCGCGGCGCGATCGGCGGCGAACCTGGGATGCGGCACGGACCGGGGCCGTCGTGCTACATTGGGGCTTCGCGCGACGGGCCGAGGGAACCAAATCGAGCAGGGGTCGGACGCATGCAGCCTCTCCACCGTTTCACGACGATCTTCCTGGGGGCCGCGCTCGTCGCGGCGACCGCGGCCCGGGCCGACGACGGCCGATTGCCCGCCGATGCGCAGGGACGGCCGCTGAACCTGGACTTCGAGGCCGGGAGCCTGAAGGACTGGACGGCCGAGGGCGCCGCCTTCGGGTGCCAGCCGGTCGAGGGGGACGCGGTCCACGCGCGGCGGGGGGACATGCGCAGCGGGCATCAAGGCAAGTACTGGGTCGGCACCTTCGAGGTCGGCGGCGACGCGCCGCGGGGGACCTTGACGTCGGTGCCGTTCCGGGTGACGAGCCCCTTCGCCAGCTTCCTTGTCGGCGGTGGGAGGAGCGAGGAGACCCGAGTCGAGGTCGTCCGCAAGGACTCGGGCCAGGTCGTCTTCCGGGCCTCGGGCGAGGACGTCGAGGACCTGCGGCGCGTCGCCGTGGACCTGCGGCCGCACCTCGGCCGCGAGGTCTTCATCCGCGTCGTCGACGCCGCGAGCGGCGGCTGGGGCCACGTCAACTTCGACGACTTCCGGCTCCACGAGACGAAGCCCGACGTGCCCGAGCGGCCGAACTCGACCCCCGGCCGGTTCGCCCACGCCGGGCTTTCGCCCGAGGAGGCCGCCCGGGCGATGACGGTGCCGGCGGGCTTCCACGTGTCGCTCTTCGCCGGCGAGCCCGACGTCGTCCAGCCGATCGCGATGGCCGTCGACGACCGCGGCCGGCTCTGGGTCGCCGAGGCGTATTCCTACCCGAAACGGGTGCCCGACGCGCAGGCGAAGGACCGCATCCTGATCTTCGAGGACACCAACAACGACGGCCACTTCGACGTCCGCAAGGTCTTCGCCGAGAAGCTGAACCTCGTCAGCGGCCTGGAGGTCGGCTTCGGCGGCGTCTGGGTCGGGGCCGCGCCCGAGTTCCTCTTCATCCCCGACGCCGACGGCGACGACAAGCCCGACGGCCCGCCGCGGGTCCTCCTCGACGGCTGGGGCCAGCACGACACGCACGAGACGCTCAACAGCTTCAACTGGGGCCCCGACGGCTGGCTCTACGGCTGCCACGGCGTCTTCACCCACTCGCTCGTCGGCAAGCCCGGCACGCCCGCCGACAAGCGCACCCCGCTCAACGCCGGCATCTGGCGCTACCACCCGACTCGGCACGTCTTCGAGGTCTTCGCCCAGGGGACGAGCAACCCCTGGGGCGTCGACTTCAACGACATGGGACAGGCGTTCCTGACCTCGTGTGTCATCCCGCACCTCTACCACGTCATCCAGGGCGGGCGCTACGAGCGGCAGGCCGGGCAGCACTTCAACCTCTACACCTATGACGACATCAAGACAATCGCCGACCACCGCCACTACGTCGGCGACATCCGCGAGCACGCCTGGTGGGGCCACGCGCCGATCCCGGCCGAGCAGACCCTCGCCGCCGGCGGCGGCCACGCCCACGCCGGGGCGTTGATCTACCTCGGCGGGGCCTGGCCGGAGCCGTACCGCGACTCGATCTTCATGAACAACATCCACGGCGCCCGGATCAACCGCGACATCCTGAAGCCGAAGGGCTCCGGCTTCGTCGGCTCGCACGCGCCCGACTTCCTGCTGGCGAATGATGGCTGGTCGCAGATCATCAGCCTCCGCACCGGCCCCGACGGCAACGTGTTCATGATCGACTGGTACGACAAGAACCAGTGCCACCGCGTCGAGGACGTCCACGACCGCACCAACGGGCGGATCTTCAAGGTCAGCTTCGGCAATCCGCCCAGGGGCAGGTTCGCCGTCGAGAGCCGCAACGGCGTGGCCCACCGCTCGTTGCTGGACCTGGGCGACATCGAGCTGGCCGACCAGCTCTCGAAGCCGAACGACTGGTACGCGCGGCACGCCCGCCGCATCCTCCAGGAGCGGGCCTCGAAGCCGGGGTCCAAGCCGCTCGCGGGGCTCCGCGACGGCCTGGCGGGCTGGGCGTTCGGCCACCCGGACGAGTCCTATCGCCTCCGCTCGCTCTGGGCGCTCCACGCCTACGGCGGCCTCGACGAGGGCCACGTGGCGAAGGGACTCGCCGACCCCGGCGTCTACGTCCGTGCCTGGACGATCCAGCTCGCGACGGAGGCGGGAGAGCCCTCCTCGGCCACGTTGGCGAAGTTCGCCGAGCTGGCGAAGTCGGACCGCTCGCCGGTCGTCCGGCTCTACCTCGCCTCGGCCTTGCAGCGGCTCCCGGCATCCAAGCGCTGGGACGTGCTCGCCGGCTTGCTCGGCCACGGGGAGGATGGGGATGATCCGAACCTCCCCTTGATGGACTGGTACGCCGCGGAGCCGCTGGCGGAGGCCGACCCGGCCCGCGCGGCGAGCCTGGCGCGCGGGCCGCGCATCCCGTTGATCCAGGCGTTCATGGCCCGTCGGCTCACCGCCCTGGGCACGCCCGAGGCGCTCGCGCTGGTCGTCGGCGAGCTCGGCCGCGCGGAGGGCTCGGCCGAGCGGCGGAGGCTCCTCCAGGGGATCAACGAGGCCCTCCGGGGCCGTCGGACCGTGGCCATGCCCGAGGGTTGGCCGGCGGTCGCCGAGCGGCTCGCGAAGGATGAAGATCCGCAGGTCCGTTCGCAAGGCGTCGCCCTCGGGCTGAACTTCGGCGACGCGGGGGCGATGGCCGCGATGCGGCGCGTGCTGGCCGACGCCGCGGCCGGGCTCGACCGCCGCCGCGAGGCATTGGCCGCGCTCCGAAAGGTGCGCGACCCGCAGCTCGCCCCGGCGTTGCACCGCCTGCTCGCCGAGCCTTCGCTCCGCGGCGAGGCCCTCCGCGCCCTGGCCTCGTACGACGACCCGAAGACGCCGACCTTGATCCTCGACGCCTTCCCCAGGCTCACCCCCGCCGAGCGCCGCGACGCCTTGAACACGTTGGCCGCGCGCGTCGAGTCGGCGCGGGCGCTGCTGGCCGCCGTAGCCGGGGGAAGGGTCGCGCGGTCCGACCTGTCGGCCGACCTGGTGCGGCAGCTCCGCAACCTGAAGGACAAGTCGATTGATGAACAGATCGCCAAAGTCTGGGGGGCCGTCCGCGAGACCAAGGCCGACGCGGCGCGGCGGATCGCCCGCTACAAGGCGCTCCTGACCGACCCCGGCGCCCCGCCGCCCGACCCGATGCTCGGCCGCGCCGTCTTCGCCAAGACGTGCGCCCAGTGCCACAAGCTCTTCGGCGCCGGCGGCGACGTCGGCCCCGAGCTGACCGGCTCGAACCGCGCCGACCTCGATTACCTCCTCTCGAACGTCCTCGACCCGAGCGCCCTGATCGGCAAGGATTATTTGGCCCACGTCGTCGCGACGGCCGACGGCCGCATCCTGACCGGCATCATCCGCGCCGAGGACAAGGACGCGATCACCCTCGTCACGGCCAACGAGACGTTCATCATCCCCAGGGTCGACATCGACGAATCCAAGCCGAGCGACACGTCGATGATGCCCGAGGACCTCTGGACGCCGCTGTCGGACGGGGAGGTGCGCTCGCTCGTGGCGTATCTCGCCGGACCCGGGCAGGTGCCGATGCTCGCGACGGCCGACAACGTCGGCGGCTTCTTCAACGGCAAGGACCTGGCCGGCTGGTCGGGCGACCCGAAGCTCTGGCGCGTCGAGGGGGGCGAGATCGTCGGCAAGACGTCGGGACTGGCCCGCAACACGTTCCTCCGGAGCGACCTGGCCGCGGCCGACTTCCGCCTGACGTTGCGCGCCAAGCTCGTCGACGACGCCGGCAACAGCGGCGTCCAGTTCCGCAGCATGCCCCTGCCCGACGGCGAGATGAAGGGGGACCAGGCCGACATCGGCCCCGGCTGGTGGGGCAAGCTCTACGAGGAGAACGGCCGCGGCCTGCTCTGGGACAGGTCGGGCGAGGCCCATGTCAAGCCCGGCGAGTGGAACACGTACGAGATCGTCGCGAAGGGCCCCCGAATCCGGACCTTCCTCAACGGCAAGCCGTGCGTCGACCTCGACGACCCCGCCGGCGCCCGCCGCGGCATCTTCGCGCTGCAACTGCACTCGGGCGGGCCGACCGAGGTCCGGTTCAAGGACATCAAGCTGGAGCTCGACCCGAAATGAAACGGGGGACGACCATGGATCGACGCCGCTTCTTCGTCGCGGCCTCCGGCCTGGCGGGCTCGGCCGCCATCGCGACGGCCGACGAGCCCCCGGCCGACGAGGCCGCCGTCCGCGAGGTCATCCGGCGATACGTCGACGCCCGCGAGGCCGGCGACGCCAAGGCCATCGAGCCGCTGTTGACGACCGACGCCGACCAGCTCGTCTCCGACGGCACCTGGCGCCGGGGCCGCGAGGCCTTGGTGAAAGGGATGCTGGAATCCTCACGTCGGAACCCCGCGAAGCGGACGATCACCGTCGAGTCGGTCCGCATGCTCGCCGCCGACGTCGCCCTGGCCGACGGCCGTTACGTCCAGAAGGCCCAAGCGGGCGGCCAGGATCGCTCGATGTGGACGTCCATCACCCTGAAGCGGACCGCCGACGGCTGGCGGATCGCGGCGATCCGAAATATGTTGCCCGCGGGTGCGGCGGCGGCCGAAGGCCGGAGGAATTCATGAGGCGATCGCGCGGCGGCCTATGCGTGCTTTTCGTTTTCTCATGGGCCGCCGCGCTCCGGGCGCAGGAGGCGGACCGATCGACCTTGACGCTCGACCGCGTCCTCGGCGGCGAGTTCGCGCCCGAGGGGTTCGGCCCGGCGCGGTGGCGGGAGAAGGGCGATGCGTACACGACCCTCGAACACGCCGAGGGGGGCAAGGGCCGCGAGCTCGTCCGCTTCGAGACGGCGACCGGCCGCCGCGAGGTGCTCGTGGGGGCGGAGAAACTCGTCCCGGTGGGGGCCGACCGGCCGCTGGAGATCGAGGACTACGCGTGGTCGGACGACGGCGCGAAGCTCCTGATCTTCACCAACTCCCGGCGCGTTTGGCGCCTGCACACGCGGGGCGATTTCTGGGTGCTCGACCTCAACGACGGCGGCCTCCGCAAGCTCGGCGGCGACGCGCCCGAGGCCACCCTCATGTTCGCCAAGTTCGCGCCCGACGGCCGCCGCGTCGCCTTTGTGCGCGCGAATGACCTCTACGTCGAGGACCCCGACGGCCACGTCACTCGCCTGACGCGCGACGGCTCGCCCTCGCGGAGCAACGGCACGTTCGACTGGGTCTATGAGGAAGAGTTCTCGCTCCGCGACGGCTTCCGCTGGAGCCCCGACGGCAAGTCCATCGCCTACTGGCAGGTCGACGACGCGGGCGTCAAGGAATATGTGCTGGTCAATACGACCGAGGACATGTATCCGAAACTTACCAGCGTCCCCTATCCGAAGGTGGGACAGGTCAACCCGAGCTGCCGCGTCGGGGTCGTCTCGGCCGACGGCGGCGAGACGCGCTGGATGGAAGTGCCGGGCGACCCACGCGACCATTACATCGCGCGCGTGGAGTGGGCGGCGAATTCGGACGAGCTGGTGCTCCAGCACCTCAACCGGCTCCAGAATACGGATGAAGTGATGCTGGCCGATGCCCGCTCGGGCAAGGTCCGGACGGTCCTGGCCGAGCACGATGATGCCTGGGTCGACGTGACGGACGAACTCCACTGGCTCGACGGCGGCCGCCGCTTCACCTGGCCGAGCGAGCGCGACGGCTGGCGGCGGCTCTACGACGCCCCCCGCGACGGCGGCAAGGGCCCGCGCGCGATCACGCCGCCGGACTGCGACGTGATCGACGTCCTCCGCGTCGATGACCGCGACGGTGTCGTCGACTACATCGCCGCGCCCGACGACCCGACCCGCCGCTACCTCTTCCGCGCCCCGCTCGACGGCTCGTCCGCACCGCGACGCCTCACCCCGGCTGATCGTCCCGGCACGCATTCGTACCAGATCTCGCCCGATGGCCGCTGGGCCTTCCACACGTATTCCTCCTTCGATCGGCCGCCGATTGTTGAGCTGGTGAGCCTGCCCGACCACGCCGTCGTCCGCACGCTCGCTTCCAACGCGAAGGCCATCGAAAACCTCGCGGCGTTGACGCCCTGCGCGACCGAGTTCTTCCGGGTCGACATCGGCGCGGGGGTCGTGCTCGACGGCTGGTGCATCAAGCCGCCGGGGTTCGACCCGTCGAAGAAGTACCCGGTCCTCGTCCACGTCTACGGCGAGCCGGCGATGCAAGTCGTGGTCGACCAGTGGGACGGCCACGCCGCGCTCTGGCACCGGATGCTCGCCCAGCGCGGCTACGTCGTGCTCTGCGTCGACAACCGCGGCACGCCCTCGCCGCGCGGCCGGGCCTGGCGCAAGAGCGTGTATCGGCAGATCGGCACCCTCGCCGCGCGCGACCAGGCCGAGGCCCTCCGCGCCCTCGAGGCGCGCTGGCCGTGGATCGACCGCGATCGGGTCGGCGTCTGGGGCTGGAGCGGCGGCGGGTCGATGAGCCTCAACGCCATCTTCCGCTACCCCGGGCTCTACCGCACCGCGATCGCCGTGGCCGCCGTCCCCGACCAGCGGCTTTACGACACGATCTATCAGGAGCGCTACATGGGCCTGCCGGCCGACAACCCCGACGGCTACCGCGAGGGGTCGCCGATCACCCACGCCGGCAACCTCCGCGGCAACCTCCTTGTGATCCACGGCACCGGCGACGACAACTGCCATTACCAGGGTTGCGAGCGCCTGATCGACGCCCTCGTCGCCGCGGGGAAACCCTTCACGATGATGGCCTACCCCAATCGCACCCACTCCATCAGCGAAGGCCCCGGCACCACCCGGCACCTCTTCGCGCTGATGACCCGCTACCTCGAGCAGAACCTCCCCCCGGGCCCGCGCGAGTAGGGCGGTCCCCGCCCGGGTCGTAGGGCGTGTGCAACACGCCAACGCCTTCGTCGGGCGAATTCGGCGTGTTGCACACGCCCTACGGGGCTCACTCGAAGACGAGAGTGCCGAACTTGCGGAAGTCGTGGAAGCTCGACCCGACGGGGGCCCAGGTCCAGCGGGTGGTCGTGTCGTTGTCGTAGTCGACGCGGTAGAAGTTCGCCCGCCAGCGGGTCCCCGCCTTCGGAGGGACGTTGCGCAAGGGAGTCAGCAATTCGAACGGGAGGAAGACCTCGGCCTTCCAGCGCTTCACCTCGGCGCCGGACTTGACGGGACCGCCGACGGCCGACGTGGCCTTGCGCGTCTTGCGGCCGCCCTCGTAGTGCCAGGGACGCCAGCCGAGGAACTTGTCGTCGAGGTTGGGGCAGAGGATCGGCAGCTCGCGGTTCAGGGGGGAGATCTCGTACTCGAAATAGATCGGGTCGCGCTCGTCGGGCCAGAGGAAGACCTCGAAGATGTCCTCGGTCCAGAGGTTCGCGAAGTCCTCGGTCATCGTCGCGGTGAGCTTCGCGTCGGTCGCATCCATGAGAGCATAGAGGCCCTTCTTCGAGTACAGGACCTTGACCTTCGTCTCGTACGGCAGGCCCGACGGCGTCCGCGACGGGATCGTCTCCCAATCGGCCTTCGCCCAAGGCGCGGCCGAGCCGTCGCCCGTGACCTCGAAGTCGTCGGTCGGCCGGACGCGCAGGGTTTTCCGGGCCTCATCACCCTTGGCCTCGATGCCGAGGATGCGTTCGGCGTTCTTGGAATAGACCTTCGCGAGCACGTCGTCGGGCAGGAAGATGCCGTAGATGTTCCAGAAGCCCTGGCGGTGGTGGCTGGCGGAGCAGTCGAAGTATTCGTCGTCGGTCTCGAGGAAGCGGTAGTAGATGCGATAGGCGTCGCGGTTCGGCGGGGTGTCGGTGCCGAAGAGGATGCGGTCCTGGTATTTGAGGAAGAACCGCCGCGACGAGTAGGGCTGGCGGCCGAGCTCGGAGATGCGGGCGTCGATGTCCACGACCATGTTCGGGAAGCGGTCGAGCTTGTCGGCGACCGCGGCCAGGTCCTCGGCGTCGTTGCCGAAGTGGGTGTTGATGAAGGTGACGTCGGGGTGCTTGGCGATGACGCGATGGAGCTGGTCGAGCAGGTCCTGCCGGCTCGGGTAGTTCGGGCCGTAGAAGAGCCACTCGGGGTGCTCGTTCAGCTCGTGCCAGCGCTCGTTGAAGCGGTCGAGCGGGGTGAAGAAGGCGGCGGGGTCGGCCGTGTGGATCAAGACCGGCCGCTTGTGCCTGGCGCAGGCCTCCCAGACGGGCTCGAGCTTCGGGTCATCGACCGGCATGAGGCGGCCGTCCTTGTAGCGGACGCCGAGGCCGAGGACCTTGTGGAACTTGAGCCCTTTGGCGCCGGCGCGGAAGCTCTCCTCGAGCCGCGCGGCCTCGCGACGGCCCCAGTCGTCGTCGTCGACGCCGGCGAAGTTGGTGAGCGCAAAGGTGATGAATCGGCCGGGATGGGCCTTGTCGAGGGCGTCGAGCGTCTCCTTCAGCCGGTCGCCCCAGCCGCCGTCGAGGTTGACCACCGTCCGCACCCCGGCCGCGTCCATCTCGGCGAGATACGTGTTCACGACCTCGGGCGTGAGCCGCCCCTTGCCGCCGCCGAGGTGGTTGTGCACGTCGACGACCGGGAACTTCGGCCGGTCGCCGGCCGTCGCCTTCGTCACCATCATCGACCGCGGCTCCCAGTCGCGGAGCTTCAGGTTCCGGATGTCGCCCGGCTCGTCGGCCCGCGCGATCCCGCTCGCGACGGCGAGCACGACGAGGGAGACAGGTAGCTTGCGTGTGGTCATCGAAGTTCGTCCCGTTCGCCCTTGAGGATGCCTCCGATCGGCTCGACGGCGAGCCTACTCGGCGCGGCCGGGCGACGCCAGTGCCGGGCGAAGCGGCGGCATGCCCCTTGCGTCCGAGACCGGGTACGGACGACCTCCGGGCGCGGCCGTCGTGCCCGAGGGATCATGAGTCGGAGCGGAGTCCTACCATGTCGACACGATCGACCCAGAAGGCCCGGGACCCGAAGAATACCGGGCAAGGCGCGGAGGGGATGGGGGGCCAGCCGGACGACAACCCTCGCGACATCGCCGGAGGCGGTTCGGGCCGGACGACCGACGACCGCGGCGGCGGCACCGGCCCCATCCCCGGCGCCTTCGGCGGCGGGCCTGGCGGCGTGACCGAAGGCGGCCCGGCCGGCGACGAGACCGTCGGCGTCCACGGCGACAAGGCCGCCACCGAGAACCTCAATGCCCAGGCCGAACGGCCGCGGGACGGCGGCCATCCGGCCGGGTCGTGAACCCGTCCTGGCACGACGTTTTCCCGCGTCGGGCGGGCTGAGAGGAGGCACGATGGAGAGCCACGACCCCCGCGTCTCGGTCGTGATGATCACCTACAACCGTCGCGACGAGGCGATCCGGACCCTGGCGCGGCTCATCGAGCTGCCCGAGCGGCCCAGGATCGTCGTCGTCGACAATGCCTCGACCGACGGCACGGCGGCGGCGATCCGTTCCGAGTTCGCGGGCAAGGACGTCGAGGTCGTGGAGGCCGGCGCGAACCTCGGGGCGGCCGGCCGGAACGTCGGCGCGAGGCACGTCGAAACCCCATATATTGCCTTCTGCGACGACGACACCTGGTGGGAGCCCGGCATGCTCCGCCGCGCCGCGGACCTCTTCGACGCCCACCCGAAGCTCGCCGTGATCATCGGCCGGACCCTGGTCGGGCCCGAGGAGCTCGAGGACCCGATCTGCCGCGAGCTGGAGGAGAGCCCCTTGCCGAGGGAGGAGGGGATGCCGGGTCCTCCGGTGCTGGGGTTCCTGGCGGGGGCCTCGGTGCTCCGCCGCGCCGCCTTCCTCGAGGTCGGCGGGTTCGACCCGCTCGTGCTCATCAACGGCGAGGAGGAGTGGGTCGCCGTCGAGCTGGCCGCGCGCGGCCACTGGCTCTGCTACGTGCCCGAGCTGGTCGTGCATCACCACCCCTCGGCCGTCCGAGACGTCCACGCCCGCCGCTGGCAAGGGGTCCGCAACACCCTCTGGTTCCTCTGGCTCCGCCGCCCCTGGCCGAGCGCCTTGCGGCGGACCTGGCGGCTCGTGCGGGAGGTGCCCCGCGACCGCGCCACGCGGCGCGGCTTCGCCGCGGCCCTGACGGGCCTGCCGAGGCTCTTGCCGAGGCGACGGGTCGTGCCCCCCGCGGTCGAGCGGGCCCTCCGCCTGCTCGACCCGCGCTCTTCGTAGGGTCCCGTAGGACCCGAGGGGAAAGGCCGTTGTTCTTCGACGACGACATCAAGGGCGACTGCCTCCCCCGCGGGACCGTCGCCTTGACCTACGACGACGGGCCGGGCGAGTCGGCTGGCGAGGGACCGGGGCCACACACCGGGGCGCTGGGCCGTTACCTGCATGACGAGGGCATCCGGGCCACCTTCTTCGTCGTGGGCCACCACGTCGGGCGCCACCGCGACTCGGTCACCGCCCTGTACGAGTGGGGCCACCTCGTCGGCAACCACACAGATTCCCACCCCGGCCTCGTCGCCCTGGCCGAGTCGGGTGGGGACGTCGTCGGCGAGGTCGCGCGCACCGAGGGCTTGTTGCGGACGATCACCGACGACACGATGAGGTACTTTCGGGCTCCGTACGGCAACTGGCGGCAGACGATCGAAGTCGAGCCGGGGGTCCGTCGCGACCGGCCCGACTCGATCGTGGCGGCGATCCTCAACGCCAGCGGCAAGTTCCCGCACGTGGTCGGGCCCTTCAACTGGGACATCGTCGCCGAGGACTGGGAGTGCTGGCGCCTGGGCGTCTCCCCCGAGGAGGCCGCCCGCCGCTACGTCGCCGAGTTCGAGCGCGTCGGTCGGGGCCTGGTGCTCATGCACGACAGCTCGGAGGACGACGCGCTGCGCCCGAGGAACCAGACGTATCTCATGACCCGGGCGATGGTCCCCGAGCTGAAGCGGCGCGGCTATCGGTTCGTCCGGCTCGACGAGGTCCCCCAGGCCCGCACCGCCGCGCTCGTCCGCTCCCAGGTCGTCCTGGCCGATGAGGACGGCCGCCCCCTGGCCCTCGACCCGGCCGGGAGCGACCAGATCGCCCCGGACGCCTCCGAGGACGCCGCGCGCCTCCCGTTCGGCGTGGCGCCCCTGTCGGACGGCCACTTCGCCCTCCGCGCCCGCAACGGCCTGTTCCTCTCCCTGCCCGACGACGGCCCGGTCACTGCCGCGAGCGAGGCGTCCGGCCCCCGCGAATCCTTCGCCCTCGAAGCCCTCGGCGCGCCCGGCTTCGCGATCCGTTGCGCCACCGGCGGCTATCTCACCCTGACCGACACCCCGCTCGGCCCCCGCCTCGCCGCGACCCCTCGCCGTCGCGATCGGCTCGCCTTCTCCGCCCAGCCAGTCCACTTGCCTCATCAAATCAATTTTTAAAAATATCATATCTTAAACGAATTATTCAGCACTCAGCACTCACCCCTTCTCTCCAATTCGAGGGTCACGAGCAGGCCCGGCCGCGCGTTGGCGGCCGAGGCGGTGCCGCCGTGCAAGGCCAGGGCGCGGCGGGTGATGGCCAGGCCGAGGCCGACGCCGCCGCTGGCGCGGCTGCGGTGGCCCTCGACGCGGAAGAAGGGCTCGAAGAGTGAGCCGAGCGCCTCGTCGGGGACGCCGGGGCCGTAGTCGCGGACGGAGATCGTGATGCGATGATCCTTGAGCGCGAGGTCGACGTCGACGACGGTCCCCTCGGGGGCGTGGCGGATGGCGTTGCGGAGGACGTTCTCGAAGGCGCGGCGCAGGAGCTCGCGGTCGCCGCGAACGACCGCCGCCGGGCCCCCGCCGCGGAGGTCGAGCCGGCAACCCTTGGCCGCGGCCTCGATGGCGCAGTCGTCGACGACGGCCTGGAGGATCGTGTCGAGGCGGACGTCCTCGAACAGCCAGGCCGCGGGGTCCCCCTCGGCGCGGGTCAGCTCGAGCAGCTCGGCGACCAGCGCCGAGAGCCGGCCGACGTCGCGGTCGATGCGGTCGAGGGCGCCGTCGCGGTCGGGGCCCGACCGGGCCAGCGCGACGGCGAAGCCGAGCCGGGCCAGCGGCGACCGCAGCTCGTGCGAGACGTCCTGCAAGAGCCGGCGCTCGGCGGCCAGCAACGTCTCGATCCGGTTGGCCATCCGGTCGAACGCCGACGACAGCTCGCCGATCTCGTCGCGGCGGGCCGAGTGGGCGCGGGCCGAGAGGTCCCCCTGGCCGAACCGGTCGACGACCCGCCGCAACGCCCGCAACGGCGCCGCGAGGTGGACGGCCAACGCCGCGCCCATGCCGACGATCACCAGCACGACCGCCCCGTAATACGGCAGGATGTCCGGCCCGTCGAACCACGGCGGGATGACGGTGATGAATCGGTACTGGCCGCCGGCATGCCGCCGGACGAAGACGACGCGGCCGTCGGGCAGGCGGCCGGGATGGCCGTGGTGGCCGTGCTCGAATCGCAGCAGGCCGGAACGGTCGACACCGCTGACCAGGTCGCGGCCGTCGGGGTCGGTCAGGTAGTGCTCGCCGGGGAGGTTGGCGTCGAGCCGCCGGAGGTAGGCCGCGAGCCGGGTCGTCCCGCCTTCCTCGAAGGCGCGGCAGGCGTCGGCCTCGGCCAGGGCGACGAGCCTCGGGAACGGGTCGGCCTCGCGCGGGCCCCGGCGCTGGAGCCCGCGATGGATCGCCCCATAGGCGACCAGCGACGCCGCGAACGTCCCGAGCGACCAGAAAAGGACCTTGGCGAAGATCGAGCGCACGTCAAACGCCCCCGGCCGCGTCGGGCCCGTCGCGGAAGAGGTAGCCGATGCCCCGGACCGTGCGGATCAGCGCCCCGTCGCGGCCGAGCTTCTTGCGGATGTTGCTGATATGCACGTCCAACACCCGGTCGAACGGCGAGGCGCGGCGGCGGTAGAGGGCCGTGGTCAGCTCGTCGCGCGAGACGATCCGACCGGCGGCGCGGACGAGGACCTCCAGCAGGTCGTACTCGGCCGTCGTCAGCCCGACGTCGACGCCCCGGCACGAGGCCGACCGCGCCGAGGGGACCAGCCGCACGCCCCCGGCCTCGATCGCCTCGACGACCCTCGGGGCGGCCCCGGCCCGTCGCAACACGGCGCGGATGCGGGCGAGCAGCTCTTCGGGCCCGAACGGCTTGGCCAGGTAGTCGTCGGCGCCGGCGTCGAGGCCGGCGACCTTGTCGACCTGCGCCGTCCTGGCCGTCAGCATGATGACCGGGACCTGGCTCCGGCGCCGGACCAGCCGCAACAGCTCGAAGCCGTCCATGCCGGGCAGCATCACGTCGAGCAGGACGAGGTCATGCTCGCCCGCCACCGCCCGCGCCAATCCGCGTCGGCCGTCGTGCGCCGCCTCGAGCCGCAGGCCGCGGCGGCCGAAGAACTCCTGCATCAGCTCGCAGAGCTCGACGTCGTCGTCGACCAGGAGGACCGAGGGGCCCGGTCGGTCCGGGCCCTGGTCGAGCGGTTCCGGGGTGGTCATCGCCGCGCCTCGACGGCCGGCCTGGAGGGTCGCGGGGCCGCCGACGCCGGGGCGGCCCGTCGCCCATTCTACGGCGACGGCCGCCCCGGCGGCCACGGCTTCGGTTGTCGGGACCGTAGGCACGGTTTACCTCGTCCCCGGCAGCCAGGCCATCCCGTCGGGCCCGGGGCCGGGATTCAGGCGGCCGACCTCCTTGAGGGAGTGGAGGTCGATGACCGCGATCGCGTTGTCGCCCGTCAGCGCGACGTAGGCACGCTCGCCGCCGGGCGGGATCAGGATGCCGCTGGCCCCACGGCCGAGCTTCAGCCGCTCGACCACGGTGCCCTTGGCCACATCCATGACGATCAGCTCGCCGCCGAAGAGGTCGGAGACCAGCGCGAGCTTGCCGTCGGGGGTGAACTTCAGGCGGTTCCCGGCCCGCGCGCCGATGTCCATCGTGCGGGCGACCTTCTTGGTCGTCAGGTCGATGGCGAAGACGCGGCCGTCGCCCATGTGCGAGGTCCAGAGTTCCTTGCCGTCGGGCGAGACGTCGAAGCCCTCGGGTCCCCGGCCGACCGGGACGAGCGTCTGCGACCACTCCGGCCCTCCCGGACCGCCCGGCCCGCCAGGACCCGGCGGCCGCCCTCCCGGAGGGGGCCCACCAGGAGGCGGGCCGCCTGGAGGTCCGCCGCCCGGAGGTCCGGGACGCCGAGCGGAGCGCTCGAAGATGCTGATCGTGTTGGAGCTGCCGTTGGCGGTGTAGATCGCCTTGCCGTCCTTGCTGAGGACGACCATGTGGGTCCGCCCCTGGCCGGTGCCGAGGATCGCGTCGATCGCGTTGGCCTTCGGGTCGTAGCGGCCGATCGCCAGGCTCCCCTCGGCGGTGAAGTACAGCTTGCCGTCGGCGAACCAGAGCCCGTGCGGCCGCTGGAGCGCCCCGAGCTCGACATGGTGGAGTTCCTTGCGCGACGCCAGGTCGATGACGGAGAGGCTGTTGCTGCCGGGGCCCTGGCCGGCGTAGTTGCTCGCGAACGCGAGCGTGCCGTCGTCGGAGACGGCCAGCTCGTGCGGGTCGCGGCCGACCGGGACCTTGCCCTCGACCTTGCCGCTGGCCGGGTCCACGTAGACCATCGCGTTCTCGCCCTTGAGCAGGACGAGCAGCTTCGGCGGGCGGGCCTCCTGGGCCTCTGCCGAGGCCCAGGCGCCCGCGACCGCGACGAGCAGCATGAGCGGGATCGTCGCCTTCATCGTCGCACCTCCGCGAAAGGTGATGGAGTTCAAGAATCTGGATCCGTTCATTCACTCCGGCCGATCCGGCGGCGGGCCGTCGCCGCCCGGGGGACGGCCGCCGCCACGCCGGCCGCCCGGGCCGCCCGGAGGGCCGAAGCCGCCGGGCCCGCCCGGAGGGCCGCCGGGGCCGCGCCGGCGCATGTCCTGGAGCTGCGTCTTCTGGTCGTCGGTCAGGATCTTGTCGAGCTTCGCATCGACTTCCTTCTGGAGCTCGTCGAGCTGCTTGACCTGCTCGGACGAGAGGTTCAGGGCCTGTCGGACCGGCGGCGGCAGGATCACGCCCGGCCGGGGCGGGCCCATGCCGAAGCCGCCGGGCCCGCCGCGTCCGCCGGGTCCGCCGGGGCCATTGCGGAGGGTCGCTCGCTCCTTGGCGGCCAGGGCCGTCAGCTCCGCCTTCGTGACCGTGCCGTCCTTGTCGGCGTCGGCGCGGTCGAAGAGGCGATGGAGGCGGTCGTCGGTGACCTCGGCCTTCGTCAGCTTGCCGTCCTTGTCCTTGTCGAACGCCATCATCCGGGTCACGAGGTCGTCGGCCTCGCCCGGCCGCTGCGCCGCGGCGAGCGTTGCCGCGGCGAGGAGCCCGCAGGCCAGGATCAGCATGGTCGGCTTTCGCATCGGAGTCCTCGAAGAGTGGCAGGTGGAATCGGGCCCTGGGAACGGACGCGGTCAACCCTTCGAGGCCGCCCGCGCCGTGACGTCGCGATCGTCCGGGGTCCGGCCGAGGACGATCTCGAAGTGCGCGGCCAGCTCGCCGATCTTCGAGTCCTTGACCGGCTTGAAGTCGACCTGGACCAGCTCGCGCTCGAAGACGCTGAGCCCGCCGCTGGCGATCCCGTCGACGTCGTTGCCGGGGTGGCCGGCGATGTTCATCTGGGTGGTGATCAGCTCGCGGCCCCCCTTCTTCACCTTGAAGTGGATGTGGGGCGCGGGGCGGCCGGGGTACGGCACGGGCTTGATCGTGCGGAAGTAGTACGCGCCGGTCGAGCCGGTGGTGAAGCGGCCGAACCCCTGGAAGTTCCGGTCGCGCCGGTCGGCCTTGGGCTCGCTGTCGGCGGTGTGGACGTAGACCTGGTTGGCGTCGCACTGCCAGATCTCGACCGTCGCGTTGCGGATCGGGCTGCCGGTCACGTCGACGATGCGGCCGGTCAGGTGGGTGATCTCGCCGACGGCGGGGGTGAGGTTGTCGTTGACGAGGATCAGGTCGTTGTCGGTGTCCAGCGGCAGCTTGTCGGGGTAGAACGGGCCCTCCTCACGCTCGGGCGTGCGGGCGAGCTCCTCGGCGAAGAGGCCCCGCGTCGTGAAGAAGGCCGCGCCCGCGGCGAAGCTGCCGAGGAAGGCGCGGCGGCTGTTCGTGGCGAAGGATCGTCGCATCATCGAGAACACCTCCCTGGGCCGATCGTCGGGCATCCCAGAAGAATCCGGGCCTCAACTCCGCGGCCCATCCTACCGTCGGCAATGCCCCCGATCCGTAAAGGATTGTAAAGCCGCCCGGGGGTCCGGACCTGGACGATTCTCGTGGTCGGGCGTATACTATAAGGGGACGATGTGAGGGGGATGGAGCAGAGCCGATGACGATGACTTTGGCGCGCAAGCCCCGAGTGATCCGGCCGGCGCGGAGCGATTGGTCGCTGACGCTGACGATCAACGGCGTCGGCTACGTCGTCCAGCCGTTGCCCTGCCGCGACTTCGGCGCCCAGAAGGCGTTCCGCCTGGCCAAGCAGGCCGCCGACGGGGCGATCTACGACGTCTGCGAGCACGACTTCGGCGCCGAGTGCGACTGCCCCGACTTCGAGTTCCACCGCAAGGGGATCGACCCCGCCGGCTGCAAGCACATCCAGGCCGTCCGCGCCTGCGGGCTCCTCGGCGGCTGATCGCGATCGGCCCCGGCGCGCGTCGTCGATACGGCTTGCCCAGCCCCTCCAGGGCCCCGTTCGGTTCGTTCCGCGCCGGGGTCTGCGCGCGGTGGGTTCGTCTCGCGCCGCGGCGACCCCGACCGCTCCTCGAACGGAACTAAAGTGGCCGGTGGGTTCGTTCGGCGCGCCGGGGCCGGGGGTCGAAGTGGGTTTGATTCGCGCCGCGACCTGCCAACACTCAACATCCTCGATCCATTCTCTGTTTTCCATCCAGATCTCCCAACATCCCCAGGTTTGGGTTCGTTCGGGCGCCGGGTGGCCGGATTGGGTTCGTTTTTTCGGCGACGTCGCCGGAATTGGGTTCGTTTTCTCCGCCGACGCCCCCTCGGTGGGTTCGTTTCGCGCCGCGACTCCTGCCGAAGTGGGTTTGTTTCGCGCCGCGACGACCTCGTCCTCGCATTCCCCGGCTCCTCCTCGAAGCGAACCAAAGTGTCCCGTCGGTTCGTTCCGCGCCGGCGCCTGGCCGTCGCCGGGGGCGATCGGGCGTGGTCTGGTCTCGGGATCTCGGCCGGTTCGGAGGGTCATGGGGTTCGTTCGAGTCGATCGGTTGTCGTCGGCGCGCAGGCGGCCCCTCCCGCGCGGAGCCGCTACTCTCTCCAGTTGGAATCCCGGCCGAAAACCGGCAGGGATTCCGGGAAAAAGGCCCGGCGGGCCGGGGGCATGCAACGTCCCCTGGCCCGGTCCGCGTCCATTCACGGTGGGGCTGGCCGGCCGTCACTCGTCCTCGTCGCAGGCACGCTCCGCGTGCCGTCCGCCGACACGACGGGATGGGGGAACGGACGGCACGCGGAGCGTGCCTGCGACGAGGAGGGCGGGGTGAGCGGGACGGCCTCGAAGCCGGCGACCTTGCGATCGCCGGCCTTCGATCGTGGAAGGCTTGACCGCACCCGCGTCGCGGCGGGAGAATGCGACTTTGAGGATGCAATCCCCGCCCGCGAGGACGACCGCCGATATGCCCGCCCCCGACGCCGCTACGGCCGCGAATGCGACATCGCGGAGCTTCCCCGACCCCCTCGGCCGCTTCGGCGCCTTCGGCGGCCGGTTCGTCCCCGAGACCTTGATGGACGCGCTCGACGGCCTCGCCCGCGCCTACGACGAGGCCAGGGCCGACCCCGACTTTCGGCGCCAGCTCGACCACTACCTCGCCCACTACGTCGGCCGTCCCTCGCCGTTGTTCCTCGCCGAGCGCCTGACCCGCCAGGCCGGCGGCGCCGACATCTACCTGAAGCGCGAGGACCTGAACCACACCGGCGCCCACAAGATCAACAACGCGATCGGCCAGGTGTTGCTCGCCCGGCGGATGGGCAAGACGCGGGTCATCGCCGAGACCGGCGCCGGCCAGCATGGCGTCGCCACGGCGACCGCCTGCGCCCTGTTCGGCCTGGAATGCACCGTCTACATGGGCGAGGAGGACATCCGCCGGCAGAAGCTCAACGTCTTCAACATGAGGACGCTCGGCGCCACGGTCGTGCCGGTGACGACCGGCTCGCGGACGCTCCGCGACGCGACCAACGAGGCGATGCGCGACTGGATGGGCTCGTCGAAGCAGACGCACTACACGATCGGCTCGGTCGTCGGCCCGCACCCCTTCCCGATGATCGTCCGCGACTTCCAGGCCGTCATCGGCCGCGAGACCCGCGCGCAATGCCTCGACCAGATCGGCCGGCTGCCCGAGGCCGTCGTCGCGTGCGTCGGCGGGGGGTCGAACGCGGCGGGGATGTTCTACCCGTTCATCGCCGATGAAAGCGTCGCCCTCATCGGCGCCGAGGCCGGCGGCCGGGGTGCCCGCCGCGGCGACCACGCGGCGAGCCTCTCCAAGGGCCGCCCGGGCGTACTCCACGGCAGCTTCAGCTACGTCCTCCAGGACGACGACGGCCAGACCGACGACGTCCATTCCATCTCCGCCGGCCTGGATTATCCCGGCGTCGGCCCCGAGCATAGTTTCTGGAAGGATTCCGGCCGCGTCCGCTACGAGAGCATCACCGACGCCGAGGCCCTCGACGCCTATCACACCCTCGCCCGCCTCGAGGGCATCCTCCCCGCGCTCGAGTCCAGCCACGCCGTCGCCCAGGCCCTCAAGGACGCCCCGGCGATGCCCGCCGGCTCGGCCCTCGTCGTCTGCCTCTCCGGCCGCGGCGACAAGGACGCCTACGAAGTCGCCCGCCTTCGGGGCGAGCCGATGGGTTGAGCCGGCGCGGATGACGGACCGGGTGGCCCGGGTTGCTTGCAACCCGGGCGGCGCAGCCGCAAGAGGTCGCCGTCGAGGCTCGGCACCTCTCGTCGCTCCGTGACCCCGGTTGCAAGCAACCGGGGCCACCCGAAATCATCCTGAATCGTCCGCAAGTTGATTTTTTAATAGGTTATTCATGAATCGCATCGACGCCCTCTTCTCCCGGCTCAAGCGCGAAGGCCGTCGCGCCCTGATGCCGTTCGTGACGGCCGGCGACCCGGACCTGGAGACGACGGCGGCGCTCGTGCGCGAGGCGATCGCGCGGGGGGCGCACATGGTCGAGGTCGGCATCCCATACTCCGACCCGATCGCCGACGGCCCGGTCATCGCGGCGAGCTACACGAGGGCATTGCGCAAGGGGATCAAGCTCGACGCGATCCTCGGGATGATCGCCGGCCTGCGCCGGGGCGAGGGGGGGCCGAAGGTCGAGGCGCCGATCGTGACGATGGTCTCGTACGCGATCGTCCATCGCCACGGGCCGGAGCGCTATGTCCGCGAGGCGGCCGAGGCGGGGGTGGATGGCCTCATCGTGCCCGACCTGCCGGTCGAGGAGGCGCAGGCGCTCGCCGACCGGGCCGCGGCGCAAGGGTTGGCCCTGATCCAGCTCGTGACGCCGACCACCCCGCGCGAGCGGGCCTTGAAGATCGCCGGGGCGACGACGGGCTTTCTCTATGACGTCTCCGTCGCCGGCATCACCGGCGAGCGGAAGGCGCTGCCGCCCGAGCTGGCCGATGACGTGGCGTGGCTCCGGGGCAAGACGTCCCTGCCGATTTGCATCGGCTTCGGCATCAGCACGCCGGAGCACGTCCGCGCCCTGGCGCCGATCGCCGACGGCCTGATCGTCGGCAGCGCGATCGTCCGCCGGCTCGCCGACGCCGCCGATCGCCCGCGCGGCGAGGTCGTCGCCGAGGTCGGCCGGTTCGTCGCCGAGCTCGCCGCGGCCCTCGACGGCTAGGCGGGCGAGCGTCCAGCCCCTTCTCTAAACCAAACTTTAGACGGATCGGGAGGCCGGGACAACGCTGCGCGACGCCGATGCAACTCGGGTCGCCGCGGCGGCCGCATCTCGTCCACGGTCCGTCCGTGACGCCCGAACACCGGAAAAGGAGTGACCCCGATGAAGCGGCTCGCGATCGCGCTGGTCCCCGCCTTGCTGCTGACGATGGCGCCGAGGGCCGGCGCCCAGGCCCCCGCGGCGAAGGGGATGAAGGCCCACAAGATCAAGGTCGGCGGCGACGGCGGCTGGGACTACCTGACGGCCGACCCCGAAGGGAAGCGGCTGTACGTCTCGCGCGGCGACCGGGTGATCGTCGTCGACACCGCCGCCGAGAAGGTCGTCGGCGAGATCCCCGACACGCCCGGCGTCCACGGCATCGCGGTGGTCCCCGAGCTGAACCGCGGCTTCACCAGCAACGGCCGCGACAACTCGGTGACGGTCTTCGACCTCAAGACGCTCAAGCCCGTCGGCGCGCGGATCAAGGTCGGCTCGAACCCCGACGCGATCCTGTACGACCCGGCGAGCAAGCGCGTCTACACCTTCAACCACGGCCCGAGCAAGGACGCGACCGCGATCGACCCGTCGGCGATGGCCGTCGCCGGCACCGTCCCGCTCGAGGGCACGCCCGAGGCGGGCATCGGCGACGGCAAGGGGCACGTCTTCGTGAACATCCAGGACAAGGGCGAGGTCGTCGAGTTCGACGGCAAGACCCTGAAGGTCCTGAACCGCTACAGCCTCGCCCCCGGCCAGCGCCCCAGCGGGATCGGCTACGACCCCGAGACCCACCGGCTCTTCAGCATCTGCTCGAACCAGAAGATGATGGTCCTCGACGCCGAGAACGGCAAGGTCGTCGCCGAGGTCCCGATCGGCCGCGGCACCGACGGCGGCGGCTATGACCCGGCGACCGGCAACGCCTTCAGCTCCAACGGCCAGGACGGCACCCTCAGCGTCGTCCGCCAGACCTCGCCCGGCAAGTACGAGGTCGTCGCCACCGTCCCCACGCAAACCAGCGCCCGGACGATGACGTTCGACCCGAAGACCCACCGCGTCTACCTCTCGGCCGCCGAGATGCAGCCCGTCCCCGCCGGCCAGCCCCAGCCCAAGGGCCGCGGCCGCCGGCCGATCGTCCCGGGCTCGTTCTGCATCATCGTCGTCGAATAATCGAAAAAGTCTTCGTAGGGCAGGGCTTGCCCTGCCTCTTCACCCACCGAGCTCGAAGAGGCAGGGCAAGCCCTGCCCTACGAAGAGGTGAATTGCCTGACGCGCATGCCCAATGAGCGGCCGATCGCGGCCAGCTCGCCGAGGATGTCGCCGTAGGCGACGGCGACGTGGTTGCTCATGTAGTGGGCCATGATCGTCTCGGGCGCGCGGCCGAGGCCGGCGGCCATGAACGGCCATTGCCGCGTCGTGCCGCGCCACCAGGCCTCGCGGACCTCGTCCGGCAACGCGACCGACTCGCCGCGGCCGAGGTCGAGCACGAGCCCGCCCGTTGCGTCGATCCAGGCGCGGGCCCAGGTGATCGGGCCGGGGAGGCTGACGCCCGCGAACGTGCCGCCGGGCACCGGGAAGTAACCGGCGGGCTGACGATAGCTGAGCACGCCGCGCAGGCTTTTCGGGTCGTGGTTGAACGCGAACGCCGAGCAACTGCCCGAGTTCAACAGGACCCAGAGCCAGCGCCCTTCGTGCCATGCCCCCCAGCGCACGTCGTGGAAGATCACGGCGCCGGGCAGGCCCTTCGCCTCGAGCACCCGCTTCATCAGCTCCATCGGCACGAGGTTCCCCTGGTCCGCCTCGGTCGCCGTGACGACGGGCCGGCCATCCCCCTCGGGCCGCGCGTGCGAGTTGAGCAGACCCTCAGCGAAGTCGCTCGGCGGCAACAGCCTCAACAGGCCGAGCTGATACTGCCAGCCGAGGCAATCCGCCTGGAACTCGTCGAGCAGGTCGAGGACCGCCAGATAACCGCGCAGTTGCTCCTTGGTCGCCTCGGGCGTGAAGTCCTCGCCCCAGTGGAACGTCACGCCGCGATCGTTCACGTACTTGAAGGCATCCTCAACCCGTGCCGGGTCGATGCCCCGCGTCCGCTCGACGAGCCACGCCTGGTCGACCTTGTGCTCGGCGAAGCCGATCGGGTAGAGCAGCCGCGGGCCGAAGTACCCGTTGATCATGCCCATCGACGTATCGCCGAGCATCAAGGCCAGCACGCGACGGCGCCGGATCTCGGCGAGCACGCCGTCGGCGACCTTGCGGGCGTCGTCGTCGGGCGTGAAATCGTGGTGAATCTCCGAATCGTCATACGCGATCCGCCCCGACGTGCACCACGCGTCGAGCCGTTCCATGAAGCGGGCGTCGGCGGTCCAGTCGTCGGCGTCGGTCCAGATCCGGGACGAACGGCGGCCGACGCTCTCGAGCGAGGCCGCCGTGTTGAGCAAGGCGACCAGCCCCGGCCAGGTGCCCGAGAAGTTCGACGCGAGCAACAGCGGGTTGTCCTTGCCGACCACCCCATCCACCGTGTGCGGCGCGTACGCCCAGTGGACGAAGACGCCGATCGTCGGGTCGTCGATCGGCCCCAGCTTCGCGATCGCCTCGTCCGGCCTCGTCAGGTAGCCCTCGATGAGATACGGGCTCTTCCCCAGCTTCCTCAGCGCCGCCACGAGCTGCTCCGTCGCCGCCCGCGATTGCGGCAGCGCCCACTCGTTCGGCTTCGCCCGATAGTCCCCCGGCCAGAAGATCGCGACGCGATTTGACATTGGCTCCCCCCTTTCGACCGGATCTTGCCACACCGGGCGATCGGTGGCCAGGCGCCTCTCGATGCAGGCCCGTCCCCGCGACTCATGCCGACGATCGGCCATCGAGGTGAGGATGAGGATCGAGCTGGGTGAGGTCGATCTGACGCACACGTTCGCGGAAGGAGACGACCCTCGCCGTGACCGTGCTCCCGACCGCCGGATAATCCTCGAAGTTGTAACGCCGCCGACGCGCTTCTTCGAACTGGATGACTTCGAGCAAGGCCGGGAAGCCGACGCCGATATCGAGGAAGATGCCGAAGATGTACCGGGCAACTACCTCGCCCGAGACGCGGCTCCCCGCGGGAAGGCGGGTTTTCAAGAGCTCCCAGTCCGGCGTCTTCTCGGGGCTCGAGAAGTCTCCGAATCGGAGTTCGAGATCCTTGGTTGGATTCATCGGTTCTTCCTCCAAAGGTCGCGCGTCAGGCTTCGATCTCCTCGAACCTCGCCGAGAAATGCCGCAGGGAAGGGGGCTCCTCGACGATGCGGAGGCCGCGGAGGGAGTCGCGGCGGCGGAAGACGTCGGCGACGGCCTGGATGGTGTAGTCGATGTGGCTCTGGGTGTAGACGCGGCGGGGGATGGCGAGGCGGACCAGCTCCATCGGGGGGGCGGCCGACTCGCCGCTGTCGGGGTCGACGCCGCCGAACATGACGCTGCCGATCTCGACGGCGCGGATGCCGGCGTGTCGATAGAGGGCACAGACCAGGGCCTGGCCGGGGAACCGGTCGGGGGGGATGTGCGGGCAGAACGCGGCCGCGTCGATGTAGATCGCGTGCCCGCCGGGCGGCTCGACGATCTGGATCCCCGCGGCGAGCAGGTGCTCGCCGAGGTAGGCGACGCTGCGCAGGCGATA
>DASZMJ010000130.1:0-31654 GCA_035551935.1 Isosphaeraceae bacterium
GCTCCGCGTGCCGTCCGCCGCTCCCATACACGTTGTTGGGTTTCGGCGGACGGCACGCGGAGCGGGCCTGCTACGAAGAGGGAGCGTCGGACGGCACACGGAGCGGGCCTGCCAGGGCGGCGCACCCCGATCGCCGCCGACCCATTCGGATCGGCCTTCACTGTTGGGTTGCGGTCGCCCGAGGCCCCGAAATGGGCGTCAGACGACCCCGGCGAGGGCTGCCGCCGGCCGCGGCGCCCAGGCGGCGAACAGCTTCGACACCAGCCGCGTCGGCGCGGGGACGGGGTTTGCATCAGAAACCATCTCAGAATAATGAGTTGCGTCATTCTTAGCTTCGTTCCGTGCCGGCGCCTCCGCCGGCATCGGGGTGGGCCTCGCGACGGGCGCGGGCGCGGCGAAGGCGACCGGCCGCGGCGTGTGCCGGGCCTTCTTGCTGGCGATCAGCGACGCCGAGAGCTGCCGGAGCGTGCGCAGGTGGTCCTGCAAGTAGCGGTGCCGACGCATACCATCATCCGTGGTATCCACATACGAAGTTGCGATCGCCGCCTCGCGGTCGGCCGCGTCGGCCGCCTCCAGGGCCGGCCGCAGCGACTCCAACGCCTCCAGCTCGTCGGCGACGATCGCGCGCAACTCCTCGCGAAGATTGGAGTTGTGGACGACGTCGAGGCCGAAGCTCTGCTGGCTCAGGGCGTGCTCTGTCTCGTTGATGCCCCGCTCGGCCTCCAGCGCCCTGCCCAGGCCGTGGACGAGCTGGACCGTCGGGTCGCTCGTGGCGCCGGGATGCAGGCCGAGCAGCCGGATGGCCAGCTCGCGCAGCGGGAAGCTCCAGTGGCCGCCGTCGTCCAGCGCCGCGGCCAGCTCGTTCCAGCGCGCGATCAGCCAGCGGCAGCCGTCGCCGCGGCGCAAGAGGGCCTCGTGGGCCTCGATCCGGTCGGCGTAGATCGACTCGATCAGCGCCGTGAGGCTCTGCGCACGCTGGTCGTCCCACCTGGCGCCGGCGTCGCGGACGCGGGCCGAGGCCGCGGCGTTGTCGGCCTTGCGGACGCGGGTCAGGGCGATCGAGGCGCAGACCATGTTGTAGACCAGCTCGCGCTCGTACGAATCGGCCGGCTTGAGCTCGTGGACCCAGCCCTCCAGCGTGGCCTGGAACTCCTCGACGCTCTCGCCAGGGAGGACGGCCACGGTGGTGCATAGACCATGCGTAACCGCATTCATGGAGGCGATGGCCTTGCCCTCGGGGGTGCGTGGGCCGGTGGAGAGCAGGGCGTTGGCGCGTCGGGCGGCAAGTTGCGCGGCGGAGAGTTGGCTCTTGGTCTTCGACATCGGCGGAGACTCCCGGATGCGGGACATTGGAGCGGCTGCGGGCCTCGACATTGAGGCCCTCGTGCCGGAGTCGTCACCCCCATAACCTCGTAAAAAGGGCGCAATTGTATAACCGAAATCCGGCAAGATCCCGAAAAACGGTGGGAATCGGCGGTCAACGCTCCTCCCATCGTGCTTCGCGATGATCGCCGAAACCCGAGGCCGGGACACGCCCGGCATCCGGCCGCGTTATCATCCGCCGGTGAGCTCGCCGCCGTTGATGGTGAGGACGGCGCGGAGGGTCTCGGGTTGGATCGTGACGTTGACGAACCGGATCGACCCGTCGGCGAACATCGCATGTGATCCGCCGCCGTGGGGGCTTTCCACGCGGGGCAGAGGCCCGTCGGGCGACCATTGCAGGTCGTCGGGCTTGGTCCACGGGACCGGGGAGTCGCCCTCGACGACGAGGACGGTATTGCTCGTGCCGTCGGTGATCTCGCGGAGGTCCGCGCCGCGACCGGGTTCGAACGGGGTGTTAACGCTCGTCGGGGTGGTCTCCGGCCCGACGACCACCTGGTATCCCGTCCGGCCCGACCGTTGCCCCGGGCCCGATGGGCACGCGAACTCGGGCGGCATCTCGGCGAGCAGGGCACGGTTGTGGGGGCTGTCCCAGGGCTCGTCCAGGCGGAACCGGTCGTAGAGCGATCGATCGCCCAACTGGGGCAGGATCGCGACCCGCCAGCTCAGGAGCGGCGTACCGTCGCGACCGGAGATCGCCGGTGCGGGGAGGTGCCCGTGCGCCACGTGGTAGTCCTGGATCGCGCGGCCGATCCGCCCCAGGTGGGCGACGCACTCCGCACGCCGGGACTCGCCGATCGCCCGGACCGCGCCCGCTATCGCGATCCAGGCGGCCAGGCCTCCGAACCCGACCACCGCGGTCCAGCCGGCGACCCGCCCGCGCCTCCAGGCCCTCGGGCGTGGAGACGGCTCCTCCGGGAGGAAACGGACCTCTTCGCCAAGTGTCGTGAGCGCGCTCATGTCTCGCCTCCGTTGCGGGCCGCCCCGATCGAGGTCGTCGGACGACGGCCCGACGTGCGGCCACGCCCCCGGTCGACGTGGGGAATCCCGGAGGCGCGGCGACGGCCCTGGAGATGTGCCTACGACGTGCGTCAGACTTATCTTTACAATAGTCAGAGGCGCCCGCGAAGGCAAGCCCGGGCGCGCCAGGTTCTCGAGGGTCCGTTGCCCCCCACCGAACCCGGCCGCCTATAATTGGGGTCGATCGAATGGGAGCCCCGGAGGTCGCCGCGATGGCCCACGAATTCTCGAAGGTCGAGGACGCGCTCGAGGCGATCGCCGCCGGCCGGGTCGTCATCGTCGTCGACGACGAGCGGCGCGAGAACGAGGGGGACTTCGTCGCCGCGGCCGAGGCGGTCACGCCGGAGATGATCGCCTTCATGATCACGCATGGGCGTGGACTCGTCTGCGTGCCGCTGATGCCCGACCTGGCGGCGAAGCTGGAATTGCACCCGGTCGCCGACTCGAACACGGCGCCGCACCAGACGCCGTTCCGGATCCAGGTCGACCACAGGAGCTGCAAGACGGGCATCACCGCCGAGGAGCGCGCCACGACGATCCGGGCGATCGTCGCCCCCGAGGCCAAGGCCGGCGACTTCGTGCGGCCGGGGCACGTCTTCCCGCTGGTGGCCAAGGAAGGGGGCGTCCTCCGCCGCGCGGGGCACACCGAGGCGACGGTGGACCTGGCGCGACTCGCGGGCCTGAAGCCGGCGGGGGTCCTCTGCGAGATCCTCGACGGCACCGGCCGCGCCAGCCGCGAGCGGCTGCACGAGATCGCCGCCGAGTTCGGCCTGCCGATCCTGTCGATCGAGATGCTCATCCGCTACCGGAGGCGCCGGGAGAAGCTCGTCGCGCGGCTGGCCGAGAGCGACCTGCCGACCCGCTACGGCCGCGCCCGGATCATCGGCTACGGCGTCGAGCACGAGCCCGGCAACGAGCCGATCGCGCTGGTCTTCGGCGACCTTAAGTCGATCGAGGCCCCGCTCGTGCGGATGCACTCCTCCTGCTTCACCGGCGACCTGCTCGACTCGCTCCGCTGCGACTGCGGCGACCAGCTCCGCATCGCCCTGGAGACGATCGGCAAGGAGGGCGTCGGCGCCCTGATCTACCTGCCGCAAGAGGGTCGCGGGATCGGCCTGATCGCGAAGCTGAGGGCGTACGCGCTCCAGGACGAGGGGCTCGACACCGTGGACGCGAACACCGTGCAGGGCTACCCCGCCGACCCGCGCGACTACGGCGTCGGCCTCCAGATCCTGCTCGACCTCGGCCTGAAAAAGGTCCGGCTCTTGACGAACAACCCGAAGAAGACCGACGCGTTCGTGCTCCACGGCTACGACCTCGAGGTCGTCGACCAGGTGCCGATCATCGCCCCGGACGAGGTCGACCGCCGCCGCTACCTCGCCACCAAGCGCGACAAGCTCGGCCACCTCCTCCCCGGCTCCGCCCCCAACGGCGACGGCCCCCAGGCCCCCACCGCGCCGACGGTTCCATGATCGCGTTGGGCGGCTTGTGGCGGCTGGACGGGGGCGGATAGAATTCGATGGGAGGCCGAGAGTGCCGGAGGACTGCGATGGCCGCGCGCGATTATTACGAGGTCCTGGGCGTGTCCCGGGATGCGACGCCCGATCAGATCAAGAAGGCGTACCGGCAGCACGCGCGCAAGCATCACCCCGACGTCAACCCCGGCGACAAGAAGGCCGAGGCCCTCTTCAAGGAGGGGCAGCACGCCTATGACGTGCTGAGCGACCCCGAGAAGCGCAAGCTCTACGACCTCGGCGGCCACGCGGCGGTCGAGGGGGGGGGCGGATTCGGGCCGAGGTCGGGCGCGTACGAATGGGCGGCGCGGGCGGGCGGTCCGGGCGGCCCGGGGTTCGAGACGATCGACATCGGGGACCTCTTCGGCCACGGCGGCGAGGGGATGGGCGAGCCCGAGGGGCACGGCCTGTTCGAGGACCTCATCGGCCGGATGCGCGGCGGCCGTTCCGGCGCCCGGGCCCGGGGCCCGCGGCCGGGACAGGACCTCGAGGCGAGCTTGACCATCCCGTTCGAGACGGCCGTCCGCGGCGGCGAGACGACCATCGAGCTCGACCGCGGCGACGGCCATCGCGAGCCCCTGGTCGTGAAGGTCCCGCCGGGGACCGAGTCGGGCGCGCGGCTCCGGCTCCGGGGCAAGGGGGCCCCCGGCGTGCACGGCGGGCCGCCGGGCTCGCTGGTCGTCACCGTCGAGGTCCAGCCGCATCGCTTCTTCCGCCGCGACGGCCGCAACCTGATCGTCGACCTGCCCATCACGATCGGCGAGGCGTCGCTGGGGGCGAAGGTGGACGTGCCGACGCTCGACGGATTGAAGACGCTCACCATCCCCCCCGGCAGCTCCAGCGGCCAGAAGCTCCGACTCCGCGGCCAGGGGGTGCCGGCCTCGGGGAGCAAGCCGGCCGGCGATTTGCTGGTCGAGCTGAAGGTCGTGGTCCCCAAGACGGTCGACGAGGAGAGCCGGGCCTTGATCCGCCAGTTCGCCGACCGCAACCCGATGGACCCCCGCGCCGGCCTCTGGTGAAGGGGAAGCCCGATGAGCCACTCTCCCTCCCCCGTCGTCCCACGCGAGCAGGTTGCGCGGCAGCTCGCCGTGTCGACGACCCTGCTCGTCCGCTACGAGGCCCGCGGCCTCGTCCGGCCGATCCGCGCGGGCGAGGTCGAGGGGTACGACCCGGCCGAGGTGCGTCGGCTCTGGACGATCGTGAGCCTCCAGCGCGACCTGGGCGTCAACCTGGCGGGGGTCGAGGCGATCCTCCGGCTCCGCGCCCACGTCGACGACCTGCACCGTCGGCTCTTCGCCCTGGCCGACGACCTCCGCGACGCCCTCGAGGGCGAGGTCGACGCCGATGCCCGACCGTGACCGTGACCGCGACACCCCCCCTGCCCCGCGGCCCCGCGCCCGCGACCCCCGCAAGGTCGCTCAGGCGATCCGACTCTGGGCCGCCGTGACCCTCGGCAGCGTCGTCGCCGTCGCCGCGCTGGCGATCGGGCACCTCGTCCGACGCGGCCGGCTCATCCGCGCCGGGCTGGCCCCGCCCCGACGCACCGACCTCTCCGAGCACGATCCGTCGAATCGATCCTCATGAATCAATCCTTCCGGCCCCACGAGCGGATCAAGGACACGCGCGACTTCCGTCGGGCCTTCGACCGTCGGAAGTCGGCGGGGGACGATTGGCTCGTGGTCTACGGGGCGGAGAACGGCCTGGGGCACGCGCGGCTGGGGCTGTCGGTGTCGAAGAAGAAGCTGAAGACCGCGGTGGCGCGGAACCGGTTCAAGCGGCTGGTTCGCGAGGCGTTCCGTCGGAACAAGGCCGAGCTGCCGACGGGGATCGACCTGGTGGTCGTGCCGAGGGGGCCTGGGTTGACGTTCGAGGCGGCGATGCGGTCGCTGCCGGCCCTGGCGCGGGCCGTCGCCCGCCGGCTCGGGGCGCCGGCCGGGCCGCCGCCGGAGGGCCCGAAGCCATGACGTTGCCGGGCGTGGCGCGCTGGTCGGGCCTGGTGGCCGTCGGGCTGCTCGTGGCCCTGATCCGCGTCTATCAATTCACGATCAGCCCCTTGCTCGGCCCGTCGTGCCGGTTCGAGCCGAGTTGCAGCCGCTACATGATCGGCGCCTTGCGCAAGTACGGGCTCCTCCGGGGCCTCTGGCGCGGGACGGCCCGCTTGCTCCGCTGCCACCCCTGGCATCCCGGCGGCTACGACCCCCCGTGATGGGTGCACTGGCCCGACCGGCGGCGGGCGAGCTAGAATGGCGCGGGTCGCCCCGGTTGCGGGCGGTCGGATGTTACGGCGAGACGAACCGACGCGGGATGATCCATGGTTGAGCCCGACGCCTGCCGCTTCTGGCGGAATGCGCTCCAGAGCGGCCTGTTGGACGCCAAGGCCATGGGCGCCTGCTGGGACGCGATCCCGGCCGAGAAGCGGACGGCCGACGCGATCGACCGTCGCCTGGCCCGCCGTGCGATCGAGGCCGGCCTCCTGACGCTCTGGCAGGCGCAGCAGCTCCTCCAGGGGCGGGTCAACGGCTTCAAGGTCGACAAGTACCTCCTGCTCGACCTGATCGGCCAGGGGGGGATGGGGCGTGTCTACCTGGCGCGCGACACGCGGCTCGGCCGGCGGGTGGCGGTGAAGGTGCTCTCACGCGAGCGGATGAACAACCCCCGCGCCGTGGCCCGGTTCCAGCGCGAGGGCCGCGTCGGCGCGCAGCTCCAGCACGAGAACCTCGTGCGGATCTACGACGAGGGGTCCGCCGGCGGGGTCTGCTACCTGATCATGGAGTACATCGAGGGCCGCAACGCCGGCCAGCTCGCCGCCGACCTCGGCCGCCTGCCGCCGGCCGCCGCGGCGAGCCTGACGCGGCAGGTGGCCCTGGGCCTGGAGCACGCCCACCAGAAGGGCCTGATCCATCGCGACGTCAACCCCTGGAACATCCTCGTCACCAAGGACGGCACCGCCAAGCTCGCCGACATGGGGCTGGCCATCGACGTCGACGACGAGGAGGTCGTGACCCGCGACGGGGCGACCGTCGGCACCTTCGACTACATCAGCCCCGAGCAGGCGCGGCACTCGCGGAACGTCGACACGCGGAGCGACATCTACTCGCTCGGCTGCACACTCTATCACCTGCTGACCGGTCGGGTGCCGTTCCCGTGCCCGAGCCTGCCCGAGAAGCTCTTCGCCCACCACTCGACCCAGCCCGACCCGATCCTGCCGCAGGCGCCGGGGGTCCCGCCGGCGCTCGAGGCGGTGGCGTTGAAGATGATGGCCAAGGCGCCCGAGGACCGTTACCCGCACCCCCTGGCCGCCGCCGAGGCGCTGGCGCCGTTCGACCGGGGCAAGGTGCCGCTGGATCGGCTCACCCTCGTCCCGTCGGCGGTCGCGGCCCCGGCGGGGGGGATCGTCGAGGTCGCGGGACCGGCGGGGGGCTCGGATCTCGAGGGGATCGACCGGGCCCCCGCCCTCGGGCCGGAGCCGGCCAAGGAGGCGTCGTCGGGCGACGTCTTCGCCTCGCTGAACTTCGGCCCCGAGCCCGCCCTGGCCGACGGCCTGAAGTCCGGCCGCTCGAAGAAGCCGAAGTCGGCCGTCTTCGGCAAGCCCAAGGTCAAGGCCGCGCCCGAGGTCGCCGCCGAACCCGCCCCCGCCCCGGAGCCCGACGCCCCGGGGCCCGAGCCGCGCCGTCGGCTCGCGCTGCCGAAGCTGTCGCGGCGGGCCTGGATCGGGGCCGGCGCGGTGGCCGCGTTGCTCGCCCTGGTGCTTGGCGTCCTGGCCTCGACCCGGTCCCGGTCCGGCGATCGACCACCCCCGCCGGTGGACGAGGCCCCCAAGTCCTCGGGGGTCCGGCCGATGGCGCCGTTGGGACCGATCACCGTCCGCTGGCCCGACGGCTCGCAGGAGGAGGCCCGGGACCTCCAGGAGGCCCTCCTGCTGGCCGCCCGCGAGCGTGGCGAGGTCGTCCTGGCCAACTCCGAGCCGATCCACCTCCGGTTGACGAAGCCGATCGAGGTCCCCGTTGTCGCCACGATTCGGGCCGCCGACGGCAAGCGGCCGATCCTGGTCATCGACGACGCCGGCAAGCAGCCCTGGCTCCGGGCCTCGTCGGCGGCCACGACGCTGACCCTCTCGGGCCTGACCGTCTGGGCCGACTTCGGCGAGGCCGAGGCCGTCGCCCCGCTCGTCCAGGCCGAGGGGGCCGTCACGCTCGACCGCTGCGCCTTCGTCGCCAGGGGCGAGGGGCGGGGCTCGCGCGCGTTGCTCGCCGAAGGTCTGCGGACGACCGTCCGCGGGTGCTGGCTCCTCGGCTTCGAAAGGGCCCTCGACCTGGCCGCGTACCCCGGCACGAAGGTCGCGGTCTCGCAGACGATCATCGCCTGGGGCAAGGGCGAGGGGCGCGAGAACGGCTGGGCCGTGCGCCTCGAGGCCCGCGCGGCACCCGGCATCAAGAAGCCCCGGCAGCTCACGATCGACCGCGTGACGGTCGGCGGCGGCGGCTTGCTCGAGGTCCGCGGGGTCCTGTCGCAGCTCCCCGTCGCCGTCAAGGTCTCGGCCACCGTCGTCCGCGGCCCCGCCTTGCTGATGTGGGATGCCCCGCCGGCCGACTTCCCCAAGGGACTGGATTGGACCGGCAAGGAAGACCGCTACGAGGTCTCGGGCGCCTCGTGGATCGTCCTGCCGCCGAAGGGAGTCAATAACCTCCCCGACGGCCCCGACGACCTGGAGAGCTGGACGAAACACCTGCCGGACGAGGGGACCCTCGAAGGGCCCGTCAAGTTCGCCGGCGACCCGATCCAACCGCTCAAAGCCTTGGAACCGAAGGACTTCGCCCTCGTCGACGACCAGGCCTCCCTCGCCGGCGCCGACCCCGCCCTCGTCGGCCCCGGCGCCAAGGCGCCGAAGCCCTGAGCGGATCGCCCGCGACGTTGACAATGGGGCGGCATCGGGTTAGGGTACAATTGATCCAAGTTGTTCGACGTGTAGAGCGGGTGCGACGATGTCCGAGTTGAGCCAACGCGACGAGGAATTGCTGCTCGAGTACTGCCAGCGCGCGCTCGACTACGACTTCCGCGACCCGTCCTTCCTCCGCGCGGCCCTGACCCACGCCTCCGGCGCCGACCACCGCCTCGCCTCGAACGAGCGGCTCGAGTTCCTCGGCGACGCGATCCTCGGCGCCATCGTCTGC
Organism: Isosphaeraceae bacterium; assembly: GCA_035551935.1. Taxonomy (GTDB): domain Bacteria; phylum Planctomycetota; class Planctomycetia; order Isosphaerales; family Isosphaeraceae; genus DASZMJ01. The sequence continues at coordinate 9,086 of DASZMJ010000130.1, forward strand.
GAGCTGCTCTACCTCAAGTTCCCCGACTACCAGGAAGGCGACCTCACGCGGATCAAGTCGGTGGTCGTCTCGCGACGGACCTGCGCCAAGATCTCGCAGGAGCTGGGCTTCCAGGAATTCCTGATCATGGGCAAGGGGATGGGCGCCAGCGAGCAGACCCCCTCGTCGATCCTGGCCGACCTGTTCGAGAGCCTCGTCGGCGCCATCTACCTCGACGGCGGCATGGAGGCGGCCAAGGACTTCGTCGTCGAGCACCTCGAGCCCGAGATCGACGCGACGGTCGAGGGCCAGGGGGTCAACTACAAGAGCAGCCTCCAGCAGACCGCCCAGCGCCAGTTCGGCGCGACGCCGACGTACCTCCTACTTGACGAGAAGGGCCCCGACCACCACAAGTGCTTCAAGATCTCCGCCCAGATCGGCCCCCGCCGCTATGCCCCCGCCTGGGGCCGCAACAAGAAGGACGCCGAGCAGCGAGCCGCCCTCAACGCCCTCAGCCAGATCGCCGGCGAGCCCATCCCCTTCGCCGCCGATTGAAGTACGGCCGGTCTGGGACCCGGGTCCGGCGCATTCCTTGTAGGGCAGGGCTCGCCCTGCCTCTTCCTCCCCGGATTTGAAGAGGCAGGGCGAGCCCTGCCCTACGGGGACGCCGTTCCCCTTGCGGGGTCGGGCGCGGGGGCGTAGGATGCGGGGACGGGGCAAGCGGAGCGCGTCCGGGACGCCCCGTCGAGGAATCCCCGCCGGGTTCCCCGACCTCGCGCGGCGGGAGGCCGGAGCGTTGAGCGGGACGCTGGTGGCCAACCTGGGCCTCAGGCCGGAGGTCTGGCTCTTCCTGTCCGTGTTGGCGTGCCTGACCCTGTTCTTCAAGTTCAACCGGGTCTGGAGCATGCGCAACCTGGACCTGTTGCTCCTCTTCGCGCTGGCGCCGGGGATGTTGCGCCTCGTCGGCGGCGACGGCCGGTCGTGGGGCGCGTTCCTCTGGCTGTTCGTGGCCTCGGGGCTCTGGCTGGCGCGCTGCCTGGTGGACCTCGGTTTGCCGCGGCGGCCGGCCTTGGAGCCGAACCTCAACGCCTCGGGCCTGACCTGCCTGGCCGTGGGGGTCCTGGGCCTGATGGTGGCCGAGACGATTAGCCTGCCCGTCGGCGAGGAGGCCGCTCGGAACCCGGCGGGCCCGAGGGCCAGCGGAGCGGAACAGCCGCAGGCGCGGCCGAACCCGCCGAGCGAGATCGCCGTGCCGATGACGAACGTCCTGAAGCACGTCCCCCTGCCCGACCCGATCCGCCGCCGACATCCCTACGTCGTCCTCTCGCGCATCCTCTCGGTCCTGGCGCACCTGGGGATCGTGGCGGCGCTGCTGTCGATCGGCTCAAAACTCTTCGAGCGGCCGATCGCGGGGCTTGCGATGGCGGTCTGTTATTTGATCCTCCCGTATACGAGGTTCGCGCTCGTCGACCACGTCCAGCTCATGCCCGCCGCGCTGGTGGTCGCGGCCCTGGCGTTCTATTCCCGGCCGATCCGCGCCGGGGCGTTGATCGGCCTGGCCAGCGGCGGGATGCCGGCGTGTCTGGCGCTCGTGCCGCTCTGGGCCGGCTTCTATCGCGGCCGGGGGGCCTTGCCATTCATGGCGACGGCTCTTGGCGTGCTGGCCTTCGGGGCGATCCTGGGCTGGATGATCCCCGGCCTCGGCGACTGGGCGCCGGCGTTGGAGTGGCAGACGTTATGGGGCTCGGGCCTGATCCCCGGCGTCGAGGCGCCGGCGGCCGGGAGCTTCTGGTCGGGCATAGACGCGCTCTACCGGCTCCCGGTCCTGATCCTCTACGCGAGCCTGGTCGGGATCACCGCGTTCCTCCCCTGGCAGAAGGACCTCAACGCCCTGATCTGCCTGTCGGCGGCGCTTCTGGTCGCGGCCCAGTTCTGGTACCTCGGCGCCGGCGGGACCCTGGTCATCCTGTACGAGCCCTTGGTCCTCTTGATGATGTTCCGGCCCAACCTCGCCGCCAAGCGGGCCCTGCCCCGCCCCGATCGCGCCGCGTCGAAGGCCGCGAACCTGGCCGCGACGGTTTGACTCCGCGGTCACCCCTTGCCCGAGGTCGGGCCGCGACGCCACAATCGGCGGCTCGGACCCGCACGCCAACGTCGTCCCGAGGGGAGCCCGATCGGATGGAGTTGACCTACGAGGCGATCGCCCGGAGGATCGACCACTCGCTGCTCGGCCCGACACTGACCGACGCCGAGCTCGAGGCCGGCTGCCGCCTGGCGGCCGATTATCACGTGGCGAGCGTCTGCATCAAGCCGTACGCCGTCCCCCTGGCCGCGCGGCTCCTGGAGCGGACCGACGTCGCCGTCGGCACGACGATCGGCTTCCCACACGGCGGCCACACCACCGCCGTCAAGGTCTTCGAGGCCGAGCGCGCCATCGACGACGGCGCCACCGAGCTCGACATGGTCATCAACATCGGCCAGGCCCTCGGCGGCGCCTGGGATGCGGTGGCCGACGACATCCGAGCGGTCACCGTCGTGGCGCATCGTCGCGGCGCGATGGTCAAGGTCATCTTCGAGAATTGCTACCTGACCCCCGACCACATCCGCCGGCTCTGCTCGATCTGCGCCGAGGTCGGGGCCGACTTCGTGAAGACCTCGACCGGCTACGGCACCGGCGGCGCGACCCACGAGGACCTGAAGCTCATGCGGTCCTGCGCGCCGCCCCACGTCAAGCTCAAGGCCGCCGGCGGCGTCCGCACCCTCGACGGCGCCATCGCCGTCGCCGAGCTCGGCTGCGACCGCATCGGTGCGAGCAAGACCGCCGAGATCCTCGACGAACTGCGGGCCCGACTCGGCTTGCCGCCGATCGCGGGCCACCGGCCGGTTTCACGTGAAACGTATTGAACGATCGTCGATCGAATCGGGGCGACCAGATTCGAACTGGTGACCTCCTGCTCCCAAGGCAGGCGCGCTAACCAGGCTGCGCTACGCCCCGCGATCCGGCCGCGACCATGGTAAGGCCCGGGCTCCGGCCCGGTCAAGGCCGGGTCCCTGCCCCTTCCGGGCCATCGTCGCGATCGCAACACGACCGGACGAGCCGGCCCAGGGTGTCGAGGAGCAGGGCCGGGTCGACGGGCTTGGGGAACATGGCCGCGAACGCGGGACCGAGGGTCGAGCGGGCGCGGGCGTCGAGGTCCTGGCCGGTGACGAGGATGATCGGCAGGTCGGGGTAGCGGGCGTGGAGCCAGCGGGCCAGCGCCGAGCCGTCGAGCACCGGCATCGACAGGTCGGTCACGACGCAGCTCGGCCGCCGCGCGTCGCAGCAGGCCAGGGCGTCGGCCCCCGAGCTGGCGGCCACGCTCGGTAGGCCGGTCAGCTCGACGACCTCGCGCATCCGCTCGAGGCAGGGCCCGTGATCGTCCACGAGCAGGATGAACGGCGAGCCGTCGGGTTCGCGATCGGCCGCGATCGCCGGGGGGGACGCGTCGAGGAGGTCCGTCATGGGGGGCTCGCTCTCGGGATCAAGGAGTCGGCGCTCAGGAGGGCCAACGGCAACGGAGACGAAGGCCGGGTTCGGCGGTGAGCTGACAGCGGCCGCCGTGGGCCGCGATGATCCGCGCCAGGATCGGCAGCGCGAGGTCATCGGTCGCGTCGAGGGGGTCGGTCCCTTCCGGTTCGTGCCATTCCAGCGAGAGGTGATCCTGGTCGGCCCCCCAGCGGAGGCGGATCGTCGTGTCGGGGTCGCCGGCCCTGGCCCGCCAGGCGACCAGGGCGTCGAGCCCCTGCGCGAGTCGCGCCGGGTCGAACCGGCCGAGCGCGGGCGCGGGCGGGGCCTCCGGCACCAGCCGCCGGCCACGCGCGTCGAGGTCGCGGCACCAGTACGGGAGCCGCTCGGCGATCAGCCCCGAGAGGTCCAGGGTGATCGCGAAGACGTCGAGGGGGCGGCAGATCATCTGGAGCCGATCGACCAGCTCCTCCACCGCGCGATACCGCAGCTCGGCCTCGGCCCAGGCCGGGGACGAGAGGGGACACGCCTGGCGACGGGCCAGGAAGAGGCTGATCTTGATGCCGTTGAGTCGGTTCCGGAGTTCGTGGCAATACTCGCCGAGCATCTCGTAGAGGGCCTGGACCTTCGCCGGGTCGGTCGCCACGCGCCAGAGCGCGCATGAGAGCCCCTCCTCTGGGTCCGACTCCCTGGCCATCGGGCACTCCCTGGCGATCGCGGAGGATCTCGAGGACGGTTCGTACGGCAGGACCGCGAATCCTCCAGGCCTCGGCAAACCGGGTGCCGGGCGGCTCAACGATCCACGACCTCATCCCCGAGACCGCCCCCGCCCTCGCTTTACGGCGCACGCCGTCGCGCCCACTCGCCCTTGTTGATGTGGGAATGGTGAAGGCGGGTTCTCGTCTGGCCCCCGCCCCCGACGTTTTGGGAAGGGTATGGAGCGCCCGTCGCCCGCCTCAACCGGCCTGGAGCATCGAGGCGAGCCGGTCGAACTCCTCACGGTTGCCGAAGTCGATGACGATCTGCCCCTTGTCCTCTCCCCTCGCCTTGACGGCGACGGCGGCGCCGAGCCGATCGCGGAGCCGGCCCTCGAACTCGAGGAAGTGGGGCGCCTTCGGGACGGCGGGCTCGGCGGCGTCCTTGCGGATGCGGGCCCGGGGCGGGGTCGGCTCGCCGGTGCGGACGAGGGCCTCGGTCTGGCGCACGGTCAGCTTCTCGATGACGACGCGACGGAAGGCCTCGACGCGCTGCTCGGGGTCGTCCAGGCCCAGCAGCGCCTTGGCGTGGCCGGGAGAGATCGTCTCGTCGAGCACCGCCGACTGGAAGTCATCCGGCAGCTCGAGCAGCCGGAGCATGTTCGAGACCGTCGAGCGGTGCAGGCCGAGCCGCTCGGCGAGCTCGTCCTGGGTCCCGCCATAGGTGTTCAAATAATTGCGGAATGCGGTCGCCTTCTCGATGGCGTTGAGGTCCTCGCGCTGGAGGTTCTCGACCATCGCCAGCTCGCAGACGCGCTGGTCGTCGAGCTCGAGGACGCGGGCGGGGACCTCGTGGAGGTGGGCCTCGATGCTGGCGCGGAGCCGGCGCTCGCCGGCGATGAGCTGGAAGCGGTCGCCGACGGGCCGGACGATGATCGGCTGGAGCATGCCGTGCTGGCGGAGCGAGTCGGCCAATGCGGCGATCTCGCCGGCGTCGAACTGGCGGCGGGGCTGCCAAGGGTTGGGGTCGACCTGGTCGACGGCGATGTGGAGCAGCTCGGCCATGTCGAGCGAGCCGGGCTCGAAGCCCCCCTCCTCCGTCCCCAGCAGCGCGGCCAGGCCGCGCCCGAGTCGTCGCTTAGGATTCACGGTCGATGACCTCCAGGACGAGTTCGGCGTAGGCCCTGGCCCCGCGGGACCTCGGGGCGTAATCGAGCACGCTCTTGCCGTGGCTGGGCGCCTCGGAGACCTGCACGTCGCGCGGGATCATGGCGTCGAAGACCGTCCCGTCGAAGAACCCACGGACCTCCGAGGCGACCTCGTTGGCCAGCTCGAGGACCGGGTCGAACATCGTCAGGACGATGCCGCCGATCTCGAGCCGGTGGTTGTCGCGCGCCTTGGTCTGCCGCGCCAGTTCGATGATCTGCGACAGCCCCTCCATCGCGAAGTACTCGCACTGGATCGGGATGTAGACCTCGTGCGAGGCCCCCAGCGCCGCCCGCGTGAGCTGGCCGAGCGAGGGGGGACAATCGAGGAAGATATAATCAAATCCGCTCAGCTCGCCCGCCAGTTGCTGCCGCAACGACGAGGCGCGCTGGCGGTTCGAGGCCGACAGGGCGTCGGCGTCGGCCAGGCTCAAGGAGCCGGGCAGGACCGAGAGCCTGGGCTGCGACGTCGCCGCCACGCTCTCCGCCAGGGGCTTCCCGGCCAGGAGCGGATGCCGACCGGCCGGCTCGACGCCGAGCCCGCTGGTGGCGTTGCACTGCGGGTCGACGTCGATCACGAGCGCCGTCTTGCCCGCCTTGGCCAGGCCGGCGGCGAGGTTGATGGCGGTCGTCGTCTTGCCGACGCCCCCCTTCTGGTTCGCCACGCTGAGGATCTTGGCCACGTCCTTGTGCCCTCGATCGTCGGTCCGTTCCGTCTCACCCTCGACCCGCATGGCGGATCGGGTGGCACGCCCTGAGTCCGCGAAGGGCGTGGGGCTCGGGCGCCGCCCACGCCCTTCGCGGACTCAGGGCGTGCCACCCCGCCCCGTCACGGCGGCGGGAATGTAGCGCGCCCCGAACTTGCTGTAAAGCTCAAGTCAGCGCACGCCCAGCTTCTCCGCCTCGAGCTCCAGCGCGAGGCTGTACGCCATCGGATAGAGCGCCTGGGCGTCGGGCCCGCGGAGCACCTCGGGCAGCGATTCGAGCTGCGCGCGGCAGTGCGCGCGGACAACGTCAAGCGTGGGCAACGGGGCGACGAGCCCGCCGTCGCGGACGACCGGCACGAGCAAGGGCTCGCCGTCGGCGGGCTCGTCGGCGCGGGTGACGCGGTCGAGCGAGAACTTGCCCGAGCGGTCGCGGTAGCGGTGGACCTGCTTCGCCATCGGGTACGTTTTCTTGCCCGGGCTGAGCTTGATCCGCCCTTCCCCGTCGAGCGCCACGAGTTTGTAGACCATCGACAACGCCGGCGCGTCGCGGCTCGTGATCAGCTCGGTGCCGACCCCGAACGCGTCGATCGGCGCGCCCGAATCGAGGAGGCCCTTGATCCGGAACTCGTCGAGGTCGCCGCTGCCGACGACCTTGACCGCCTCCCGGTCGTTCGCGTCGAGGATCGCCCGGGCGGATCGGCTCAGGGCGCCGAGGTCGCCGCTGTCGATCCGGACGGCCTGGACCGGCGGCTCGATCGCGGCGGCGTGTCGGACGCCCGCGTCGGTATTGTACGTGTCGACGAGCAGCGTCGCCCCCGGGAAGACCTTCGCGAAGTTCGCGAACGAGGCCGCTTCGTCGCCGAACGCCTGGACCCACGAGTGCGCCATCGTGCCGACGCAAGGGATGCCGAGCCGCCGAGCCGCCTCGACGTGGCTCGTCCCGGTAAAACCCGCGAGATAACTCGACCGCGCGCAGATCAGGCCCGCCGCCGGGCCGTGGCCGCGGCGGGCGCCGAAGTCGTAGAGCGGCCGGCCCCGGGCCGCCTCGACGCACCGCGCGGCCTTCGACGCAACGAGCGTCGCATAACCGAGCGACGCGATCAGGAACGTCTCGATCCATTGGGCCTGCGGCAACGGCGCCTCGACGCGGAGGAGCGGCTCGCCCGCGAACGCGACCGTCCCCTCGGGCATCGCCCAGACATCCCCCTCGAATCTCAACTGTTCGAGTGTCTCGAACCACCCCGGCTCGATCCCCGCGAGCGCCGGCCACGACCGGATCGCCTCGACCTGATCGCGCGAGAAGGCCAATCGCAGGAGGTCGCCGATCGCCTGCTCCAGGCCCGCGAAGACGAGGAAGGCCCGATTCTTCGGCAGGCGGCGGACGAACAGCTCGAAGACCGCGCGCGTCTTGTCCATCCCCGTCGCGGCGTAGCCGGCCATCATCGTCAGTTGATACAGGTCCGTCACCGCGCCGAGCGCGGCCGGGTCGGGCCAGAGCGAGACGGGCGGGTCGGGCATCATCGCCGGGGGTTTCCTCGGGCTCTCTCGTACAGGAACAGGTCCGTCGGCTCGGCCTGCGATCGTCGCAAGGACGGGTTGCCGAGCTCGATGTCGAGCACCGTCGGCAACGCCGCCGGCGCCTTCAGCCGGAGGCGCTCGACCCAGCCCTGCCTGGCGAGTCTGTCGCTCACCGCTCGGGCCGGGTCCTCCGCGTTCGCGAGGCTCGCCTCCTGGGCCAGCAACGCCACGTCGAGGAGGGCCCAGCGGGAATCGTCGTTGAGTCGAAAGACGGTCTCGAAGTCGGGCAGGCGCCGGGACGGTCGATCCCACGTCGAGGCGAGGTAGAACAGCGCGGAGGGTCGCGCGAGCACGACGAGCGAATCGACCTTGTCGCCGCGTAGCCGGGGGACGAGGCGCGTCGTCACCGCGACCCGCAGGCCGTCGGTCGGCCTGAGTAGCCCGGGACGGGGTTGGGGCTCGACGAAGGCCCAACCCGACCCGGGCGGTCCGGGACGGTGCTGGATCGTCCTGATACGCGAGACCAAGGTCAGGAGGCAAGCGACGGCCGCGGCGACGAACAGGGCCGTGCGGAGCCGACCCATCCGCTTGCCCTCGCCCGTCAGGCCGGGCTCGCCCTTCATCTCCGCCGCGATGATCCCACCGGCGATGATCCAGCCGGCCGCCAGGACGGGGAGCCAGAGCCTCGCATACGGGTGATAGAACGGCGTGAGGATCGACAGCACGACCCACGCGACCGCCAGGAGCCTTCGAAAAGGCCCGGCGCAACGACCCGAGACGACCCAGAACAGGCACGTCCACCAGAGAAACGCCGGCCACAACGCCATCGCCGCGGTCTCGAAGAGGGCGATCCGTCCCCTCGATCTCGCGAGGCTTACCACAGCTCCCGGCGGAACTCGCCCGACCGTTGTGGCCATGGCTGTCGAGCAGGCCAGGGCCCATCCGATCGCGACCCAGGTCCATCCCCCGGAGAGAGCGACCGACTGGTCGAGTTGCGCGAGCAAGTGGGGCAGCCACGTCGACAGGCCGCCCGCGTAGCTTCGCTGGTGACGGAGCAAGGCGCGGTAGCCATCGTGGCGCTCGACGAACAGGAACCAGGGCAGATAGGACACGATGGCGACGGCCGCCGCGATCCCCAGCAAGCCGAGTGTCCGCCCCCTGCCCTTGCCCGTCCCGAACATGGCCGCCACGGCGACGATGACCCCGGCGAGCCAGCCGTTGTACTTGAGGTTCATCGCCACGCCGACGCTCACCCCCAGCGCAATCGCCCGGCCGATCGTTGGCCGCTCGAGGAACCGGCCGCCGAGGCCGAGCGCGACCAGCCAGGCCAGGAGGAACGGGGCGTCGGTCATCGCCATCCGCGCGAAGGCGACGTGTTGCCCCGACCATGTCGCCAACGCCGACGCCGCAGCCCCCGCGCCGGGTCCGAATGTACGACGGCCGAGCCAGCCCACGACCGGGATCGTCGCGATCGCGCAGAGCTCGGCCACGAAGATCGCCGAGAGGTCCGAGATGCCCCAAGGGAGGATGAGATAGCCGATCCCCACGAGGATCGGGAACCCCGGTGGCGCATAGTACGGGATCACCTTCGGGTCGAGCGACGCGAGGCCGGCGGGGTCGCTCGACCAGAGGCCGGCGATGGCGTAGATGCCCTCGTCGAAGTGCGACAGTCCGAGCCGGCCGAACGACCAGAGCCGCAACACCGCGCCGACCAGGGTGGAGATCGCGATGGCCAGGGCTTCGCGGCGCGCGGTCGTCATGCCGTCGATTGAACCACAACGGGCCGTCGCGTTTCACGTGGAAACCGGGCCGTTGACGCGGCGACGATCGGCCGCGTAGCGTGTTCGAGAAAGGAGCGCGGCATGGTGCGACTCTACAGCGACCGCCGGATGCTCGACCACCGCCCCGAGCCTGGCCACCCCGAGAGCCCCGATCGCCTCGCCGGCATCCTCCGCCACCTCGACAAGACGGGGCTGGCCGCGCGTTGCGAGGCCGGCGTCGTCCGCGAGGCGACGCGCGAGGAACTGCTCCGCGTCCACACGCCCGTGCACCTCGCCGAGATCGAGGCGGTCGAGATCGCCGGGGGCGGTCGGATCGAGGTCGATACCTGGATGTCGAAGGGCTCGGGTCTCGCCGCGCGACTCGCGGCCGGTGCGGCGGTCGACGCGGTCTCGGGAGTCATCGAAGGCGCCCAGACGCGCGCGCTCTGCGTGGTCCGGCCGCCGGGGCATCACGCCCGGCCCGAGGGACCGATGGGGTTCTGCCTGTACAATAACGTCGCCGTCGCGGCGATGGCGGCGATCGAGCGGCACGGCCTGAACCGCGTCCTCATCATCGACTGGGACGTCCACCACGGCAACGGCACCCAGGATGCCTTCTACGAGGACCCGCGCGTCGCCTTCGTCTCGCTCCACCGTTGGCCGTTCTACCCCGGCACCGGCGGCCCGGACGAACACGGCTCCGGACCCGGCCTCGGCTTCACCAAGAACATGCCGCTTCGCTTCGGCGTTTCGCGCGAGCACTACCACTCGGCCTTCCGCTACGCCCTCGAAGGGATGGCCGACCACGCGCGACCCGAGCTCGTCCTCATCAGCGCCGGGTTCGACGCGCACCGCGCCGACCCGATCGGCAGCCTTGGGCTCGAGGTCGAGGACTTCGAGACGTTGACGAAGGAGGTGGTCGACGTCGCCTCGGTCCACGCCGGGGGGCGCGTCGTCAGCCTCCTCGAGGGGGGCTATAACGTGCCGGTCCTCGCCCGCTGCGTCGCATCGCACCTGGAGACGCTCGTGGGCTCGGCCTCGGATCAGTGACCCCGACGGGATTTGAACCCGTGTTGCAGGATTGAAAATCCTGTGTCCTAGACCAGACTAGACGACGGGGCCGGCGGTCGTTCGCGACGCTCGATCAATGTATTCCAGGGCCGCCGGAGGGGTCAAGGGGCGACGGCGGACTGACCGCTTGAACTGGCCCCGGGCGGTTGGTAGGGTGTGGGACGTCGCTGATCTTCAGGACGTCCGAACGAGAGGTGGACCCATGACGCGCATCCTGATCCTGACCGGCGACGCGGGCGAGGCGCAGGAGATCTACTACGCCAAGTACCGCCTCGAGGAAGAAGGCTGGAACGTCGACATCGTCGCCCCGACGAAGCGCGTCTTCCAGTCCGTCGTCCATGACTTCGAGCCGAGCTGGGACACCTACGTCGAGAAGGCCGGCTACCGAGTCCAGGCCGACCTGGGCCTCGACGAGACCGACCCGGCGGCGTACGACGGCCTCGTGCTGCCCGGCGGCCGGGCGCCGGAATACCTCCGCAACAAGCCGAAGGCCGTGGCGATCGTCCGGCACTTCGTCGAGACGGGCAAGCCGATCGCGGCCAACTGCCACGGCCCCTTGCTGGTGATGGCGGCCGGCGGCGCCAAGGGCAAGACGATGACCGGCTACCCCGACCTGGAGCTCGACTTCCGGGCCGCGGGCGCGGAGTTCGTCAACCGCGACGTCGTCGTGTGCGGGTCGCTCGTGACCGTCCGGGGCTGGCCCGACAACGGCCCCTGGATGCGCGAATTCGTGCGCCTCCTGAAGGCGAGCCCGGCGCGTTGAGGGCGGCCGGTCCCGGTCGTCCGCGGGTCATGAGCGATCAGCGATCGAGTCCGTCGTCGTCGGCCTTCACGACGGCCCGGGCCTGGGCCTGGGCCTGGGCCTGGTTCAGGATCGCCTCGTAGACCTCTCGGCGGTGCACCGTGATGTCCTTGGGGGCGTCGATCCCGAGCCGGACCTTGTCGCCGCGGATCTCCACGACGGTGATCGTGATGTGATCGTCGATGACGATGCTCTCGTTCTTCTTCCGCGAGAGGACAAGCATCGGCGTGCCCCTCTGTTGCTGGCGCCTGGAGGCTACGACGCTCGGAGCGGCCCGTGCGCGGGACCGCCCGGCCGGTCGTTCCGAACGACCGTCCGAAGTCGAGACATCTCTTCCACTTTAGCGATCGTGGCCGTACGGTCAAGCGACCGGGGGGTTTTTCGCGCGCGGGGCGGGAGGGTCGGTCGGAAAAAATGGGCGAATCGGGGGGATTGACAGGTCCGAACCGGCTGGGGACGGGCACCTCGAAGACTCGGAGCCCGTCCCCAGCCGGTTCGGACCTCGGAACGGTCGCCTCAGTCCCGGCCGCCCTGGGTGAGCCGGCGATAGAGGTGGCCTAGGCCCAGGTCGTTGATCTCGGCCTCGATGTCCTCGGGCTCGGCCGGGTGGATGGTCTCGCGCAGCTCCTGGATCAGGAGCTCCAGGAACTTCGCCCGTGCCCGCTGGAGGGTCTTGCGGAACGCCTCGGGCGAGACCCGGGTGCCGAGCTGCTGGCCCAGCCGTTCGGCGATCTCCTCGATCGGGGCCTGGGGGTCGTTGACCCGGTGGCGGAGGACCGTCGCGTAACGGTTCTTGGGCGTGCACGCCTCGAAGGTCTCCAGCCGGAGCCAGACCCGGCGGATGACAGCCTCGCGCCAGATCCGGTCGTAATCGAGGTCGCTGGCATTGGGGTCGATCAGGTCGCCGGGCGGGAGCGACTGGAGCTTGCGGCCGCGGAAGTGGTCGATGATCAGGCGGTGCAGGACCGTGCGGACGTAGTCGCGGAACCGGCCCTTGGTGTGGTCGGCGCCGGCGAGTTTGTGGTCGACGACCTTGGCCCAGAACTCCTGGAAGACCTCGTCGGCGAGGTTGCGGTCGCGGAGCTTGAGCCGGAGGTAGCGCTCGACCGCGTCGTGATACCTCGAGACCAGCTCCCGCATCGCGGCCTGGCCGGTGGGGCCCGGCGCGTGGGCGTTGCGGATCGTCGTCCAGCACGTCTCCAGGTCGGTCAGGTGGTCCGACGGGACGGGGGTCGCCGGTTCGCGAGAGCGGCTCATGGCGAGGCTCGAGGCCGTGGCCCGAGGGGATCGGCGCCCCCGGGCGGTGCGCGGTTGTGCGGGTCGAGGGCCCTTGGCGCGGTCGTCCCGGGTTCCACGGGGAACGGGCGGCGGACATCGCCCGGCTCGGGCGGGGGCGTGACGACGCCCCCCGCGAGCGTCAGGATAGGACGGCCTCTCCATCCCAATCGACGCCGAGGGGCCGTGTCAAGTCCCCAACCGTCTGCCTTCCGACCGCGGTTGACCCGCGCGCCCCACATTGGACAAGATAGGACGTGTGACGACCACGGGCGACGGCCCCCGGGATTTGGGTCGCAACGACGAGCCGAGGGAGACGCCCGGGCGCATGGCGACGATGCTCCTGATCGACGATTCCGAGGACATCCGGGCCCTCGTCCGCTTGCTCCTGACCGCCGACGGCCACGAGGTCATCGAGGCGGAATCCGGCGCCCAGGGGCTCGAGTTGGCCCACCGGCAACGGCCCGACCTCATCCTGACCGACCTCGCCATGCCCGGCCTCTCGGGCTGGGACGTCATCCGCGAGCTGCGTTCCAGCGCCGAACTGGCCGCCATCCCCGCCGTCGCGCTGACGGCGCACGCGATGAAGGGGGACCGCGAGCGGGCCCTCGCGGCCGGCTTCCACGGGTTCATCTCCAAGCCGATCGACGACGTGACCTTTGCCGTCCGGGTCCGCTCGTTCCTCTGCGATCGACCCCCGACCGCCGCCCGACCGGTCGAGCCCCCCCGCGTGGTGACGGAGGAGCCCGAGCCGGCGCCGGCCCGGCCCGATCCGTCTCGTCGCCGGGTCCTGGTCGTCGACGACAACGACGGCGTCCTCGCCTTGACGAGCCAGTACCTCGTCGAGGCCGGCTTCGAGGCCCTCGCCGCCCGCGACGGACCCTCGGCGATGGCGGCCGTCGAGCGGGACAATCCCGACCTGGTCGTCCTCGACGTCATCCTGCCGGGGCTCGACGGCTACGAGGTGACCGCGCGGATCAAGGCGCGGCCCGACGCGCCGTTCTTGCCCGTGGTGCTCGTCACGGCCGGCGTCCTCGACCGCGAGCGCGGGCTCCGAGCCGGGGCCGACGACTTCCTCGGCAAGCCGGTCGATCGCGTCGAGCTCCAGGCGCGGGTGCGGAGTCTCCTGCGGCTCCGTGATGCGGTCCTGGAGGGGCGTCGCCAGGCCGAGGCCCTGCGACGGCTCGACCAGACCAAGGAGCGGTTCATCGCCACCGTCGCGCACGACCTGCGGACCCCGCTCAACGCGATGGGCCTGACGATCACCATGCTGCGCATGGCACCGCCCGAACCCGCGGAGCTCGACAGCTCGCTCCAGGTCCTCGAGCAGAACGTCGCGCGGATGTCGGACCTCCTGACCGGCCTGCTCGACTACTCGCAACTGGTCGCCGGCCAACAGCCGCTCCAGGTCGCGCCCTTCGACCCCAGGGAGCTGCTGGCCGACGTCCGCGACAGCCTCGCCGCGACGGCCGCACACCGCGGCCTCGGGCTAACCTCGGAGGCCGAGGAGGGCCTGACCGCGCGGGTGGTCTCGGACTACTCCAAGTGCCGCCAGGTCGTCTTCAACCTGGCCTCGAACGCCTTGAAGTTCACCGAGCGAGGGGGTGTCCGGCTCGTCGGCCGGTCGGCCGGCCCGGGCGCGTGGGCCGTCGCCGTCATCGACACCGGGGTCGGGATCGCCGCGGACGACCTGGAGTCGATCTTCGAGGAGTTCGGCCAGGCCAGGGTCGGTCGACCCCGAGGGGCGCCCGGGACCGGCCTGGGCCTCTCGATCAGTCGCCGCCTCGCCGAGCGGCTCGGCGGCGGCCTGAGCGTGTCGAGCGTACTCGACGAGGGCAGCACCTTCACCGTGACCTGGCCCGTCCAGGTCCACGAATCGGCGGCCTGAGCCCGGGTCGATCGCCGGGAGCCCCTCCCATGCCCTGGATCTCGTCGAGCCTCCGGAACAAGCTCCTGGCCGGGTCGTCGATCTCGATCGTCGCCGTGATCCTCCTGGCCGCGCTCCACCTCGGCACCACGGAGCTCCAGTCGGATGCGGCGCGGTGGGTCATCCAGAGCTACAAGGTCCTGGCGGCGTCCAAGTCGATCAGCGAGGAGGTCCGCGACGCGCAGTTCGCCCAGCTCGCGCTGCTGGCCACGGCGGATCCACGCTTCGAGGCGGACCTGGCGGAGCACGCGAAACGGCTCGACGAGCGCCTGACGAGCCTCCGCGACCTCGTCCGGGACGAGCCGTTCCAGTCGGCCCGCGTCGAGCGGATGCTCGAACGCTACCGGGCCTGGAAGGCAGTCGCGGTGACCAGGCCGAGCCGCCCGCTGCCGCCGGCCGACCTGGCGTCGAAGGCGCTCGACGTCGACGACGACCCGCTCCACCAGATCGAGCGGACCCTGACCGAGCTCGTCCGCTACGAGATGACGTTGCTCGACGAGCGGACGGCGACGGACCGGCGGTCCCGGGCCTGGAACCAGGCCATCGTGCCGATCGGCTGTGCCCTGGCCGTCCTGGTCAACGCCGTCCTGATCCGCTGGGTCTCGCGCTCCCTGGTCCGGCCGATCGCCGAGCTGACCGCGGCGACCGAGCAGATCCAGCGGGGCGACCTCCACGCCCGCGTGTCGGCCCCGGGCGACGACGAGATCGGGGCGCTGGGCAAGGGGTTCAACGCGATGGCCGCGGCCCTCCGGCGCAACGCCCGCGAGCTCGACAAGCGCGACGTACAGACCGGCGTGCTCCGCGTCGCCGAGGTCCTGGCGACGTCCAGCGACCTGCCGCACCTCCTGGAGACGGCCCTGGAGCGCATCCTCGACGTGGCCCAAGCCCAGGCCGGGGCGATCTACGTGCGGGGGGCGAGCGACGAGCTGCTCCGCGTCCTGGTCGCGAGCGGGACCGGGCCCGAGCTGTTCGACCAGGTGGTCCGGCCGGGGCAGGGGGTCATCGGCCGGGTCGCGCGTGGGCGGTCGCCGGCCTTCCTCGACACCGCGAGCGAGGCCGCGCCGTTCACGATCCACCACTGGCTCGGCCAGCAGCGCCCGGCCGAGCTGGCGTACCTCCCGCTCTACTCCGGCCCCGACCTCGTCGGCGTCCTGGCGCTGGCCGCCGTCGAGCCGTTCGACGACCGGACCCGCAACGTCCTGACGATCGTCGCCGGCCAGCTCGGCGCGGCGATCCAGAACGCGATGTCGCACCAGGCCCTCCAGCGCCAGGCCGTCGAGCTCGAGGCCCGCCACGCGCGGCTGACCCAGCAGCAGGCCGAGATCGAGCGCCAGAACCGCGAGCTGCGGTCCGCGTCGCAGCTCAAGAGCGAGTTCCTGGCCAACATGAGCCACGAGCTTCGCACGCCCTTGACGATCATCCTCGGCTTCACGAGCACCGTCCTCCGCGGGGCGCAGGGCGAGCTCAATCCCCAGCAGAAGGAGAGCCTGAAGCGCGTCCACGACAACGGCCGTCAGCTCCTGAACCTGATCAACGACATCCTCGACCTCTCCAAGATCGAGGCCGGGCAGATGGAGCTCGACGCCGCCGAGGCCGACCCGAGGGGGCTGATCGCCTCGGTCGTCGACAACTTCCAGGCGCTGGCGCAGGGCAAGGGCCTGTCCCTCCGCGCCGAGGTCGATCCGGCCCTCCCGCAACGCTTCGTGACCGACGAGAACCGGCTCCGCCAGGTGCTCGTCAACCTCGTCTCCAACGCCGTCAAGTTCACCGTTCGCGGCGAGGTCGTCGTGGCGGCGCGGATGCCGACGGCCGACGCCTGGGAGGTCGAGGTCCGCGACACCGGCCCGGGGATCGCCGAGGAGGACATCCCCAAGATCTTCGAGCAGTTCCGCCAGCTCGACGGCCGCACGACCCGTCGCGCCGGCGGCACCGGCCTGGGGCTCTCGATCGTCAAGCGGCTCGTCGAATTGCTCGGCGGCACCCTCGACGTCCGCAGCCGGCTCGGCTCGGGCACGACGTTCCTCGTCCGATTGCCGCTGGAGCCGGGCACGACGTTGGCGATCGTCGGCCCCGAGGCCGGCGGGCGCGACGCCGAAGGCCGGCCGGGGCAGGGGCCCCTGGTCCTCTCGATCGACGACGACGAGGACTTCCTCGCCTTGCTCCGCGAGTCGCTCCGCGGCTCGCCGTTCCGCTTCGAGGTCGCCAGCAACGGCCGCGTGGGGCTCGCGCTGGCCGAGCGGCTCCGGCCCGACGTCATCACCCTCGACGTGATGATGCCCGAGCTCGACGGCTGGAACGTGCTGAGCGCGTTGAAGGCCAACCCGGCGACGGCCGAGATCCCGGTCGTCCTCGTCACCGTCCTCCAGCGCCGTGGCCTCGGCCTGATGCTCGGCGCCACCGACTACCTCACGAAACCCCTCGACCGCGACCGTCTGCTCCGCGTCCTGGCCAAGATCCGCCGCCAGCAGAGCGCCGGGCCGGTCCTGGTCATCGACGACGACCCCGACATCCGCCGCCTCTTGGCCGCCGAGCTGGGCGGCGAGGGCTTCGAGGTCCGCGAGGCCGCCGACGGCGTCGAGGGGCTCCGGCTCGCCCACTCCGAGCATCCGTCCCTGATCGTGCTCGACCTGATGATGCCCAACATGGACGGCTTCGAGGTCGCCTCGCGCCTCACCCAGTCCGAGGCCACCCGCGACATCCCCATTCTCGTCCTCACCGCCAAGGAGCTCAATGCCGACGACATCCGCCGGCTCAACGGCAAGATCGAGGAGATCCTCCAGAAGGGCGCCCTGAGCATCTCGAGCCTCATCGCCCGCCTGATCTCGATCTTCCGCTCCTTCGGCATCCCCCAGCAGCCGGTCCACGGCCCGCACACCGACTCGAAGACGACCTGAACCTCCCGTCCTCGACGATTCCGGAGGGATACGCCCGGCAGGATTCGAACCTGCGACCAACGGTTTAGAAGACCGTTGCTCTATCCGGCTGAGCTACGGGCGCGACGTTCCACGGGGAACCTGGGTCCGAGCGAGGGTCGATACGCCCGACAGGATTCGAACCTGTGACCTGCGGTTTAGGAAACCGCCGCTCTATCCACCTGAGCTACGGGCGCGTTGCGTTCGGCGGGCGCGATCGTCGCCTGATTCTCGACGAACCCGCCCCGCGCTGTCAACGTCTGGACGGCCCCCGAGCCCCTCGGGTTCGGGCCCTCGCTCGGGCTTCGGGTTATGAAGAGGGACGGCGCTGAGGACCGCTCGGGGGCGCCGGGGCACGCTCCGAAGGGGTAGTTGGCGAACGGGGTGCGCGCGGGACGGGGTGGTTGACGGCCGAGACAGCGGCAAGTTGCAATCGATGCGGCACGGGTCGAGAACCGAGGGGGGCGGGGCGATGTCGAGCGGCCGGGTGGCGGTGGTGACGGGGGGGAGCCGGGGGATCGGCCGGGGGATCGTCGGCGAGCTGGCGAGCCTGGGGATGGCGGTGGTCGTCAATTATCGCGCCGATGAACGGGCGGCGGCCGAGGCGTGCCGCGAGGCGGAGGGCAGGGGGGCGCCGAGGGCCCTGGCGGTCCGGGCGGACGTGGCGGACCTGGGGGAGGGCAGGGGGCTGCTCGACAGTATCCTCGAAGAATTCGGCCGGGTGGATGTGTGGGTGAACAACGCGGGGGTAGCTCCCGAAAAGAGGCTCGACCTGCTGGAGACAACGCCGGAGAGCTTCGACCGGGTGCTGGGGACGAATCTTCGCGGGCCTTTCTTCTTGACGCAGGCGGTGGCCCGGGCGATGATCTCCTTGACGGCGGGCGGGGCGGTCGACGCCCCGCAGATCCACTTCATCACCTCGGTGTCGAGCCGCTTCGTCAGCGTCCAACGCGGGGACTACTGCGTCGCGAAGGCGGGCCTGAGCATGGTCGCCCAGCTCTTCGCGGCCCGGCTGGCCGAGCACGGGATCGCGGTCTTCGAGGTCCGCCCCGGTGTCATCGCCACCGACATGACCGCGCCGGTCTCCGACGACTACGACCGGCGGATCGCCGCCGGCCTCAGCCCGATCCGGCGCTGGGGCACGCCGGCCGACGTCGGCCGCGCCGTGGCCGCCCTCGCCTCCGGCGCCTTCCCGTTCACCACCGGCCAGGTCGTCCACGTCGACGGCGGGCTCCACATCCCCCGGCTCTGAGTGAAGATCAAGTCGTTGAATCATAAAGGTTTGCGGTAATTCTTCTCGACGCCGCGGCGGGGTTCGCCGGGCGTTCGCGTCGGAATGCGGGGAGTCGGGTATAACAAGATCGGGGTTCTATCGTAAGAGAAGGGGAAGGACGCGCGGTACCGGGATTCCGCGGGGTGCCGCTGATGAATTAAGATAAGGAAGGCGGGGCACAGGGATGCCCCGCGGCCGTCCAAGGGAGATTGCATGACCGAGGCCGAGCTCGCCAAGCCCGTCCAGCCCGAGCCGAGGCTCGGCAGCTACCGACTGATCCGCCAGCTCGGGTCGGGGGGCATGAGCTCCGTCTTCAAGGGGATCCACGACGAGAGCGGCCTCGAGGTCGCGGTGAAGGTCCTGCCGCGCTACCTCGCCAAGAACCCGACCTTGCTCCAGCGGTTCCTCCGCGAGGCCAAGAGCGCCGAGTCGCTCGAGCACCCGAACATCGTCGCCATCTACGACCGCGGCAACGACGAGGGGCGGTACTACCTCGTCCTGGAGTACATCGCCGGGGGCGACCTCCACGACCGGGTCCGGAACTACGGCCCCCTGGGGATCGCCGAGTCGGTCCGGGTCATCCGCGCCTCGGCCCAGGGGCTGCGGTATGCGGCGGGGCGGGGGGTGATCCACCGCGACGTCAAGCCGGCCAACCTGCTGGTGACCCCCGACGGCCACGTCAAGATCACCGACCTGGGCCTGGCGTTGCAGGTCGAGGCCGACGAGGACGAGCGGGTGACCCGCGACGGCACGACCGTCGGCACGGTCGACTACATGGCCCCCGAGCAGGCCCGCGACAGCCGCGCCACCAGCGTCCGGAGCGACATCTACTCGCTCGGCTGCACGATGTACTACGTCCTGACCGGCATGCCGCCGTTCGCCGGCGGCGACGTGACCGAGAAGCTCCGCCGCCACGCCATCGAGCCGGCGCCCGACGTCCGACGGCTCCGCCCCGAGGTGCCGGCGGCGCTGTCGCTCCTGATCCGCCGGATGATGGCCAAGGAACCCGAGGCGCGGTTCGCCGACTACGACCAGCTCATCGCCGCGCTCGACGCCCTGCCGATCGCCGACTCCGGCGACGACGACCTGCCCCCGCTGGTGCCGCTGGACGCGGAGCCCGACTTCACCCTCGGCACCGGGCGCAGCGGCTCGGGCCTGAACGCGACGGCCGGCAGCACCGCCGAGGCCAGCGCGGTGTTCCTGCCCGAGCGGCCGAACCGCTCCTCGGGCACCGTGCCCGCCCCCGCGCGGCCGGCCCCGGCCCCGTCGCCGACGCGGCAGTCGGCCCGCGCCACGGCCGAGTCGGTCGAGCCGATGCTCCGGCAGCTCGACGAGCGGCCCGAGCCGGGCCTGCCGCCTCCGGTCTACGGCAGCGCCACGCTCCGGACCCGGCGCGACCCGACGATGGCCTACATCGTCACCGGCCTGGTCGTCGGCGGCGGCATCGCCTTGATCTTGCTCGTCAGCCAGTTCCTCTGGCCACTGGTCGCGGGCCGGGGGCCGGCCCCGACCCCGCCCGCCGCGACCTCGAAGTCCGACGACGCCTCGACGGCCGAGACCCTGGCCTTCCCCGAACCGGGCGAGGCCCCGGGCACCGACCGGCCCTGACCCGTTCCCCGGGGCCGCGACGGCGGCCTCACGAGGCCGTCAATTCCTCGGTGCCGGCCGGGCTGAGGGCGAACTGGATCGTCGGCGTGTCCGATTCCTCCGGCTCGGCGGGGGCGGCGTCGCGCGGGGCCGACGACACGGCGGCGGCCGGGGCGGTCGCGGCCTTGCGGTAGCCCAGGGCGGCGGCGACGCGGAGCACGTCGCCGTGCGAGGGGAAGGACCGGCCCGACTGGACCTTGAACCGCTGCATGGCGGTCATGAACTCGAGCTCGTCGTGGGTGTACTGCTTCTCGAAGGTCGTCGGGTCGATCCGCCGTCGGCGTTCTTTGCGGGCGCGGCGCTCGGGCTTCGGGGCCGCGGCCGCGGCCTCGACGGGGGGCTCGGGGGTGCGGCGGTCGACTCCGTCGCGGCGGTCGTGGAAGAGGGTGTCGGCCGGGAAGGCGGCGAAATCGAATTTCGGCGGGGTGGCCGACGTCTGATCTTCGGCGGACATGGGCCGCATCCTCCTATACCAGGCCGATCGCTGCCGGCCGCTCGGAGTCGGTCGGCCGTCGTCGGTTCCATAGGACATGCCCCCGCGCCTGTCAACGCGGCGACCGGGCCGCGAGGCGGCGGCGGTGTGGCATAATGGAGGCGGCGGGCCGGCGCGGGCGACACGGGGCCCGGCCCCGGCCCACCCCGGCCCCTTGCCGCGGCGCCGGACCGCTCGTTAGAGTAGACCGTTGACACCTCGCGCCCGGGCCGGCCTCCTGGACCCGGTCCTCCAAGCCTCGGAGGTCTCCGAACCATGATGCGAACCGCACGACTGTGGAAGGGGGCCGGGCCCTGGGCGCTCGGCGGCCTGCTCGCGCTGGCCGGCCTGGCCGCCCGCGCCGACGACCTCGAGAAGGCGCCGCCGCTGGCCAAGCAACTCACCCAACTGGCCCGCCAGGCCTTCGGCCAGGGCCACATCGACGACTCGTTGAACTTCTATCGCCAGGTCCTCAAGCTCGACCCGAAGAACGCCGAGGCGAAGCGCGCCCTGGCCGCCAAGCGGGTCGTCCGCGTCAAGCGGCAGGACCCCGCCCAGCCGCCCGCCGCCGAGCCCCCGCCGGGCCCCGGCGCCGCCGACGACCAGGCCAAGCCGCCCGCCGCCGAACCGCCGCCCGTCCCCGCCGCGGCCGAAGACCGCCCCGCACCGCCGCCGCGGGCGACCCTCGGCGCCGCCGCCGAGCTGTCGCGGGTCGAGCAGGAGCGCGTCCTCGCCGACGTCCGCGACCAGATCCGCCGCTCCCGCGAGCTCGTCCGCGCCGGCATGCCGCAGGACGCGCTGGAGTCGCTCCGCATGGCCCGCAACCTCCTGAACGCCAGCGGCGACCAGGTCGATGAGGCCACCCGCACCACCCTGACCCGCGACATCCAGGCCGCCTACCAGACCACCCTCCGCGACGAGGAGCGGTTCGAGCAGGAACGCGCCGAGGTCCTCCGCCGCCAGGGCATGGCGCTGCAGCAGGAGGCCACGCTGGCCGACCTCAACACCAACGAGGTCAAGTCCAACGCGCTGATGGAGACGTTCAACACGCTGATGGCCGAGGGGACCTTCAACGTCCTGTACAACGGCGGCATCGGCGACATCGACGCGCAGGTCGCGCCGTTCTTCGACGCCTACACCGTCGCCAAGCAGGCCCGCGCCCTCGAGCCCCGCGCCCTGGCGCCGCGGCTCGGCATGCAGACGGCGCAGGCCGAGGGCTTCCTCGCCCAGACGCTCTCCTACGAGGAGCTCAAGGAGATCCGCTTCCTGATGACCCTCGAGGATACCGACCGCGCCTCGGTGCCGTTCCCCGACACCCAGGTCCTCGAGTACCCGCCCGTCGAGCGGTTCCGGGCGATCTCCGAGCGTCGGATCAAGCGGTACGAGACGTCGTACCTCGGCAACACCGACCCCAAGACGCAGCAGATCCTCGACAAGTTGAACCAGCCGGTGACCATCCCGTTCGAGAACGAGACGCCCTTGAGCGAGGTGGTCAAGTACGTCAAGAACGCCACCTCCAGCGGCCCGGGCGACCCGGGCATCCCGATCTGGGTGGACCCCAACGGGCTGCAGGAGCAGGACAAGACGCTGGAGTCGACCGTCACGCTGAACCTCGAGGGGGTGCCGCTGAAGACGACGCTGCGGCTGATGCTCAAGCAGCTCGACCTCGACTACGTCGTCAAGGACGGCCTGCTGCGGATCGTGTCGAAGGCCGACGACGACCCGAATAACCTGGAGACGCGCATCTACCCGGTGGCCGACCTGGCGTTGATTCCGTTCTCGCTGATGATGGGCGGCGGCGGCGGCATGATGGGCGGCGGC
>DASZMJ010000131.1:0-10986 GCA_035551935.1 Isosphaeraceae bacterium
TACTGCTTTGTCAGTTGAACCCTGGACCGATGTTGTTTCGTAGAAAGGGGATGAAGACCGCACGCATCCCCCACGCCCCGAGCGTCCCGCTCCCCGAACCGGCGAGGTTCCTGGCGCCCTTCCGCGTCCACTTCCGGCGCAGCGAAGGGCCCCAGGCCCTCGAACGCTACCTGACCGGGCTCTTGACCGAGCACCCCAACAAGAACTGCGACACCCTCGCCCAGGTCGTCCCCGGCACCTCCGAACAGCGCCTCCAGGGACTGCTGACCGCCATGGCCTGGGACGAGGACGACCTCAACGGCCAGCGCGTCGAGCGGATGCTCGCCCTTCCCACCGAGGGTGACGGTGTCCTGATCTTCGACGACACCGGGTTCGCCGAGCAGGGCCGGTGCTCCGTCGGCGTCGCCCGCCAGTACTCCGGCACGCTGGGCAAGACCGGCAACTGCCAGGTCGCCGTCAACTGCCACTACGCCGAGCGGACCATCGCCTGGCCGGTCGCCACCGGGCTGTACCTGCACGAGAGTTGGGCCAGCGACCGCGACCGCTGCCGGACGGCCAAGGTCCCCGAGGCGGTCGGGTTCCAGACCAAGCCGGCGATCGCCCCGGCGCTGCTGGACCGGGCCCGCGCCCGGGGCGTACGCCATGCCTGCGTCGTCGCCGACGCCGACTACGGCGATAACCCCAACTTCCCGGCCGGGCTGGACGAGCGCCGCGAGCGGTACGTGGTGGCCGTGCGCCGCGACTTCGCGGTGGTCGGCCGCCGCCGGCAGGCCGAGCCGAGTCAGCGGGCGGAGGCGCTGCTGGAGGCGTTGCCGGGCTCGGCCTGGCGCACCGTCCGCTGGCGGGAGGGCAGTCAGGGTTGGTTGCGCGGCCGGTTCGCGGCGGTGCGATGCTGGCGGGTGACCGCGGGCGGCCGACGGCACCTCGGCTGGCTCATCGGCGAGCGCGAGGCCCCGGGCCAGGATTCGCGCCGCAAGTACTCTCGGAGTAACTTCGGTCCGGGGATGCCCCTGGCGACGCTGGTGGGGTACGCCCACCGGCGGCACGGGGTGGAGCGGTTCCACGAGGAGGCCAAGGGGCTGTTGGGCTGGGACCAGTACCAGGGGCGGCTCTGGACGGGGTTCCACCGCCATGCCGTGGCCGTGATGCTGGCGTACAGCTATCTGGTCTGGCGCGAGTGGCATCAGCGACAGGAGCGGCGCCGGCGAGGACGACCACGCCGGCCTTTTTCCCCCTCGGCCGGACCGGCGGCGGCCGCCGCTGCCGGAGGTGCATCGCCAGGTGGTCGATTGGCTCCGAGAAGCGGCGCGGCGGGAGTGGGACGCCCGGAGTACCATCGCTCAGTCCCGCCCGATGCTGAACTGACAAAGCAGTATTAAGGAACTGTCTTCTCCGCCTGCCGCTCGGACGTCCCGCTGACGTGACTGCCGTCGCTGGCCCCGGCGCGGAACGACCCCCTCCCGAGTCCCGTCGGATCTCGACTCGGCGTTGAGGACGCCCCGTCGCCGGCCGCCTGTCGATCGTTCAGCCCGCCGACTTCGGCTCCAGGCGATAGCCCAACGCCTCCGCTTGCCTCGCCAGGCCGCTCAACTTCCTCGCCGCATACGTCCGCTCGTAGTCCTCCATCGCGGGTGGCCGGGACGACGAGTTGAGGCCGTCCGACTATTCAGAGGAGGTCAAGTATCCACTTGACCTCCGCATCTTCGCGGCCCTTCAGCCGATTGTAGACGAGCAGCAGCTGGTACAGCAGCAGCGCCGCCAGCAACTGCGTCCGTGTGTTCCCCAGGCCCCGGTGCCGGACGTGGTCCACCAGCTCGAACTGCTCCTTGAACCGGCCGAAGAACGGCTCGACGGTCCGGCCCCGCCGCTTGTCGAGCCGCCGGCCGAACCGGCCCTCGTAGGACCGCCGCCGCGCCTCGCGATGCCGCCGCCGCGTCCGGCGGCGATACGTCTCCCGCCAGGACCGCGTGCGGCCGCCGTAGCGGTTGTGCCGCCGCCGCTGCGGGACGACCAGCCGCCGGCCCGTCGGCCGGCCCGCGGCGTCGTACTCGATCGCCTCGCCCAGGTCGTTGGAGTCGTAGCCGGTGTCGGCCAGCACGTACCGTGTCGCCGCCGGCAGCCGCGGCAGCTTCGCCGGCAGCGTCCGCGACTCGCGGAGGTGCGCCGGGTCGACCGAGCCGAGCAGCGGCCAGCACAGGCCGCGCCGCGGCGCCGTGACGACGACCTCCAGGCCATAGCCGTAGACCCAGCCGTCGTGGCCGGAGCGCGACCAACTGGCCTCGACATCGACGCCCTTGGGCCGCTCGCCGCGCCGCCGTTGGCCGTTGTGCCACGGCGGGCCGGCGGCGGCGATCAGCGTCTTGTCGACGGCGACGCAGCGGGCCGCGACGTGGCGCCGCGGGCCGCGACGTGGCGCCGCGCCGCGGCGTGGGCCGAGTGCACGGCCAAGGCCGAGCCGAGCACAACCGCCGCGGCGCGGTATCGCGCGAAGTAGGTGCTGCGGGCCGGGAAGCGGTCGAGGCCGAGCCGGCGGGCCAGCTCGTCGGCGTGGGCCGCGAGGTAGCGGTCCTGGGCGCTCTTGGAGCCGAGCCGCTCGGCCGCGGCGACGAGGATCAGCACGGCGACGGCCCGCTCGGCGAACTCGTAGGGCCGGCCCGGCCGCCGCGGCGGCCGGTCGGCCTCGGCCAGGCGGCAGATCGGGATCGCCAGCCGGACGAGCTGGCGCAGCGGTGTCGCGGGGTCGAGGATCGGGGTAGGATGGTCCACGGCTTGGGCCTCCGGTCGCGATGCAAGGCGATCCACCACCAACCATTGCACGCGAAAGGGGGCCCAAGTCTCTACATGGTCGAATAGTCGGACGGCCTCGACGAGTCCCGGCCACCCGCGAGTCCAGGACATGGCCGGCGACACCCCTCGGTCGGGATGCACCCCGACGGCCCGGGACCTCGGGCACGACTGGCTCTTCCGGCGCACCCTCCAGGGGCACCGCGCCCGGATCGAGGCGCGGCGGTTGCGACCCGGGGAATCGCTGCTGACGCTGATGATCGCCGGCGCCGCGCTGGGGCTCGGCCTCGTCGAGCTGTCGGCGACCTTCGGCGGGATCGCGGGCTACCCGATGGCGCCCTGGAACATGCCGCGCCACGTCCCCGGACGGGTCACGACCGTGCTCGTCGTGACCCCGGCCGGCATGCTCCTGGCGGCGACCGGTGCCGCCCTCGGCGCCGTCGGGATCGCCCAGCGGGGCCCGCGGCGGCGGGTCTCGCGGCTCTCCGCGGCCGGGCTCGCGGCCTGCTACCTCGGCCTCATCGGCGGGTTCGCCTATGACCTGGTCGTGCTCCTGCTGTTCTGAGGCTCGGCCAACGCCGGCCGATGGCCGCGAGCCCGCCGCTGGCCAACAGGACGACCGCGGAGGGCTCGGGGGTGGGGCGGAAGGCGGCGACCTGGGTCTGGCCGTCGATGACCGACGTCACGCGGAGCCACTGGTAGGGGCCGTAGCTCAAGGTCCCGAAGGAGACCCCGTCGGCCCCCGCGGCGATCGTGCCGCCGGCGAAAGTGAAGTTGGTCCCGGCGACGGTCGCCCAGTTGTCGGCGAAGAACGAGTCGAGCCCGGTGACGACCGTCGCCGTGATCGAGTCGACGCTCGCGGTCGAGATCCCGGCCAGGTTCTCGCCGACGAGCGTCGTGTGGGACGGGTCACCGTTGAAGTACAGGCTGGCGAAGTACTGGGTCGACGCGGCGGAGAAGTTCGCCGGGGCGTTCGGGAAGTCGTACGCGACCGTGAGCTTCTTGATCGGGATCGGCGAGTAGACGTCCATCGAGTAGGCTCCCGCCGCCAGCGGGTTGTCGAACACGAGCCTCGCGCTGCCGAGCCCGGTCTTCGAATCGGGGGCGCCGAACCCGTAGTTGTCGTAAGGCACGTTCCCGTTGCCGTTCGACACGGCTGGCATCTTCGCGGCATTGCCGACGTCGCCGGTGCTCACGAAGTCGATGCTGTTCGCCCCGTTCGGCACGTTCAGGTGGACATTGCGGCGGATGTCGCCCGCCGAGGCGACCCCGCACGCCAGGGCCGCCAGCACAGCCGTCGTCCGCACGAGACCCCTGTGGAGACTCTTCATCCCTCACCTCCTCGATCGCCCGACCGCCCCGCCGGGCGCGACCCCGCGCCCCGGCCCGGGGCGATCCCGACGCGATCCGAGTCACTCATCCGGGGCCGAGCCCGCGACGGGACAGCACGCGGGCCATTTTCCTTCCCTCGACATTTGTCACAGGACGATTGACCGGCGCGGGGGAGGGCCGGATAATGGCGGGTTGAGCGGAGGGAATGGAGAGGGCGGCGAAGGGCCCTCGGCGCCGGGGAGGTAGGCTGCGTTGGACCTGCTCGGCCAGGCACGGCGATTCTTGCAGACCCTCGGGCCGGCGGAGCCCCCGAGGCCCCAGCATTACGACGTGGCCTGCCCCAACGGCCACCGGCTCCAGGGGTCGCGGACCGACGGCTACCAGGCTTTCCGCTGCCCGTCCTGCGGCGCGGGGGTCTTCGTCCTGCCCCGGAGCCCCTTGCCCGAACCCACCGCGCCGGCGTCACGGCGCCGGGAGATCGACGAGGCCCTCGCGACGGCCGTCGAGGAAGGGCCGATCCCCCTGGCCGACGCCCCCGAGGGGGTCGAGGAGGCCGAGGCCGAGATCGAGTGGGTCGAGCCCATCGAGGGCGAAGGCGAAGGCCAGGGCGAGGCCGAGGCCCCGCCGGTCGAGGTCGAGATCCCGTACGAGGAGGACCTCGCCGCCGCCCGGGCCCGGCAGGCCGCGCCGGCGCAGCCGAGGCCGACGCGCCGCGCCCGGAGGCCCGAGCCCGAGCCCGAGGCGGTCGCGGTCGAGGAGGAGGACGAGGCGGTCGCCGCGACGAGCGGGCGGCGGCGGCACGCCCTGCGGTTCGCGGCGATCGCGGCCGTGGCGATCGTGGCGCTGGTCCTGGGCCTCTGGCAAAGGTTCAAGCAGCAGGAGTACCCGAAGATCGCCGAGCGCGGCCGGACCGAGGGGCTCAAGGCGCTCGACGCCGGGGAGTTCGACAAGGCCCGCGACCTGCTCAACCGCGCGCGACGCGCCGTCGACGGCATGCGGGGGGAGTTCCGGGGGGCCGAGGAGATCCGCCAGGGGGCCGAGGAGGCCGACCTGATCGCCGACCTCGTCGACGAGCCGCTGGAACGCCTGCTCGACCAGGCCGCGCGGGTCGGGCCCGAGGAGTGGGCCCTGGCCTTCGACCGGCAGTACAAGGGGCGCGGCATCCTCCTCGACGTCCACATCGTCGGCCCGGCCGCGGGGGGCGGCTTCGAGCTCGATTACCGCGTCCTGGCCCGCGGCCCCAACGGCCCTCGCGTCGCCCGGATCGACACCGCCGGGTTCAAGCTCCTCGAGCTGGCCCATCCGAAGCCCGGCGACGGCCTCATCTTCGGCGCGAGGCTCGGCTCGTTCCGGCTCGACGGCGACGCGTGGCGGATCACCCTCCAGCCCGACAGCGGCGTCATCATGACCCACCCCCGGGCCCTCGAGGCCCTCGGCTGGCCCTCGTTCCGGGCCGGGAAGGAGGACCGGCCATGAACCGAAAATATGGGTGGATCGTTCTTTGCGTCGTCGGCACGCTCTCCGTCGGCCTGCCCCGGCTGGTCGCCCGGCAGGGCGGGGACGACGTCGCGACGATGCGGAAGGCCGACATGGAGGAACGGTCGCGCGCGCTCGAGCAGCAGGGACAAAAGGACCGCGCCCGAGACCTCCGCCGCCGCTGGCTCGACGAGCAGCGCCGGAACAAGCTCGCGGCCGACGACGCCGAGGGCCGGATCTCGATCGGCAAGCTCTACGAGGCCCTCGTCGACGACCCCGCGACGGCCGCGAGCTTGTACCAGGAGGCCTTGACAATCGACCCGCGTTCCCAGTCGGCCCTCGACGCCTTGGCCGCACTCGGGTATAAGAAGGTCGGCAACCGCTGGGAAGGCCCCGCCGCCGCGGCCCCGCCGACGAAGCCCCAGGCCATCCCGGCCGACGACTTCGACGCCGTCGGCAGCCTCCGCGGCCTCCCGCCGGCCCAGGTCCGCGCCCGATTCGGCGGCCCTCCCGGCGCGGTCGTCCGGGTCGCGACCCGCGGCCAGCTCATCGAGCAGTGGATCTATCGCGGGGGCCCCGGCGCCCCGACGCAGTACATCAATTTCCTCCAGGAAGCCGGCTCGCCGACCCCCGCCGTCATCGCCCACTACAGCCTGCCTTGAGCCCCCTTTGACCCTCCCCACCCCCGCCCTCGCTGGAATTCTCGAGTCCCACCGAACGCCGACGCCCGTAGCGTCGTCTAAGGAGGGCATGTCCCCGAAAAAAATCGACCAAAAAACCGGCCGGCCTGGCAAACCTTCGGGGATGTGCTACGTAATACCGATAAGGTCCGACGAGTCACGCCCCCGAATCTGGCCTCTGGCGCAGGATGTGCATCGAAAGTTGAACGGTCCGGATCGAAAGGGCTTCTGGTCAGGTTCGAAAGACATCGACGGACTCGATTGACCGCCCGCAATGAGAGACGCCACGGACCCGGCAAGGACCGGCATCCGCCGCGACCGACACCCGGAGGTGATTGATGGCCCGCAAAGATGCAGCATTGCTCCGACTCCATTCGCGGCTGGTGGCCCGGCGCGACGCGCTCCGGAAGGCCCTCAGCGGCGACCTCGATAGCCTTCGGGAAGTCGCCTCGTTGCACGTCGTCGGCGACAACGTGGACCAGGCCGTCGACACCGCCAACGACGAGATCAGCTCGCAGTTGGCCGAGATCGAGAGCCGCGAACTCGAGCAGATCGAGCGGGCCCTCAAGCGGATCGTGGCCGGCGTCTACGGCCGCTGCGAGTATTGCGGCGGCAAGATCGCCGAGGCGCGGATCAACGCGTTGCCGTACACGAACACCTGCATCGACTGCCAGCGCGAGAACGAGCGCGGCGGCTTCGGCGGCGGCCGCATCGACGAGTCCCGCTGGGCCAAGGTCTTCGCGAAGCCGCTCGACGACGATGGCGACGGCGACGTCAACCTCAGCGACTTCGAGATGGACCTGACCGAGACCGGGCGCTAAGCCCGCTTCCCCTTTCCGACCCTCGCGGAGGCCGCCTGCCCGACCCGGGCGAGGCGGCCTCCGCCATTTTTCTGTCATTATGACACCAGAAACCTGCCGCGAGGGGCCACCCGCCCTCCCCGGAGTCGCGGGTGGGAGTTCGACGCTCTTTGACGACGGCGGCGACCGGGAGGTATATTGGACCGGGCCGGGTTCGACGGCCCGAGCCATCGGCGTGGAGCCGCAACTGACCATGTCCCGCACCACTTCGCCGCTCGTGCCGGTCGCGATGCTCGCGGCCGGCGTGGCCCTGGGCCTGGGCCTCGACCGCGTCCTGACCGCACCCCGCGCCGCCCGTGCCGTCGCGGCCCCCGCCGGGGCTGGCGACGACGCCCCCTCGGCACCCCCACGCGGGCCGCAAGGCCGGGGGGATGAGGACGAGATCTATCGCCAACTGGCGAAGCAGTACGACCGGTTCGAGCCGGTCAACCGGACGTTCGAGCTCGTCTCCCGCGCCGTCAGCCCGGCGGTGGTGCACATCGTCGCCAAGAAGGCGAGCCGACACAACGACGGCTCGCTGTCGAAGTTCGACGAGACCGGCTCGGGCGTCATCGTCCGCGGCGCGCCGGGGCGGACGCTCTACGTGTTGACGAATCACCACGTCGTCGTCGGCGCCGCGACCAAGGACATCCACATCCGCCTGCTCGACGGCCGGGTGATCCACCCCGACCGCATCTGGTCCGACACCAAGGCCGACATCGCCGTCTTGAAGCTCGGCCGCGACGACCTGCCGGCCGCCCGGTTGGGCAACTCGGACGACCTGGCCGTCGGCACGTGGGTGCT
The DNA here is from genome assembly GCA_035551935.1 of Isosphaeraceae bacterium. Classification (GTDB taxonomy): domain Bacteria; phylum Planctomycetota; class Planctomycetia; order Isosphaerales; family Isosphaeraceae; genus DASZMJ01. The sequence goes on from DASZMJ010000131.1 coordinate 7,916, forward strand.
GGCGCTGGGGAGCCCCTTCGGCCTGACCCACTCGGTCAGCCAGGGGATCATCAGCGCCCGGGGCCGCCACGAGAAGGAGCTGGAGGACGAGGGGGTCGAGAACCAGGACTTCCTCCAGACCGACGCGGCGATCAACCCGGGCAACTCGGGCGGTCCGCTGGTCAACCTGAAAGGGGAGGTCGTCGGCATCAACACGGCGATCGCCACGAGCCACAACGGCAGCGAGGGGGTCGGCTTCTCGATCCCGATCAACCTGGCGCGCTGGATCATGGACCAGCTCGTCGCGCGGGGCCGGGTCAGCCGCGGGGCGATGGGCGTGGACCTCGACGACCTCCGGCCCGACACGGCCTCGGCGCTCGGCCTGGCCAACCCGCGCGGGGCGCAGATCCTCGAGGTCCACCGCGACTCGCCCGCCGACCGCGCCGGCCTGCACAACCTCGACGTGGTCCTGCGGTTTAACGGCGTCGAGGTCGTGGATTTGAATCACCTGATCAACCTCGTCTCGATGGCACCGATCGGCCAGCCGGCGGAGGTCGTGATCTGGCGCGACCGCAAGGAGCACGTCCATTCGGTCGTCGTCGCCGACCGCGACCGCGTGCTGGCGCAGGCCCCGCCCGAGCCGATGGCCCGGTCGCCGCGGCCGGGGTCGAGCCCGTCGGCGGTCTCGTCGACGGCCACGGCCCACGCGCTCGGCCTGGAACTGGTGACGATCGACGCCGCGGCGACGGCCCGGCAACTCGGCCTGCCCGACTCCTGGCGCGGGGTGGCGATCGTGGTCGTCGAGCCCGACAGCCCGCTGGCCGGCGCCTGCCGGCCGCTCGACGTCATCACGAGCCTCAACGGCCGGACCGTCCGCGGCGCCGACGAGGTCGCCCGCGCGTTGGGACGGCCGGCGGGCCAGGCGACGTTGGAGGTCGCCCTCCAGCGGCTCGTCGCCGGCGCCCGCCAGCGCCTGACGGTCCGGGTCCCCTGATGGCCGACCCGTTGATCGAGGCCCTGGCGGCCCTCGGCTCGGGCCGCGACCTCGCGGCCGACGAGGCCCGTCGGGCCGTCGCCGCGATCATGGACGGCGCCGCCGGCGACGTCGCCATCGCCGCCTTCCTGACCGCACTACGCGTCCGCGGCGAGACCGCCGACGCCCTCGACGGCGCCGTCGCGGCCGTCCGCGAGCGGATGACCCCGCTGGAGCCGGGGCCGGACACCCCCCCGCTGCTCGACACCTGCGGCACCGGCGGCGACGGGGCGCAGACGGTCAACGTCTCGACCGCCACGGCGATCGTCGTCGCGGCCTGCGGCGTGCCGGTGGCCAAGCACGGCAACCGCTCGGCCTCGGGCAACTCCGGCAGCGCGGAGGTCCTGGCCGAGCTGGGCGTGGCCGTCGAGGCCGAGCCGGCCGTGCTCCGGCGCTGCCTGGCCGAGCTGGGCATCGCCTTCCTCTTCGCGCCCCGGTTCCACCCCGCGTTGCGGCTGGCGGCGACGGCGCGGAAGCAGTTGCCGTTCCGGACCCTCTTCAACCTCGTCGGCCCGCTGGCCAACCCGGCTCGGCCGTCGTATCAGCTCGTCGGCGTCGCGGGCGAGCGGCCGGCGGCTCTGGTGGCCGAGGTCCTGGCCCGCTCCCAGGTCCGCCGCGCGGCGGTCGTCGCCGGCCACGACGGGCTCGACGAGGTGACGCTCGCCGGCCCGACCCGCGTCCTCTGGGTCGAAGCCGGCCGGGTCGAGGCGCGATCGTGGACCCCGGCCGACTTCGGCCTGCCCGTCGTCGTCGCCTCGATGCTCCGCGTCGCCGGCCCCGCGCACTCGGCCGACCTGATCCGCCGCCTCCTCGCCGCCGAGCCCGGCCCCGTCCGCGACGTCGTCCTCGCCAACGCCGCCGCCGCGCTGCTCGTGGCCGGTCGCGTCGCGACCTTATCCGAGGGCGTCGCCCGCGCCGCGGCGGCCATCGACTCCGGGGCCGCGGGGCGTATCATGGAGCGATGGCGGGCCCTGAGCCGCGGCGGCGAGCCGCCGCCCGACGGAGGATCGACCCCATGATCTCGACCAGCTCCATCCCGGCCGCCTTGCTCCTGCTCAAGGACTGGCAGGCCGTCGCCGCCATCGACATCAGGAACTCCCCGCTGCTGACGCCCGAGTTCGCCACCGAGTTCCGCCACGCCGTCGGCAACGACGGCTCGCGTTATTCGTTCCCCTTCTATCTCCTCGTCTCCCAGGAGCACGGCTACCTCTGGGACAAGGCGACCCTCGGCCAGCCCGACGCCCCGCCCACGATCGACCTCCCGATGGCCACGATCCTGAAGAACTACAGCCGCGCCGACGACCCCGATCGACGGCTCTCGTCGGAGGCCATGTTCTGGCGGATCTTCCGCTGGCTCCTCGACCTGACGCTCGAGCGTCGCGAGTCCTTGAAGGACGTCGCCCCGTCGGCCACGCTCACGGCCTTCCTGCGGGCGGTCGAGGGGGGGATCGTCCAGCCGGGCGAGGCGTGATGATCATCTACGCGGAATCGAACCTCGTCCTCGAGCTCGCGCTCGATCAGGAGCAGGCGGATGCCGCTCGGCGAATCGTCGAGCTTGCCGAGGCCGGCCGGGTCGCATTGGTCCTGCCCGCGGTGGCACTCAGTGAACCCTTCTCCAACCTCGCGTACCGCCAGCGCGAACGCCGGCGGATCATCGGCGAAATCCAGCGCGAGCGGGCCCAACTCCAGAGATCTGCCATGCACCGGCACTTGGCCGTCGCACTCGCTGAGATCAGCGATCGATGGGATTCGTTGGCGAACGTAGAGGACGTTGCCCTCAATGTCGTCGCGGCGCGCCTGTTCAGGACGGCCGGGTTGCTGCCGATCGATTCCCACGTATTCGAAGCCGGGTTGGAATACCAGGTGAAATACGAGCTCCGGCCACAGGACGCGATCATCTATGCCTCGATCGTCGCGGATCTAAGCGGGTCCGCAAAAGAGAATTCACAAGACCGATCTCAGCCAGAACTCCTCGGACCGGACTCCTGCCTTCCGTAGGGCGTCCTCCGGCGAGAGGCCGTAGAGGTGGCGAAGGAAGCGATCCACTTGCTCGTCGATC
>DASZMJ010000132.1:0-21663 GCA_035551935.1 Isosphaeraceae bacterium
CCAACCCGGCGTCGTCGGTTGGTGCGTCGTCGCGGACTCGACGCACCCTACCGGGCTGAACCAATCCTGCGCTCAGGCCCCGAACTTCTGGAGCCGGCCGGCGTGGGCCAGCGCGAGGGGCATGATGTCCCTGGCGAGGAGCTGGCCGAGGCCGCCCTGGAGGCAGGGGCGCTCGCCGAACTCGGTCACGAGGTCGGGCCGGACGGTCGCGGGGGCCCAGAGCAAGAGCGGCACGGGGTGCCAGCTATGCGACTTGAGGCGGCTGGGCGTCGAGTGGTCGCCGGTGACGATGAGGACGTCGGGCCCGAGGGACAGGAGCTTCGGCAGCTCGGCGTCGAGGGCCTCGATCATCTCGACCTTGCGGGCGAAGTTGCCGTCCTCGCCGGTGCTGTCGGTGTACTTGTAGTGGATGAAGAAGAAGTCGTATTGGGACCACTGCGCCTTCGCGACCTCGAACTGGTCGGCCAGGGTCTTGCCGGGGTCGACGACGGTCATGCCGACGAGCCGGGCGAGGCCGCGATACATGGGATAGACGGCAATGGCGACGGCCTTGAGGCCGTAGACGTCCTCCATCGTGGCGATCGCGGGGAACTTCGCGAACCCGCGCATCATGAGGAAGTTGGCCGGATGTTCATCCTTGAGGATCTCCTTCGCCTGGCGGAGGAACTCGGCGGCGACGCGGGCGGTCTTCTCCGAGTCGGGGCCGCCGGCCTTGGGCTCGAGGGTGTGCAGGCCGGTCGAGAGCGGGTCGGTGTCGGCGACGTCGTCGCCGAGCCCTTCGCCCCGGAAGCGGACGACCAGGCGGTACTCGCGGACGGGTTCGATCAGGGTCTCGACGCCGTCGATCTTCACCCCCGCGCGGAGCTTGGCGACGAGCGTCTCGCACGTCTCCGTCGGGATCCGGCCGGCGCGGCGGTCGGCGACGCGGCCTTCGGCGTCGATCGTGCAGAAATTGCCGCGGATGGCCACGTCCTTCGGCCCGACCTCGACGCCGATGCCCAGGGCCTCGAGCACGCCGCGGCCGATCTGGTGTTCCAGCGGGTCGAAGCCGAAGAGGCCCAGGTGCCCCGGCCCCGATCCCGGCGTGATCCCCGGCGCCACCGGGGTGCTCAATCCGACGGTGCCCTCGGTCGCCAGCCGATCCAGGTTCGGCGTCCGGGCCGTCTCCAGCTCCGTCTTCCCCCCCGGCTCGATCGGCAGGCCCCCCAGGCCGTCGGCCACCAGCATGACGATCTTGGTCGTGTTCGGCTCGCGCAGTTGTCGGATCAGGTCGTGCATCGATCGTTGCTCACCCTGCGACTCGTTCGGTCCTCGCCGGCCATTGTCCCGGCCGCGCCCCGGGCGGTCAACCGGACTCCGCGATCGGTTTGAATCGGGCGGCGATTTGAGGGATAATGACCCTGGAAACGGCTCTTGGCACTCGGCCGGGTCGGGGAGGATGCGATGCCCGTCGTGACGCTGGACCTCCCGGAGGATACGATCCCCGGTCTGGGCGACACGCCCGAGGAATTCGCCCGCGCGTTGCGCCTGGCCGCGGCGATTTACTGGTATTCTCGGGGCCTGATCTCCCAGGGGAAGGGGGCCGAGGTCGCGGGCCTGGGCCGTCGCGAGTTCCTCGAAGCTCTGGGCCGCGCCGAGGTGGACGCGATCCAGATCACCCCCGACGAGTTGAGCGAGGAAGTCGAGCGTGATCTCCGGTCGCGTCGTGAACGCCTCGCCACTGATCTTCCTGACCCACGTCGGGCTCCTTGATGTGCTCGACGAGCCGGGTGTGCCCGCGGTCGTGCCCGACGTCGTCGTCAGCGAGATCGGCGCCCACGGCGCGAAGGACCCGGCCGTCCTCGCCGTGCAGTCGGCGTCGTGGCTCAAAGTCGTGACACCCCCGATCATCCCGACGGAGGTCGCGGCCTGGGGGCTCGACGCCGGCGAGGCGGCGGTGCTGGCCATCGCCCTTGCACAACCCGGCACGCAGGCCGTCCTGGACGACCTGGCCGCGCGTCGCTGCGCCGCAGCCCTGGGGATACCGACGCAAGGGACGTTGGGGCTCATCCTGGTCGCCAAGCGACTGGGGATGATCCCGGAGGTCCGTCCTGTGCTGGATTTGCTCAGACAAGCTGGCCTTTATGTGTCCGACCGGCTGGTCCAGGCCGTCTTGAATCAGGCCGGGGAATGACCGGCGGCGTGCCCTTGCCGACGCGGTCGGCGTGTGCTTCATTGGGGCGATGGCGAAGCTGGAGGTGAAGCCGATCGATAAGCCGGAGGTGCCGCCGAGGGGGATCTCGCCGCGGCTGAGGGGGCAGCTCGTGTACTTCGCGAGCGCGGCGGGGGCGGCGGGGGTGCCGGAGCTAGGGGAGCGGGAGTTCTACTTCGCCGAGGGCGACGTGGCCCGCTGGCTGGAGGAGGGGGTCTTCTACCTCGTCTCGCCGCTCGACACGGCGAACATGACCGAGGTCGAGCTGACCGAGGAGCAGGAGGCCTTCCTCGGTTGGCTCCAGGCCAACGGCGTGCGGCACGTGCGGCTGTCGGAGTGAGGCGAAGGGCGGGGCGGTCGCGATCAGCCCTCGGCCGCGGTCAAGGCGGCGCGGAGGCGGTCGAGGACCGAGGGGGAGCCGAGCTCGGCCTTGCCGAAGCCGGGCACGGCGCCGAGGGCGACGGCCTCGTCCTGGGCGTGGGCGAAGTTGCTGACGAGCATCACCGGCAGCGGGGCCAGGTCGGGGTCGGCCTTCAGGGCGCGGATCAGGTCGAGGCCCGGGGCGCCGTCGCGGTCGCCGACGCGGTTGACGAGGACGAGGTCGGGCCGCTCGGCACGGCCTCGAATCCGGGCGATGGCCTCGGCGGCGGTGTCGGCCCCCTCGACGCGGGCGCCGAAGCCGCGGGACAGGGCGCGGCTGATCGAGGCGTGGTCGAAGGCGCACTGGCCGACGCTGAGCACGATCGGCGGTCGCGGCATGGTCGGTCGCCTCGTTGGGATCGCGGCCCTCCGCACAAGGGCCGTCGACGTCCCAATTTACCCCGATCGCGCCGGGCGGCTCAAGGCCCGCGCGGGGCGGTGGCTTTTCGGGGCGGGGGGGTGTATCGTGGCCGTTTTCCGGACCGAAGGGGAGACACCGGGGACGAGAACGGCCCGAAAAGTGGCCGGGGAGCGACGCGATGAGTCAGGGGAAGATGCGGGTCGGGATGGTCGGCGGCGGCGGGCCGGCCAACTTCTTCGGGGCGCCGCATCGCAGGGGCATCCTGCTCGACAACTCCGCCGAGCTGGCCGCGGGCGCGTTGCGGAGCAAGCCGGACGAGTCGATCGCCTCGGCCCGCGAGCTCTTCTTCACGCGCGGGTATCCCGACTGGCGGACCATGATCCAGAAAGAGGCCGCCTTGCCGGCGGGGGAGCGGATCGACTACGTGACGATCGTCACCCCCAACGACGCCCACTTCGGCCCGGCCGAGGCCGCCGCGGCGTCGGGCATCGGCGTGCTCTGCGAGAAGCCGCTGACGACCACCCTCGACGAGGCCCACCGGCTCCATCAGGCGGTCGCGAAGCACAAGACGCCGTTCGTCGTCGCGTACACGTACACCGGCTTCCCGATGGTCATGATGGCGCGGCAGATGGTCCGCGACGGCAAGATCGGCAAGGTCCGGAAGGTCGAGGCGTGGTACCCGCAAGGGTGGCTGGCGTCGAAGATCGAGGACTCGGGGCAGAAGCAGGCGAGCTGGCGCGTCGACCCGAAGAAGTCGGGCGCCTCGGGCTGCGGCGGCGACATCGGCACGCACGCCTACGAGTTCGTCCGCTACGTCGCCGGCCTCGGCGCCACGAAGGTCAGCGCCCGGCTCAAGGCGTTCGTCGAGGGCCGCGCGCTCGACGACGACTTCACCGTCCTGGCCGAGCTCGAAGGCGGCGCGATCGCGACCATCGCCGCCTCGCAGATCACCATCGGCGCCCAGAACGACAACGGCTTCCGGATCAGCGGCACGACCGGCACGCTCGAATGGTCGATCACCGACCACAACTCCTTGAAGCACTTCCAGGGCGGCCAGCCGCTGCACGTCTACCGCCTCGGCGCCGAGTACGGCTACATCCCCGAGGCGATCAAGCCGTATGTCCGCGTCCCCGCGGGCCACCCCGAGGGGTTCCACGAGGCCCTGGCGAACCTGCACCGCACGCTCGAGTGGACGATCCGCCGCAACCGCGGCGAGACTTGCCCCGCCCCTTTTGAGCATCCCGGCATCGTCGACGGCGTCGCCGGCATGGCCTTCATCGAGGCGGCCGTCAAGAGCTCGCACGAGGGGGGCGCGTGGGTCGACGTGCCGAAGGTCGGGTAGGGTGGCCCGAGACGATGCATGTGCCCCTCCTCCATGCCGACCCCCCACCCCGGCCCTCCTCTTGTGGGGGAGGGCCGGGGTGGGGGTCGGCGGGCCGGATCGCCCGGGATGGATCGGAGACCCACTCACGTCGAGTCGATCAGATCGTGAAGAACCCCCTCGTCCGCTTCAGCGTCGCCATCGGCGGCGAGTTGCTCCGGCGGTTCGACCGCTACCGCGAGGAGCACCGGTATCCGAACCGCAGCGAGGCGGTCCGCGGCCTGATGCGCGCGGCGCTCATGGACGAGGCCGTCGCGCGCGACGACGGCGAGGCGTTGGGGGTCGTCACGTTGATCTACGACCACCACGCCGGCCGCGTCGCCGAGAAGCTCACCGAATTGCAGCATCATCACCTCGATCACGTCGTCACGACGACCCACGTCCACCTCGACGCCCACCGCTGCCTCGAGGTCGTCCTCCTGCGCGGCACCGCCAAGGCCGTCCGCGACCTCGCCGACGGCCTCATCGGCACCAAAGGGGTCGAGAACGGCCGCCTCGTCCTCACCCCCGCCGCCCCCGTCGCCGGCCACCACGGCCATTCGCACTGAGCCTGCCCCACCAACCCCCAACCCCTATTCTCCAACGTCCATTTCCTGGCGGGTTTCCCCCGGAATGGACGTTGGACGATGGGGGTTGGGGGTTGGCCCGGAGACGGCCTCCGCCCTCTTCCTGGCGTTCCGCCGATGGAGATAAACCAGGATCGGCAAGATGATAAGTGCAAGAGGGCTGCCTACAAGAATCACCAGAAGAGCGGATACAAAGAGAATCAGGGCAATCGTGCTCAAGACTTCGAAGATTTCTGCCATCCGAGGTAAAGCCGCCAGCAGGAGGGCCGAGGCCGCTACGAGGGCCATCAGCGTCCTGACGCGAAACCGCGGCGGTCGCATCGTCGCAACCTCCAGGCCGAACCTATCCGACGACGGAGACGGTGACGCGGCGGTGGTGGGGGTGGGCGCGGTGCTCCCAGAGGAAGACGCCTTGCCAGGTGCCGAGGTCGCAGTCGGCGTCGGCGACGGGGAGGGTGACCGAGACCTGCGAGAGCATGGTGCGGACGTGGGCGGGCATGTCGTCGGCGCCCTCGGCGGTGTGCTCGAAGAGGGGGTCGCCGTCGGGGACGAGGCGGGCGAGGAAGCGCTCGAGGTCGCGGCGGACCTCGGGGTCGGCGTTCTCGTTGACGAGCAAGGAGGCGCTGGTGTGGTGGAGGAAGACGTGGCAGAGGCCGCGGTCGACGTTCGAGGCGCGGACGACGCGGCGGATTTGCTCGGTGATCTCGGTCGTGCCGCGGCCGCGGGTCGAGACGGTGAAGCTCTCGGCGTGGACCATCGGGTCAGCCCTCGTCGTCGGCGACCCAGGTGAGCGTCAAGGGGAGCGGGCCGGCGGAGGTCGGCACCTCGAGGGTCTCGGGCGTCGGGTCGTCGGGTCGTCGTCGGACGACGAACGCGGGCAGGGCGCGGAGGCAGCCCTCGAGCAGCTCGAGCTCCCAGGCGAGCGGGGGCCGCATCGACATGCCGCGTTCCTTGCGGAAGACGGCCGGATACGCCTCGGGCCCGGCGACCTCCCAGCCGTTCGCCTCGGCGGCGTCGAAGTCGGCCGGGGGGATGCCGCTGGCGTCGTCGAAGGTGACGCTCAGGGCGACGGTCTCGCGGGCGTTCTCCTCGTCGGAGAGGTCGCCGGCCCACATCCGTCGCAACAGGTCGAGGTCCTCGTAGAGGGCCAGGCCGAGCGTCAGGCCCGACTGTCCCATGACGACGGCATACCACGGGCCGCTCTCGAACTTCGGGCAGTCGATGCGGGCCGTCGCCTCGTAGCCGAGGGCGCGCCAGGGGGCGCGGCGGTAGAACTCGGCGGCGGCGGCGAAGAAGCCGGCGATGCGCCCGGGGGTCATCCCCGGCATCGCCAGCAGGCCCGGCGGCTCCTCGCTCTCGAGGTGCTTGGTCAGGCTCTCGTGCACGAAGTCGAGCTGGTCGAGCACGTCGACCTCGACGCATTCGACGTCGATCTCGGCGAGGTGGCCCCGCAAGGCGTCCCAGGTCGGGTGCGAACGGACCTGGACCTCGGCCGGGCGGTGCGGCTCGCCCATGGCCGGCTCGAGCATCGCGGCGGCCAGCGCGTCCCAGACCTCCTCGGGCGTCGGCGGCACCTCGCTCAGGGCGTTGCCGAGCACGAGGTTGTCGGTCCGGCTGGTGACGAGGACCATCCAGGGGCGGAACCGGTGGCCTTCGGCCTCGATGTGGCGGGGGAACTCGCGGGCGTCGGCCTGCCAGGTGTCGAACTCGCGCGGGAGGCGGCGGAGCCGCTCCTTGGACAGGGGCGTCGGCCCCTCGGCCGCAGGCCCCTTGGCCTTCTTCCGCTTCTTCGGCGCCGCGGCGCGGAGCCAGGCGACGGCGCCGGGGGTCGACTTCCAGGCGCTGAGGGCGGCGGCGGCGTAGAGGACCGCCTCGTTGTCGTCGCCGAGGCCGTAGTAGCCCGGCGGCCGCGCCGGCATCGGCTTCTCGCCGAGCAGGTAGGCGGGGACGTGCTTGTTCGCCTTCTTGGCCTCCTTGAGCCGCTTCTTCGCCGCCGCCGAGTCGCCCGAGCGGCGGAAGGCCAGGAGGGCGCGGGTGTAGGCCCAGGCCGCCGAGGCGTCGTCCTCGTAGCGGTCGAGCAGGTGCTCGAGCTCGTCGTCGCGGTCGAGGTTCAACAGCCAGGAGGCGAGGGTGTAGCGGACCCCCTGGTTGTCGTTGGGGTTCAGCCGGAGCATCTCGCGGAGGTGCTCGGCCGCCTCGTCGCGCCGGCCCATCGTCCAGAGGATGTCGGCCAGGCGCTCGCGGGCGCGCATGTAGGGGCGGGTCTCGAGCAGGCCCCAGAAGTAGCCGGCGTCGCGCTCGAAGGCCTCGGGCCCCAGCGCCCGCTCGCCGGCGGCGACGGCCTGCTCGAGCAACGCGAGCGTCTCCTTGCGGGTCCGCGCCTCGTCGGCCAGGACGAGGTAGGCGTCGGCGCAGTCGGGGCTGAGGTCCAGCGCCTTGCGGGCGAGCTTGACCCGCTTCTTCGAGTCGGGCTCGTCGAAGGCCCGGTACATCAGCTCCTGCGCGCGGTCCAGGGGCGTGTCGCCGCCGACGGGGCTGACGGCGCCGGGGAGGTCGCCGAGCAGCTCCCGCATCAGGCCCTCGATCACCTTCGGGTCGGGCAGCTCGGGCATGCCCTCGTCCGGGCCCGGTCGGGGGGGGCGCCCGGGGCCCTTCTTGGGCGTCTGCCGCTTCTTCTTGGCCATCGGCCGCCTCCTCGATCGCGATCGGACCGCGTCACCTCCATTCTACCCGCCCGTCGGGGCCGCGTCTCTGGGAAGGCGGCCGGGCCGGCGTCTTGCAATCGGCGGGGGGGGCCGTACCATCGGGGGCAGGGGACGGGGCGGTCGGCAACCCAGGGGGCGATTCGCGATGCGAACGATCATCGAGGGCCGCGCGCAGGGGATCGTGATGGCGCTCGCGGCGATCGTCGCGGCCGGGGCCGTCGCCGTCGCCGCGGCGGGCCAGGGGGATTGGAAGGAGTTGACGGGCCCGGGGGGGCTCGACGCCTGGAAGAAGCCGACGGGCGCCTGGGAGGTCGTCGGCGGCGTGCGGACCGACCCGAAGGACCCGACCGGCCTGGTCGCCGAGCCGGGCACCGGCGTCATCTACAACGGCCCGCGCAAGCGGACCTCGAACCTCGTGACCCGCGAGTCGTTCGGCGACGTCGAGGTCCACGCCGAGTTCCTGATCCCCAAGGGCTCCAACTCGGGCATCAAGCTCGAGGGGGCCTACGAGGTCCAGATCCTCGACAGCTACGGCAAGGCCACCGTCAAGGCCAGCGACTGCGGCGGCATCTACCCCCGCGCCGAGCTCTTGCCCAAGTACCACTACCTCGACGACGGCTTCCCCCCCCGGGTCAACGCCGCGAAGCCGGCCGGCGAGTGGCAGACGCTCGACATCACCTTCCGCGCCCCCCGGTTCGACGCCCGGGGCAAGAAGACGGCCGACGCCCGCTTCGAGAAGGTCGTGCTCAACGGCCGCGTCGTGCAGGAGGACGTCGCCGTGCCGACGCCGACCGGCCACGCCTGGCACGACAAGGAGTCGCCCACCGGCCCGATCCTGCTCCAGGCCGACCACGGCCCCGTCGCCTTCCGCAACCTCCGCGTCCGCCCGTTGCCGGCATCCAGCCGCTGAACTCCGAGGATCGATCCGCCCGATCGTGAGCCCCGGATCGCCTCGAACTCCCGGATGGAGCGGCCGGGCCGACCCGCCGCCTCCACCTGGTCGGTCAGGCGAGCCTCATGCCCCGATCCGCCGATTCCTCAGGAAGCCGGATTCGGCGGGCTGGTCCGAGCGTTCGAGCATGCGTTCCCATTCCTCCTTGTTGTCTCGCAAGCCCGGCGTGCTGCCCTCGCCGTATGTCAGGGTGTCGAGGAACGTGAGCAGCTCTCGCTTATTCTTCGCGTAGATCAAGTTCGTGGCGGCAAGGGGTGGGCCGAGGCGCGATCCGTCGCGCTCCCGTTTGTTCTTCGCGAAGGTCGAGTTCGTGGCCGCGGGGCGCCCGGGGCTCTTCACCGAATACCAATGGAAGCCATGGATGAGCTGATCGATGGCCAGCATCGTCTCATGCGGCAAACAGGCGCGCTCGAACTGCCCGATGAACGCCTCGAACAGGGCGACCGCTCCACCCCCGTTGAGGTGTTTATCTTGGTATGTCTTGAGATAACCTCTCCCCGGCACACTCCAGGCGCACGAGTCACAGGTGATCGCGACGTCCTGTTGTCTCCACACGCCGGCCGGAAGCACGATGAGGTGCCCGCAGCGGTGGCACCTCACCTTCCCCCCCTCATGGGCCTCGGTCGCCCGCAGGATGCCCTGGCAACGGGCATGGAGGGCACAGCCCACCTCATCGATCAGTTCGTCATCCACAATGCCGCGCGCGTCCGTCTCGTAGAGGCGGCGGATGAGGGACGGATTGACCCTTGGAGCCCAACGTACCTCGTCGAGCCCGCCATCCGAGCGTGAGCCGGGCGCGAAGTTGAGCTTCGCGATGGGGACTTCGACGCTGCCGTTGGCGCGTTGAGCCAACGGGCCGGTGGTCATCAGGGCCCCGGCCGACGCTGCCGCGGTTTCCAGGAAGCCCCGTCGGGACACTGTGCGTGGGTGTTGCATCGCGAATGACTCCTCGACCGAGCTAGGACGCCTTCTCCCCTCGCGCCGGCGAGGGCGGTGCCTCCGGGCATTCCCCGTCAGCACACCGGCCCGTGAGCGTTTGCTTGAACCGCTCGAGTTGCTCGGCGGTGAGAACTCCCTTCACCCGCTCGAGGAGGATGGGAAGAGACGCTTTGAGTCGTTTCTGCCAATCCTCCGGTCGGGTCGCCCCATCGGCCTTGGCTTTCTTGCTGAGGCGCTCCCATTGCTGCTCGGCGATCTCCACGAGCTTATCCGTGGTCTTCTTGTCGAGTTGTTCAGCCTCGGCGAACGTCTTGAACCGATGAAGGGCCAGCGTGTGGAACTCGATGGCCGAGAGCTCCCCGATCCGCCCCGCCCCACGCCACTCCTCCCGGTCCAAGGCGCGCCGGAACTCATCGCCCGCGAGCCGGACCGCCTTGCGGTCGTCCTCGGTCAGCGCCTTGCGGGCCGCTTCGGCAACCTTGTCCCGGTCGGTCGCGGTGGTCACGGAAATGCGGATCATGGTCCCGGTGTAGTTGGCCGAACTCGCCTCGACGCCGTCGAGCTTGTCGAGGGACTCCAGCACGCCCCGGAGCATGTGGCCGCAGCCGATGCCCTTCACGGCGGGGCAAGTGAGCCCCTCCACTTGGAACACGATCTGGCGGCCGGGGTCGATCGACCGGGCGTCGGCCTTGCCCGTCGGCTTCGGCGCAGCGGCCTTCGTTTCCCGGGGGCAGCACTCCCGTCCATCCGAGGTCCGCGCGGTCACGCAAGGACCGTCGGTCGCGTAACACCCGACGTGCGCCCTTCCGGAAACCAGCGCGGCGACCGGCAGGGGCAGGGCCAGCAGGACGGCCGACAAGAAGTTCAGGCGCATCTGGAACCCCCTTTCATGCACGAGAGCGTTGGAGTTTCGATGGGTCACCGCCCCGCACGGGGCGGGCTGTTCTCGATCACCTCTCCTCGGTACCCGGCCTTCTCCAGGGCCTGACGCATCGCCTCGACCGGGGCCGGGCCGCACGAGTCCGTGGAAATGACGAACTGCCCCCTCGCGTAGTCCACCCGGAGACTACGGTGGGCTCGTGATTCGGACAGCCCTCGAAATCGAGCACCCGGACTTTCATCGCTTCTCCCTCGGCGTGACGGAACAATCCCAGTCTACAGCTTGCACCCGGGTATAAGGTCAAGGCCGCTTCTTGGGAATCTCGAGGGCGGAGCGTTTCGGAGCGGGGGAGGAGGCCTGGCTGAGCCGGTCGATGAGTTCGCAGCGTCCTGGCTTTTCGGTCTCGCGGCAGGCATCGAGGGCGGACCTCAGGACCCGCTCGACGTGCCGCAAATCCTCCAGTCGCCGCTCGAGATCACGGAGGCGGTTCTCGATCAGGCCCTGGACTTCCCGGCACGACGCGGTCGAGTCGTGGCGGTGGCCGAGCATCCCGGTGACATCATCGAGGGTGAAGCCCGTCGCCTGAGCCGCCCGGATGAACCGTAACCGCTCCAACGCTCCCGCGTCGTAGAGCCGATAGTTTCCCCCGCTCCGCCCCGACGGTCTGACGAGCCCCACCCGCTCGTAATACCGCACGGTCGAGCTGGGGACGCCCGCGGCCTTGGCCAACTGGCCGATGGTGTAGCGAGGTTCCATCGCCGGACTGGACTCCCATCGCCCCCGGACGATCCTGGGGAATCGCTCACCACGACGGCGGGGCGGACCTTGCGGATCTCGGCGCCCACGGACGGATCGAATCCGGGAGGATCACGGGGATTCCTCGACGCTCGTCCTCGCAGTATAAGATGGTGGCTGTGCCGGAGGCACCGCGCCTCCCGCAGGAACCCGAAGCCCCCGAGGCCCGTCGCCATGGCCGAGCCGCCGACCCTGTTCTTCGACGTCGGGGGCGTGCTCCTGACGAACGCCTGGGACACCGCCGCGCGGCGGCGGGCGGCCGCGCAGTTCGGCCTGGATTTCGCCGAGTTCCAGACGCGGCACGAGATGCTCAAGACCGCGTTCGAGACCGGCCGGCTCGGCCTCGACGGCTACGTCAAGAAGGCGGTCTTCTTTCGCGAACGCGACTTCTCGGCCGAGGACTTCCAGGCGTTCATGTTCGCGCAGTCGCAGCCGCTGGGCGAGACGCTCGACTGGGTGCGGGCCCTGGCGGCGTCGGGCAAGTACCGGCTCTTCACGCTCAACAACGAGTCGCGCGAGCTGCACGAGTACCGGGTGCGGACCTTCGGGCTCGACTCGGCGTTCGCGGCCTTCTTCACGTCGTGCTACCTCGGCCAGGTCAAGCCCGACGAGGACATCTACCTCAACGCCCTGGGCATCGCCGGCTGCTCGCGGGGCCGGGCCGTCTTCATCGACGACCGCGCGTTGAACGTCGAGCCGGCGCATGCGCTGGGGCTCCAGGCGGTCCTGTTCGAGGGGCTCGACGCGCTCCGCTCGTCGTTGCAGGGGTTCGGCGTCGAGGCCTGAGGCGGGCCGCGGCCGTCAGGGCCCCGGGCGGGGGCTGCGGGCGACGTGGCGGATGATGTCGCCTTCCTTCAGGTAGATGACCGCCTCGGCGATGTTGGTGGCGTGGTCGGCGATCCGCTCGAAGTTCCGCGCCGTGTTGATCAGCCGGAGCCAGGTGTTGACGCGTTCGGGCTCGCGGCGGATGGCCTGCTTCAGCTCCTTGAGCACGGCGCGGCGGCGGCGGTCGATGCCGCGGTCGGCGGCGATGACGGCGCGGGCGAGCTCGGCGTCGCAGCGGGCCAGGGCGTCGAGCGCCTCGCGGACGCGGGCCAGGGCCTCCAGCGCCATCTCCTCGAGCGCGCCGGGGATCGCCGTCGGCACGACCTTGGCCGCGAGCTTGCGGGCGCGGTTGGCGATGTGGTCGGCCAGGTCGGCCATCCGCTCCAGGTCGTTGTTGATCCGCAGGATCGCCGCGACCCGCCGCAGGTCGGAGGCCCCCGGCTGGTGCAGCGCCAGGACCTTCAGGCACTCGCGCTCGATCTGGACCTCCCAGCGGTCGATCTCCCCCTCGCCGCCGTGGACCCGGTCGGCCAGGTCGGAGCGGCGGTCGCAGAGGGCGCGCACGCTGGTGTTCAGGGCCTCCTCGACGACGGCCGCCATGCGGAGGATCTGCTCCCAGAGGGACTCCATGTCCCGCAGGAAGTGTCGGCAGAGTGTCACTCGCTCGGCCTCCCAGGCGGAGGCCGCGGTCTGGGCGGTTTCCATCGGTGTCGACCCCTCGGCTGCCCTGGTCCCGGTCGCCGTCGATTGCGGAATCGGCGGGCCGGATGTCGGCCGCCGGCCCGCGCGCTCGTCCCCGTCCATTCCAAGCTAATGGACCGGTCGGGATCGGGCAAGTGGGGTCGTCGCAAAGGGACGATTCTTCAAGCTGTGTTCACAATCCTCACACCGCATAGACACCGGGACCCGCGCGGCAGTCGCCGCGGGGGTCCCGGTGTCGGGTCGGGTCGGGGCGGCTCAATACCGGGTGCGGAAGAGCGGGCCGACGCCGAGCCAGGGCAGGTAGGCGGTGTCGGGCGGGATCGGGTCGCCGGGCCGGTAGTAGCCGAGGTCGTACTCGGCCTCCCAGGGCGGGTCGACGACGAGGTTGTACGGCAGGGCCGCGACCTGGAAGCAGAACAGGCCGAGCGAGACGAACGGCTGCGCGATCTGGTTGCGGGCCTTGGACTGCCGCGGGTCGTCGAGCGGGTACGTCACGAATCGCCCGGCGGGCCCGAGCCCCTGCTCGATGCTCTGGCCGTACCGCTCCAGGACGGCGTCCTGGAAGTACAAGGGCATGTGGCAGGTCGCGGCGGCGACCCAGAGCTTGCGGCCGGGGTTCCAGGTGCGCGGGCCGAGCGTGGTGAACTCCTCGGGCAACTGGATCGGCCGGATCGGCCGCGCCTCGGTCGGGCTGGGGGCCCGGGGCAGCTCCAGGTGGGTGCCGGTCGGGTCGGGCGGCCCCTGCGTCGGCTGCGCCATGCCGCCGGGCAACGTCGGCGCGGGGATGCGGTTGCCTTCCCGGTCCTGGTCCTGGAGCCGCGCCACGCGATCGACCAGCGCCCGCGACTCGGGCGAGATCGTCGAGCGATACGTCGAGACGGCCCGCGTCGAGGTCCGCGGCCGCGCGACCCGGTCCTCGGGGCCCGGCACGACGATCGGCGCGATCCGGGCCGCCGGGTCCGGCGCGGCCCGGAGCGCGGGGTTCGTCGCGGGTGACGGGGCCGGTTCCGGCCGGACCTCCTCGGCGGGGGGCGCGGGGGGGCCGTCGTCCAGCTCCCGGGACGGGGCGATCGCGGGGGCGATCTCGGGCGCGGTCCCGGCCGTCGCCTCGACGGCGACCGGCGCGGGCCTCGGCTCCTCGATCTGGGCCGGCGCGGCGACGGGGGCGGGCTCGGGGACGGGCACGGCCACGGGCTCCGGGGCCGGCGTCGGGGCGGGCTCCGGCGCGGCGGCGGGCGTGAGCGGCGCGGGCTCGGGCGCGGGGGCCTCGGCCGGCGGGGCGACCTTCGGCTCGGGGGCCGTGGCCGGGGGATCGGCCGGCAGCGGGGGCAGGTCGGAAGGGGTCGGGGCCGGGGCCGCGGGGGACGGCCGGGGCGCCGGCTCGGCCGCGACGGCGGGCAGGGGGGGGAGCGGGCCGTCGTCGGCCTTCGGGCCGGCCGTCGCCGCCTCGCGCGGCGGCACGAGCGGCTCGGGCGGCGTGGCCGGGCCGCTCGGCGCCACGGCCGGCGTGTCGGTCGCCGTGGCCGTGGCCGTGGCCGTGGCCGGGGCCTGCGCCGGCGGCGTGCCGGCGTCGGGGGCCGGCGTCGGGTCGGGCTCGGCGGTGCCGACGGCCGGGTCGGGGGCGGTGCTCAGGTCGGTCAGGGTGGCGCTGGCGAGCTGGATCGGCTCGCGATCGACCTCGGGGGCGGCGGGCCGCGGTGCGTCGGCCGGCTGGGCCAGGGCGATGGCGCCGGGACGGGGGCCGCGCCGCGCGTCGGCGACGGCCGGCTCGCGGAGGCCGCGCTGGGCGGCCGCGATCGCCTTGTGCAGCTCGCGACGCTGGTTGGCCGTCAGCTCGGCCTCGCGGGCCTCGGCCTGGCGGAGGAATTCGAGCGCCTTCTCGTACTCGCGGTAGCCGAGGTAATCCTTGCCGTTGCGGAGCATCTGGTGCGGCCCCCGGGCCGCGGCCATCGGGTCGAAGTCGGCTTGCGCCTGCGCCGGGTCGGCGGCCGGGGCGCGGCCGCCGAAGCCTTGCCGCGCCCAGCTCCACGAGGCCGTCAGGCCGATCGCCAGGGCCGCCGCGATCAGGGCCATTCTGGACCGCCTCACGTCTCGCCTCCTTGCCCCCTTCGCGGGGAATCGTATCGGATTCGTCCCGGGCCGGAACCGGCCCGATCGGGGATCGCACCCGCCCAACCGGACGCCCGCCCCCGCCACCTTCCCGGCCGGCGCGCGGCCGGGGCCGGGATCGTCATCGAATCCAAAAACTTCAATGAAAAATGCGGTCGAAAGGAAGAGGACGGGCCCGGCCGCGGCCTCAGGCGGGCCCGCGGCCGGCGTCGCCGTCGAGGGCGAAGCTCGAGTAGTTCGGCGCCTCCTGGGTGATGACGACGTCGTGCGGGTGGCTCTCCTGGACGGAGGCGTGCGTGACCTGGATGAACCGGGCCTTGGTGCGAAGCTCGTCGACGGTCCGGGTGCCGCAGTAGCCCATGCCGGCCCGCAGGCCGCCGACGAGCTGGAAGACGTAGTCGGCCAGCGGGCCCTTGTACGGGACCCGGCCCTCGACCCCCTCGGGGACGAGCTTCTGCGGCGCGGCGGCCTGGCTCGCGACGCGGGCGCCGTCCTGGCGGTAGCGCTCGTGCGAGCCCTTGGCCATGGCGCCGATGGAGCCCATGCCGCGGTAGGTCTTGAAGCTCCGGCCGCGGTAGATGATCGTCTCGCCGGGGCTCTCGGCCAGGCCGGCGAACAGGCCGCCGATCATCACGCAGTGGGCGCCGGCGGCCAGCGCCTTGGTGATGTCGCCGGAGTAGCGGATGCCGCCGTCGGCGATCACCGGCACCCGCCCCGCGGCGGCCCGGGCCGCCTGGTACACGGCGGTGATCTGCGGCACGCCGACGCCCGAGACGACCCGCGTCGTGCAGATCGACCCGGGGCCGATGCCGACCTTCACCGCGTCGGCCCCCGCGTCGATCAGGGCGCGGGTGCCTTCGGCCGTGCCGACGTTGCCGGCGACGACGTCGATCTTGTAATCCTGCTTGATCTTGCGCACCGTCTCGACCACGTTCTTGCTGTGCCCGTGGGCCGAGTCGACGACCAGCACGTCGACGTCGGCTTCCAGCAACGAGGCGATCCGCTCGTAGTCGTGCACCCCCACCGCCGCGCCGACGCGGAGCCGCCCGCGGGCGTCCTTGCAGGCGTTGGGGTAGCGGTGCAGCTTGTCGATGTCCTTGATCGTGATCAGCCCCTTCAGCCGGTAATCATCGTCCACCAGCAAGAGCTTCTCGACCTTATTTCTCGTCAGGATCCGATCGGCTTCCTCAAGGCTCGTGTCCGCCGGCGCCGTCACGAGGTTCGCCTTCGTCATGACCTCCTCGATCCGCAGGTCGTTGGACTCGAGGAACCGGAGGTCGCGGCGGGTGAGGATCCCCTTGAGCTTGCCGCCGACGGTGATCGGCACGCCCGAGATGTTGTGGCCGCGCATGATCTCGCGGGCCGTGCCGACGGTCTCGTCCGGCGGCAGCGTGATCGGGTCGACGATGATGCCGTTCTCGGAGCGCTTGACCTTGTCGACCTCGCGGGTCTGCTCCTCGACCGACATGTTCTTGTGGATGACGCCCAGGCCCCCCTCCTGCGCCAGCGCGATGGACAGCTCCGCCTCGGTGACGGTGTCCATCGGCGCCGAGAGGATGGGCAGGTTCAGGGCGATCTTCGCGGTGAGCTGGGTGCGCACGTCGACGTGCTTGGGGAGCAGCTCGGAGTAGCCCGGCTCGAGCAGGACATCGTCGAAGGTGATGCCCTGGTAGGCGATGCGGTCATTCATCTCGGAAAAGCCTCCGGGCCGTTGCCTCGGGACGCCTTCGGGCCGCTCACAATGCCGCCGGCGGGCCGATCCCGGGTGCCTTTCCTTACCCATTAGACCCACCCCGCCCCCCCCTGGCAAGGGCAACTGATAGTGATCGGGGGCTCAGTCGGGCCGGGCCTCCAGTTCCGCGACGAACGTCGCCGCATCGACGACCCGCCTCGTCGAGCCCGCGAAGCCGGCCGGGTCGCGGGTGACGACGACCGCAATGCCCGCCAGTTCGGCCGCCGCGTCCTGGACCGCGTCCTCGAAGTCGCGCGATGGGTGCACCAGCGCGGCCTCCAGGACGGCACGGTTGACGGGCAGGATGTCGAAGACTCGGAGCAGGTCGGCGATGGCCCTCCGGGCCACATCGTCGCCCCGGGACTTCCGCGTGATGTAGTACACCGTCGTCAGGGTCGTCGCCGCCAGGCTCGCCCTCAACTCCCGCGCCTCCGCCTTGGCCCACAGGGCCGCGGCGGGCTCGGCGAAGGGGGCCCGGTCCTCGAGGACGTCGATGACGATGTTGATGTCGTGGAGGACGTCCATTTCAGCGATACTTTCTTTCTAGATAATCATAATATTCCCGTTTGAGTTCCTCCGGATCCTTGTCGACGTCCTTCAAGAGGCCGCGGAGCCGCGAGAGCGCCGTCTCGCCTTCCTTGGCATCCGGCTGGGTGTCGGCTCCGAGCGGCCGAGGCTTTACCTGGGCGGTTTCGGTTCCGCGTGCGGCATCTCCCACTTCGAGCAGAATCGAGACGCTGCGGACCTCTCCCGGCTCGGGCAAGGGCCCCTCGGGGATGACGCGACCGCCCTCGATGCGGGCGGGGATGAGGCGGACCATGGGCGGGGCTCCTGGAAGGCGATGAGTCGTTCTCCCTCGAAACCTATTGTACGGCCGGGCCGTCCGCCTCGGCGGCGACGACGCGGCTGACGAGGCGGCCGGCGGCGAGGCGGGTCTCGATCAGGTCGCCGGGGCGGCACGTGGAGGCGTCGCGGACGACGGTGGCGCCGTCGTCGGCGAGGGTGACGCTGTAGCCGCGGGCGAGCACGGCCAGCGGGCTCAACGCGTCGAGCTGGGCCGCGAGCCGGCCGACCCGGAACCGGCGTCGCTCCAGGTCGCGGGCGATGGCACGTTGGGCGCGGCGGTCGAGGTCGTCGAGGGACTGGCGGCCGAACTCGGCGCGGGCGGCCAGGGCGCGGGCGAGGCGGTCGCGGAACGAGTCGAGCAACGCGCGGACCTCGCGGGCGTCGGGCACGCAGAGCTCGCCGGCCTCGCTCGGCGTGAGCGCGCGGCGGTCGGCCACGAGGTCGGCGATCGTCACGTCGCCCTCGTGGCCGATCGCCGAGACGACCGGCAATCGGGAGCGGTAGATCGCGCGGGCGACGACCTCCTCGTTGAACGCCCAGAGGTCCTCCAGGCTGCCGCCGCCCCGGGCGACGACGATCAAATCGGCGTCGGCCACCTGGTTGGCCAGCTCGATCGCCGCGGCCACCTCCTCGGCCGCCCCCTGGCCCTGCACCCGCGTCGGCGCAATCAGGATCTCCACCGCCGGCCAGCGCCGGCCGACGATCTGCGCAAAATCCCTCACCGCGGCGCCGGTGGGGCTGCTGACGACGACGATCCGCCTCGGCACCTTCGGCAACGGCCGCTTGCGGCTCGGGTCGAACAGCCCCTCCGCTTCCAGTCGCGCGACGATCTGCCGGAAGGCGAGCTCCAGCGGGCCGATCCCCTCCGGCTCGATCTGGCGGACGACGAGCTGATACTCGCCCCTCGGCTCGTAGACCGTCAAATCCCCCCGCGCCCGCACGGCGAGGCCGTCGTCGAGGTCGAAGACCAGCCGCCTCGCCTCGCTCCTCCAGAGCACCGCCCGCACCTGCGCCCCGTCGTCCTTGAGGCTGAAGTACACGTGCCCCGACCTCGGCCGCGCCAGGTTCGACACCTCGCCCCTCAGGCCGATGTCCGCGAAGTCCCCCTCCAGCGTCTCCTTGACCAGCGCCGTCAACTCCGAGACCGACCAGTACGGCGCCTCGGCCGGCCCTTCCCTGCGGTCGAACAGCGGGAGGCTCGACATCGACGTTCCTTCGAAAGAATAGCCCGACGGCCGGGGCCGACGGTCGTGGATCGTCCGTGTCCCTTTTCGATCAGAGCGTGTAGATGAACGGAATCACGGCGGTCTGCGACAGGTAGATGAGGATCCCGAAGAGGCCGATGAGGAGCAGGATCGGGATGAGCCACCACTTCTTGTTGTAGCGGAGGAAGTCGATGAACTCGGCGAGGATGCCGGGCTGCGACATCTCGGCGAGCTCGTCGAACGTCTTCGAGGCGGCCGGCTTGGGCGGGGCCGGGGCGGCGACTGGCTCGGCCTTCGTCTCGATGGGCTCGGGCATGGCGGGGGTCCTGCGACGGTCGGGGGGTTCGTCGGGGCGACGCGCGACGCCCCGCATGTCTGCCATTCCAATCCCGCGCGGCGAAACGATCAAGGGGCCTTCCCCTCCCGTAGGGCAGGGCTTGCCCTGCCTCTTGATTTTATGATCAAAAGAGGCAGGGCGAGGCCTGCCCTACGGGGAGGGGATGATTCAGAACTGCCGCAGGTAGCGCTCGATGCCCTGGTCGGGGTTGTAGGGCTCCCAGTAGGAGGGGGCGGAGCGGTCGAAGCGGAGGCGAAGGGCGTCGCGATGGATGAGGCGGAAGAGGAGGGCGACGGGGGTGATGACGCCGTAATAGAGGATCGCGAACGCCAGGTGCGAGGCGACCCAGCCGATCGGCCACGAGGCCAGCGTCATGCCGACGAAGACCGGCTTCAGCCACGTCGGCCGCACCAGCCCCACCACGCGGCAGGCCACCGCGAGCACCCAGAAGAGGATCGCCCCGCGCGTATTCCCACGCCAGAGGGCCAGCGGGGCGAAGACCATCCCGAGGAAGAACATCGCGACCTCGGAGAACTCCGCGAGGAGCTTCCGGTCCGGCTTCCAGTTGATCGGGACGAGGGCCATCGTGAGGGTTCCTCTTCAAAGGGGTCGTCTGGCGAGGCTCAACGGCCCGGGGAACGGGGACTGGCTCCGAGTCTTCGAGGTGCCTGTCCCCGGCCCAAGGGCCCGCTCCACCCTGCCGAGCCCGCTCCGCCCCGACAAAGGGGGACAGGCACCTCGAAGACTCGGAGCCAGTCCCCTTTGTCGGGGCTTCGCTCAACGTTCATCGTCACCCTCAATCGAGTTGGAACCGCGCCAGGTGCTCGGCGACCTCGGCGGCGCTGGCGCCGGCGGTGTCGGCCTTGGTCAGGACGTAGTGGCCGAGGGCGAGCACGTCGATGTCGGTGGCGCGGAAGCAGCGGTAGGCGTCCTCGGGCGTGCCGACGATCGGCTCGCCGCGGACGTTGAAGCTGGTGTTGATGATCACGGGACAGCCCGTGAGCCGGTCAAAAGTGCGGATCAAGCGCCGATAGAGCGGGTCGCGGTCGTCGACCGTCTGGATGCGGGCCGAGTGGTCGACGTGGGTCACGGCCGGGATCACGCTGCGGGGGACCTTCAACTTATCAATACCCATGAGGCCGTCGGCCTGGCCGTTGATCGCCAGGCGCTTGTCGGCGCGGACGGGGGCGACGAGGAGCATGTACGGGCTGCTCTCGTGCGGCCGCGTCTCGAAGTAGTCCGCGACCTTCTCCCGCAAGACCGACGGCGCGAACGGGCGGAACGACTCGCGGAACTTGATCTTGAGGTTCATCGTCGACTGCATCGACGCATTCCGCGCGTCGCCGAGGATGCTCCGCGCCCCCAGCGCCCTCGGCCCGAACTCCATCCGCCCCTGGAACCAGCCGACGACCTTCCCCTCGGCCATCCATCCCGCGACCGCCTCGCAGAGCGCCTCGTCCGACTCATATTTTGTAAATGTTGCTCCGACCTTACGCAAGAATCGCTCGATCTGGGCGTCGTTGAACGAAGGCCCGAGCAGCGACCCCTGCTGCGCGTCGGTCGGGCAGGGGGTGCGGGGCTGGTCGAGCAGCTGGTGGTGGACGAACAGGGCGACGCCCAGGGCGCCCCCGGCGTCGCCGGCCGCGGGCTGGACCCAGAGGTCGTCGAACGGCCCCTCGCGGAGGATGCGGCCGTTGGCGACGCAGTTCAAGGCCACGCCGCCGGCCAGGCACAGGTTCTTCTGGCCGGTCTGCGCATGGACGTGCCGCGCCATCCGCAGGAGGACCTCCTCCGTCACCACCTGCACCGACGCCGCCAGGTCCATCTCGCGCCGCGTCAGCGGCGTCTCGGGCTTGCGCGGCGGCCCGCCGAAGAGCCGGTGGAACTTCGGCGAGGTCATCGTGAAGCCTTGCGCATAATTGAAGTACGACATGTCCATCCGGAACGACCCGTCGTCCTTGAGGTCGATCAGGTGGTCGTGGATCAACTTCGCGTATTTCGGCTCGCCGTAGGGGGCCAGCCCCATCACCTTGTATTCGCCGCTGTTGACACGAAAACCTGTATAATACGTAAATGCTGAATACAAAAGACCGAGCGAATGCGGGAAGCGGATCTGGTGCGACAGCTCGACCCGATTGCCGCGGCCGACGCCGAAGCTCGCCGTGGTCCACTCGCCGACGCCGTCGACGGTGAGGATGGCGGCCTCGTCGAACGGCGAGGGGTAGAAGGCGCTGGCGGCGTGCGACTCGTGGTGCTCGGTGTAGACGAACCGCTTCCTGTAGTCGCCGAGGGCCCGGGCGAGCTCGCGGTTGAGGAACAGTCGGGTCTGGACCCAGGCGGGCAAGGCGTTGAGGAACGAGCGGAAGCCGGCCGGGGCGAAGGCGAAGTAGGTCTCGAGCAGGCGCTCGAACTTCAACAGCGGCTTATCATAAAAGCCGACCCAGTCGAGGTCGGCGGCCGAGAGGCCGGCCTCGGCGAGGCAATACGCGACGGCGCGGGCGGGGAAGTCCGGGTCGTGCTTCTTCCTCGTGAACCGCTCCTCCTGCGCCGCGGCCACGACCCGGCCGTCGACGATCAGGGCCGCCGCGGCGTCGTGGTAGAACGCGGAGATGCCGAGGATGGCCGACATGCCCTCCACACTAGTCCGGCCCGACGCGGGCGTCAACGGCGGCGGAAACGTCCCGAGTCACTCTTCGTAGGGCAGGGCTCGCCCTGCC